>NZ_JBFAOV010000005.1:0-397904 GCF_040675375.1 Nonomuraea sp. NPDC049607
ACCAGCAGCCCGGCGGTCAGAACCCCGAGCGGGGCGGTGAACCCGAATACGAGGGGGTGGCGGCCGACGGGCCGTCGGGCCCTGCCGATGGGCAGGCCCGGCGCGTCCGGTCGCGGGCCGGACGCGTGGCCGTCCCGGCCGGCCGCGCCGGGTTCGCCCGGCGGGGCGGAGGGCGTGAACTGATCACCAGACATGGGGGCTCCTGAACCTGAGAAACCCCCTTCTCTGCCCGGCCGGGACGCGGTCTATCGTCACCGCCGCCGCCGGTGATCCGCCCGGTGGCCGAGGCGGGGACGCCGTGCCGCGCCCGCCGCACGATCAGGGCTCTGACCTGCGCCGTTTCGCCGGACCGGGCAGGGGGTAGGCCGCTCATCCCGGGGTGGGCGGGGAGCGGGCAGGACACGAGCCAAGGAAGAACGGCATGGGGGAACCGCAGCAGGTGCAGGTCGAGATCCTCGACCAGGTCGCCATCGAGGACCTGATCGGGAAAGTGGAGGACGTCGCCCGGCAGCCCGGCGCGGCCGACCGGGTGGCCAGCTGGCGTGCCGAGCACGGCTCCGAGCACGCCACGCCCCAGGCCCGTTCGTTCGTCGTCGTGGGGCCGACGCTGATGTTCCTGCACCCGTGCCCGGACGGCGTCGTCCTGCCGTTCGCCGCGTACCCGGACGGGACGGTGAAGGTCTACACCGATCCCGAGCACGCCGGGCTGAGCTTCTACCGCGACTCCGGCGGGTAGGCGCGTCCGGCATGGTGCCCGGTCAAGGGGGTACATCGTGGTTGCGGTCAACCCCCCGCAGGCGGCGCTCGTGCGAGCGGGCCCGCGCTGTGGCCTCGTCACCGGCCTCACACCACACGAAGGCACGAACATGAGGACATCACCACGGGGCCCGCGAGCGCTGCTGCCCTTCCTGTCGGCCCTCTGCGTGCTGGCGCTCCTGCCGGCCTGCAACCCGGGGCAGCGGGAGTCGCCCCTCCCCCAGGGCACGTCCAGGGAGGGGCTGGTCGACGGGCAGGTGGGCGCGATGCGGCTGCTGCACGTGCACATCCTGGCCCCGCCCATGGACCGGCAGAAGGCGGGCGACGACCTGGGCCTCTACCTGACGCTGGTCAACGAGAGCGACCAGCCCCAGAAGCTCGACGGCGTCACCACCGTGCACGCCAGGAAGGTCGTCTACCGCGCGGGGCCGGGTGCGCCGCAGCAGGACGTCAACGTGACGGTGCCGGCTCGCTCGACCGTCTCGCTCCAGGAGGGGCAGAGCCGTCCGCACCTGGAGGTCCTGGACATCGACCGTCCGCTCGGCGCCACGCCGATCGACGTCACCTTCCGCCTGACCACCGGCACGACCACCCTGCGCATCCCGGTGCTGCCGCTGGAACCGGGGAGCACGCCCGCCCCGGGCCACAGCTGACCCGTTCGCGAGGCTTCTGCCATTCTGTGGAGCCATGTATCCCGGGTCCGCGCTTGGTGAGTTCCTTCGTTCCCGTCGTGCCCGGCTCAGCCCCGAGGAGCTGGGGCTGAGTCACGGCGTCCGCCACCGCCGGGTGGCGGGGCTGCGCAGGGAGGAGGTGGCCCCGCTGGCCGGGGTCAGCGTCGGCTACTACACGCGTCTGGAGCAGGGGCAGAGCCCGAACGTCTCCGACGACGTGCTGGACGCGATCGCCCGCGTGCTGCGCCTGGACGAGGACGAGGTCAGGCACCTGCACCGGCTGGCCAGGGTCGCGCGGGCCAGGGAACGGGTCCGGCCCGAGCGGCTGCGTCCCGGCATCAGGCTCATGGTCGACTCCTTCGCCGGGGCGCCGGCGATCGCGGTGGGCCGGCGGGGCGACATCCTGGCCTGGAACCGGCCTGCGCACGCCCTGCTGGCCCCCCACTGGGCCTTCGACGCCGAGGAGCGACCCAACTTCATCCTCATGGACTTCCTGGAGCTGGACTTCGCCCGCCGCCTGTACGTGGACTGGCCGGGCAAGGCCCGGGACGACATCGCGTACCTGCAGGGGTCGCTGTCCAGGTTCCCCGGCGACGAGGGCGTGACCGGCCTGGTCGAGGAGCTGCTGGTGCGCAGCCCGGAGTTCCGGGAGATGTGGTCGGAGCATCCGGTCAGCAACTGCGCCTCCATCTCCCGCGACTACCGGCATCCGGAGGTGGGCGTCATGACCCTCACCGCCGAGCTGCTGCGCACGCCCGACGACGAGGGCCAGGGGGTGACGGTGTTCCAGGCCGAGCCCGGATCGCCGTCGGCGGAGCGACTGGGCCGCCTGATCGAACTCGTCGCCGCCCGACCCGTCCCGTCGCACCGGCTCGCCGGCGCCTGACCGGTCGCGTCGCCCATCAGGCGGCGAGGCGGCGGGCGGCGGGGCGTGCGGCGGGGGCGCGGCGCGGGAGCAGCGCGGCGGCCGCCGCGCCGAGCAGGGCGACCGCCCCCGCCACGACGAAGGCGGCGTGCAGCCCGCCCAGCGTCGCCAGCACGCGGGTGGTGACCGGGACGAGGGCCTCGGTGCGCGCGGCCACGACGGCGATCAGCCCCGCCACGCCCACGGCTCCGACGAACGTGGGCAGCTGCGCGAGGCTGCCGGCCACGCCCTGGTCGGCCTCGTCCAGGCCGGAGGTGATCGTGGTGATGGCGGCCACCACGGTCAGCACGTGCCCGAAGCCCATGGCCGCCGAGGTGGCCAGCAGCACCGGCAGCCCGCCCTGGGCCGGCAGCAGCACCATCGCCGCCGTGCCGGCGGCCTGCACGACCAGGCCGAGCACGATGGTCGCGGCGGTGCCCCTGGCGCCGATCAGCCGGGCCGCGACGGTGCCGGCGAGCAGCGCGGCGACGCCCTCGCCCAGGAAGCCGAGCCCCGTCCGCAACGGCGACCAGCCGAGCACGTCCTGCATGTAGATGCTGAGCAGCAGCGTCGCCCCGCCGCACATGCCGAACGTCACCAGCCCGATCGTCATCCCCCACGTGACGGTCCGGCGGCGCAGCAGGCGCAGGGGCACCAGGGGGGCGGGGTGCCGGGACTCGACGACGAGGAACGCGCCCAGCAGGGCCGCCGCGGCGAGCAGGATCACCGGCGTCACGAAGCCGTCCCCGTCGCCGGCGGAGATGCCGAAGACCAGGGCGAACAGACCGGCGGCGGCCAGCAGTGCGCCCGGCACGTCCAGCCGGGTCCGCTGCCTGGCGGCGCTCTCGCGGACCACGGCGAACGCGCCCGCCACCACGAGGACGCCGATGCCGAACAGGATGAGCATCGTCCAGCGCCAGTTCAGTCCGCTGGTGATGAGCCCGCCACCGATCGTGCCGATGACGAACCCCAGCGAGAGCAGGGCGCCGTTGACGCCCAGCGCCCGCGTCCGCCGCGGCCCTTCGGGGAAGGCGGCGGTCATCAGGGCCAGCGCGGTCGGGCCGATCATGGCCGCCGCCACGCCCTGCCCGGCCCGCGCCGCGACCAGCAGGCCGGGGGTCGGCGCGAGGCCCGCCAGCAGCGAGAACGCCGCGAACGTCAGCACTCCGGCGATGAACAGGCGGCGCCGGCCCAGCGTGTCGGAGGCCCGCCCGAACAGGGGCATCAACGCGGCCGTGGGCAGCAGGCAGGCGGTGGCCACCCACTGCAGGCCGGAAGCGGTGGCGAAGCCCAGGTCCCGGCCGATCTCCGGCAACGCCACCGTGATGATCGAATAGTCGAGGCCGGTCATGAACGTCGCACCGCACAAGGTGATCAGGATGAGCCGGCCGCGCAGCCCCAGCCGCGCGTCGCTCCGCAAGGTCTCTGTCATGCCGGCAAGCCTGCGGCGCCGCCAGGAGTCCAGCCAGCGCCCTGTTGAAGGTACCTCTGCCAGATGCAGGCTGAGCGCGCGGCCGGACGGCGGTCAGGAACGGAGAAGCGCCGCCAGGCGGGGCGCGGCTAGCGTGACCGGCATGGACATCACCATCCACTCCAGCTACCTCCCCCACGACGACCCGGACGCCTCCCTGGCCTTCTACCGCGACGCGCTCGGCTTCGAGGTGCGCGGCGACGTCGGCTACGACGGGATGCGCTGGATCACCGTCGGCCCCGCAGGCCAGCCCGGCACGTCGATCGTGCTGCAGCCGCCGGTCCCCGACGGCTGCGGGATCACCGAGGACGAGCGCCGCACCATCGTCGAGATGATGGCCAAGGGCACCTTCGCCGGCATCAACCTGTCCACGGACGACCTCGACGCCGTCTTCGACCGGCTGGCGGCCAACGGGGCGGAGATCGTCCAGGAGCCGGCCGAGCAGCCGTACGGGGTGCGCGACTGCGCCGTACGCGACCCGGCGGGCAACCTGATCCGCATCAACCAGCGGCTCTGAGGCGGCGAGGTCAGGGGCGGGCCGCGTCGAGGAACCGTCGCGCGCCGCGCAGCTCGGTCCGCAGCGCCCGCCGGGTGGCGGCGCAGTCGAGGCGCACGTCCAGCGGGCCGGGCACGCCCGACCCGGCGCGCAGGCCCGCCGGGATCCGGTCCGGGTCGAGGCCGTCGCGGCGGGCGACGAGCAGGCCCAGTTCGTACCGACTCAGCGCGTCGGCCCCGGCGACGTGGTGGACGCCGGACCGGCCGGAGGCGGCCAGTTCCAGGAGGGCCGCCGCGAGGTCGGCGACGTGCACCGGGCATCGCACGTCGTCGGTGAACAGCGCGCCCTTCGTCCGGCCGGTGGCCAGGGCGTGCACCAGCGCCTCGTGCGGCGAGCCGGCGCCGACGATCAGCGACGTCCTGGCGATCACCGCGTCCGGCGCGACCGCGGCCACGGCCGTCTCGGCGGCCGCCTTGGCCGCGCCGTACGGGCTGATCGGGTCGGGGAGGCACGTCTCGTCGTAGCGGGTCGCGGCCCCGGAGAAGACGGCGTCGCTGGAGACGTGGACCAGGTGACCGCCCGCCGCGGCGGCGGCCAGGGCGACGTTCGCCGCCCCGGTGGCCATGGTCGCCCAGTCGTGCTGCCGGGAGGTGGCGTTGACGACCGCGTCCGGCCGGACCTCGGCGACCAGCGCCTCGACGTCGGCGCGCCGGCGCACGTCGAGCGGCGACCACGCGACGCCGGACGCCTCCCCGGGACGGCTGTGGCAGGTCGCGGCCACCTCGTGCCCGGCCGCCACGCCCTGCCGGACGAGCTCGCCGCCCAGGAAGCCGCTGCCGCCGACGACGAGCAGCCTCACGGGTTCGTGGCCCCGACGTAGGCCGCCAGGTGCTCGCCGGTCAGCGTGGAACGGGCGGCGACGAGGTCGGCGGGGGTGCCCTCGAAGACGACCCGGCCGCCGTCGTGGCCGGCCCCGGGGCCGAGGTCGATGATCCAGTCGGCGTGCGCCATGACCGCCTGGTGGTGCTCGATGACGATCACCGACTTGCCGCCGTCGACGAGCCGGTCGAGCAGGCCGAGAAGCTGCTCGACGTCGGCGAGGTGCAGGCCGGTGGTGGGCTCGTCGAGCACGTAGACGCTGCCGCTCTTGTCGGCCATCTGGGTGGCCAGCTTGAGCCGCTGCCGCTCGCCGCCGGACAGCGTGGTGAGCGGCTGGCCGAGGCTCAGGTAGCCGAGCCCGACGTCGGCGAGCCGGCCGAGGATGGCGTGCGCGGCCGGGGTGCGCGCCTCGCCCGCGCCGAAGAATGCCTCGGCCTCGGTCACCGGCATCGCCAGCACCTCGCTGATGTCCCGGCCGCCGAAGCGGTACTCCAGCACCTCGGCCTGGAAGCGCCTGCCCTCGCACTCGTCGCACACGGTGGCGACGCCGGCCATCACGCCCAGGTCGGTGTAGATGACGCCGGCGCCGTTGCAGTTGGGGCAGGCGCCCTCGGAGTTGGCGCTGAACAGGGCCGGCTTGACACCGTTGGCCTTGGCGAACGCCTTGCGGATCGGGTCGAGCAGGCCGGTGTAGGTGGCCGGGTTGCTGCGCCGCGAGCCGCGGATCGGGCTCTGGTCGATCGACACCACGCCCGCGCCCGCCGGGACGGACCCGTGCACGAGCGAGCTCTTGCCGGAACCGGCCACGCCGGTGACGACGACCAGCACCCCGAGCGGGATGTCGACGTCGACGTCGCGCAGGTTGTGCTTGTCCGCGCCGCGGATCTCCAGCGCTCCGGTGGGCTTGCGCACCTCCTCCTTCAGGTGGGCGCGGTCGTCGAGGTGGCGGCCGGTGACCGTGCCGCTGGCCCGCAGCCCCTCGACGGTGCCCTCGAAGCAGACGGTGCCGCCCTCGGTGCCGGCGCCGGGGCCGAGGTCGACGACGTGGTCGGCGACGGCGATGGCCTCCGGCTTGTGCTCGACGACGAGCACGGTGTTGCCCTTGTCGCGCAGCCTGGCCAGCAGGCCGTTCATCCGCTGGATGTCGTGGGGGTGCAGGCCGATGGTGGGCTCGTCGAAGACGTACGTGGTGTCAGTGAGGGAGGAGCCGAGATGCCGGATCATCTTGACGCGCTGGGCCTCGCCGCCCGACAGCGTGCCGGCCGGCCGGTCGAGGGACAGGTAGCCGAGCCCGATCTCGACGAAGGAGTCGAGCGTACGGCCCAGGGTGGCCAGCAGCGGCGCCACGGACGGCCGGTCGAGGCCGCGGATCCACGCGGCCAGGTCGGTGATCTGCATCCGGCAGGCGTCGGCGATGCTGACGCCGTCGATCTTCGAGGACCGGGCCTCGGCGCTGAGCCGGGTGCCGTCGCACTCGGGGCAGGTGGTGAAGGTGACCGCCCGTTCGACGAAGGCGCGGATGTGCGGCTGCATGCCCTCCTTGTCCTTGGACAGGAATGTCTTCTGGATCTTCGGGATGAGCCCTTCGTAGGTGAGGTTGACGCCCTCGACCTTGACCTTGGTCGGCTCCCGGTAGAGGAAGTCCTGCATCTCCCGCTTGGTGAAGTCGCGGATCGGCTTGTCGGGGTCGAGCAGCCCCGACTCGGCGTAGACGCGTACGGTCCAGAAGCTGTCGGACTTCCAGCCCGGGATGGTGAAGGCGCCGCCGGCCAGCGACTTGGAGTCGTCGTAGAGCTGGGTGAGGTCGATGTCGGAGACCGTGCCGCGGCCTTCGCAGCGGGGGCACATGCCGCCCAGGCGGGTGAAGCTCTGCCGGACCGTCTTGCTGGAGCCGCGCTCGACGGTGATCGCGCCGGTCGCGCGGACCGAGGGCACGTTGAAGGAGTAGGCGTTGGGCGAGCCGATGTGCGGCTGCCCGAGCCGGCTGAACAGGATGCGCAGCATCGCGTTGGCGTCGGTGGCGGTGCCGACGGTGGAGCGGGGGTCGGCGCCCATGCGCTGCTGGTCGACGATGATCGCGGTGGTCAGCCCTTCGAGCACGTCCACCTCGGGCCGGGCCAGCGTCGGCATGAAGCCCTGGACGAACGTGCTGTAGGTCTCGTTGATCAGCCGCTGCGACTCGGCGGCGATCGTGGCGAACACCAGGGAGCTCTTGCCCGAGCCGGACACGCCGGTGAACACCGTGAGCCGGCGCTTGGGGATCTCGACGCTGATGTCCTTGAGGTTGTTCTCGCGCGCGCCGTGGACCCGGATCAGATCGTGGCTGTCGGCGACCTGCCGCTCGGGCGGCGTGTGCGTGCTCATCGTTTCTCCATCTCTCGCGCGGGGCCCCCGCCTGCGTCGCCTGAGCGGATCCGACCAGCTACGAGGGTATGACCCCACGGTAGCGGGGGTTCGGAGGCGGGTGCTTCTCCGTTCCTGACCGGTGCGCCCGCCCTCCCGCGGAGACGGCGTTCAGCGGCCGGTGCCGGCGATGAAGTCGAGCACGTCCTGGTTGAGCCGGTCGGCGTGGGTGATGAAGATGCCGTGCCCGGCCCCGGCGTACTCGTGGTAGACGTTGCCCGGCACCAGTTTCGCCAGCCGCCGCCCGCACAGCCAGACGGGGGCCGAGGCGTCGGCGTCGCCGTGGATGATCAGGGTCGGCACGCGGACGGCGGCGCTCTCCTCGCGCAGGTCGGTGCAGACGCCGGTCCTGACGACCTCGTGGGCGGCCCTGGCCGAGCAGTCGAGGCAGCGCTGCACGGTCCACTCGACGAGCTCGGAGGAGATCTTGTTGCCCAGGTGCGTGGCGAAGAACGCCTGGGCGTTCTGGGCCAGCCACCTCGGGCGGTCCTTGGCGCGGTCGGCCGCGACGGCGTCGAAGCGGGCCTGGTCGACGCCGTCGGGGTTGTCGGGCGTCCTGACGGCCAGGGGCGCGGTGGGCGAGATCAGCACGATCCGGCTCACCCGGTCGTCCCCGTGGCGGGACAGGTAGCGGATCACCTCGCCGCAGCCCATCGAGTGCGCCACCAGCGTCACGCCGCGCAGGTCGAGGTGGTCCAGCAGCGCCGCCAGGTCGTCGGCGAGGTTGTCGTAGTCGTATCCGTGGCCGGGCCAGTCGGAGCGGCCGTGGCCGCGCTTGTCGAAGGCGACGCAGCGCAGGCCGCTCTCCGACATCGGCATCATCTGGAACTCCCATGAGCTGCTGCTGAGCCAGGCCCCGGCCACGAACACGACAGGCTCGCCCTGCCCCCAGTCGGTGTAGAACAGGCTGGTCCCGTCGTGGCTGTCGAAGTACGGCATGTGATCCTCCCGCAAAGTCCTCGCGCTTACGGAAGAACTCTCGCGCGGGGCAGGTCATGCCGTCGATTACGTGCCAGGTAATGCCGTCGCCTACGTACCGGCCAGCCCCCGTTCCAGCACCTCGAACGCCAGGTCCACGGCGGCGACGTGGTCGGCGAGCACGCCGGCGGCCCTCTCCCCGGCCAGCTGGCGGGCCGCGGCGGTCAGGTAGGCCGAGCGGAACGCGCCGACGAGCATGGCCGCGGTCAACCGGCCGGGCAGCCCCTCGCCGGACTCGTCGATCAGGGCCGCGAGCACGGCCTCCAGCTCGTCGGCGATCTCCCTGGCGCGGGCCCGCAGCGCCGCGGAGCCGATCACCACCCGGAAGAAGTGCACGAACCGGTCGTCGATCCCGCCGAGCGGGTGGCCCTCGCGCGCGTGCCGGACGAGCATGTCCCGCAGCGCGGACAGCACCGGCTCGCCCGGCCGGCGGCCCCGGACGGTCTCGGTGACCAGGTCGACCAGCTCGGGGATGCGGTCGAAGAAGATGTCCTCCTTGCGGGGGAAGTAGTTGAACACCGTCACCTTGGAGACGTCCGCCGCCTCGGCGATCTCGCCGATGGTCACCTCGTCGAAGCCGCGTTCGTAGAAGAGCATCGAGCCGTGGTCGGAGATGCGCTTGCGGGTCTCGGCCTTCTTGCGTTCGCGGAGCGATGGGGTCTCTTTCACAGAAAAAGTGTATCGCACTCAAAATTTAGTCGGGTATAGTTTTCGCCATGGACTACGACGTGATCATTTCCGGTGGCGGTCCCGTGGGGCTGATGCTCGCCTGTGAGCTGCGGTTGCACGGCGTCCGCGTGGCGGTGCTGGAGCGGCTGACCGACATCGACCAGACGGTCAAGGCGGGCTCGGTCAACACGCCCACGGCGGAGGCGTTCTACCGGCGCGGGCTGTTCCCCGTGCTGGAGGAGGCGCAGGCCGAGACCATGAAGGCGATCCAGGCGTTCATGGCGCAGCGGGGCGGGGCGGCGGCGGCCGAGCAGCCCAAGGTGTCCTCCTTCGCCGGGCACTTCGCCGGGCTGTGGCTGCTCAGCGAGCTGGTGGACGAGAGCGACCCCGACTTCGCCGACCGCGGGCCGGCCACCCGCCTCACCGGCATCCGGCAGCAGGACATCGAGCGGGTGCTCGGCGAACGGGCCGCCGAACTCGGCGTGGACGTGCTGCGCGGCGTGGAGCTGACCGGCTTCGAGGCCGCCGCCGACGGCGTCGTCGTGCGGGCGGGCGAGCGGGAGTTCCGCTGCGGGTGGCTGGTGGGCTGCGACGGCGGCCGCAGCACGGTGCGCCGCCTGGCCGGCTTCGACTTCCCCGGCACGCCCCCGCTGATCACCGGCCACCAGGCCGTCGTGACGATGGAGGGCGCCGAAGGGCTGGCCGCGGGCTGGAACCACACCGACACCGGCACCTACGCCAACGGGCCGACCCCCGGCCGCATCCTCACCGTCGAGTTCGACGGACCGCCCGAGGACCGCACCACGCCGGTCACCGCCGAGGAGCTCCAGGCCAGCCTGCGGGCCGTCTCCGGCGTGGACGTCACCGTCACCGGCGTCAGGACGGCCACCCGCTTCACCGACAACGCCCGCCAGGCCACCACCTACCGGCTCGGCCGGGTCCTGCTGGCCGGCGACGCGGCGCACGTCCACTCGCCCTTCGGCGGTCAGGGGCTCAACCTGGGCATCGGCGACGCCGTCAACCTCGGATGGAAGCTCGCCGCCGTGGTCCGGGGCCGCTCGCCCGAGGCGCTGCTCGACACCTACACCGCCGAACGCCACCCCATCGGCGCGTGGGTGCTCGACTGGACCCGCGCCCAGGTGCAGCTCATGCGGCCCGAGGCCGGTCCCCGGGCGCTGCGGGCCGTCGTGTCCGACCTGATCGGCACGACCGAGGGCACCACGTACTTCGTCAAGCGGCTCTCGGGCGTCTGGCAGCGCTACGAGCTGCCCGGCGACCATCCGCTGGTCGGCCGGAGCGTCCCCGACCTGGAGCTGGCCGACGGCAGCCGGGTCGGCGACCATCTCCACGACGGGCGGGGGCTGCTGCTGGACCTCGGGGCCGGCCTGGCCGCCGACCCGCGCGTGCCGCTGCTGGCGGCCAAGCCGGTGGACGTCCGCGACTTCGCCGGCCTGCTGGTCCGGCCCGACGGCGTCGTCGCCTGGGCGGGCGACGCACCGGACGCGGCGCTGGAGGAGGCCCTGGCCACCTGGTTCTGACCGCGCTGTTCTGACCGCGCTCCGGGCGGCGCTCAGCCCTGGACGCGGCGGGCGGCGCGCGGATCCGGCACGAACCCGAACCCCGGACGGACCTCCTGCAGCACGGTCAGCGCCGTCCGCCGGGCCGTCGAACGCGGCCTCCCCGGTACGTCCTGGGACATGCGGGCCCTCCTTCCCGGCCGCCGGCGGCCTACTGGGCGACGGCCCAGTCCTGGTACGTGGTCCGCCCCAGGACGGCGTCGTCGCCGGGCACCAGCGAGCGCTCGCTCAGCTCGCTGCCGAAGTAGCGGGCGTGCACGTCCCTGACCACCTCGCGCGGGTCACCGAGACCGGCCAGGGCGTTGCGGAAGAACTCGTCCATGCGGTACTGCTCGGGGCCGGCGATCTCGATCCGGCCGTTCAGCGGCGTCCCGGTCGCGACCCGGCCGACGGCCGCCGCGACGTCGTCGCCCGCGATCGGCCGGAACAGCACGGGCGCGATGTGCACCTCGCCGTCCACGGTGGACGCGTCGGCGATGGCGCGCACGAACTCGAAGAACTGCGTCGCGTGCACCAGCGAGTACGGGATCCCCGACTTCTCGATCAGCCGCTCCTGGGCGATCTTCGCGGCGAAGTAGCCGTTGTCGGGCATGCGCTCGGCGCCCACGACCGACAGCGCGACGTGGTGGCCGACGCCCGCCGCGGCCTCGGCCGCCATCAGGTTGCCCGTGGAGCTCTCGAAGAACTCCAGGGCCGCCGCGCGCTCGAACGACGGCGAGTTGGAGACGTCCACGACGACCGACGCGTCCTCCAGGACCTCGGCCAGCCCCTCCCCCGTGACGGCGTCGACGCCCGTCCTCGGGGACGCGGCGACCGCCTCGTGCCCCTCCCCGGCCAGCTTGTTCACGAGCTTCGACCCGATCAGACCGGTCCCGCCGATCACGACGATCTTCATGACGACCTCCCTTTCGCCCGGGGCAACCCCTCTGGTGACATGTCCAGTCCGCGGCCCGGCGGCACCGGCCATGACGCGTCCATTACCCGTCGATGTCCTGTCCTGTCCGGACGACCCGGGAGATGATCGGGACGAGAGATCCCCGCCCTGGAAGGACCCCGCCTTGAGCGACGCGTACGCGACCCGGAGCCGGCTCAGCCCGAGCGCCTTGGCCCGGCCCTCCGCGATCCACGGCACCGGCCTGTTCGCCGTCCGCCCGATCACCCGGTGCGTTTCGGCAACCACTCCTGCGACCCCACCCTGTGGCACCTCGACGCGACCACGGTGGCCGCGCGCAGCGACCTCGATCCCGGCGAGGAGCTGACGATCGACTACGCCACCCACAGCGGGGTCGGGACGTGGGCGATGCCCTGCCGGTGCGGCACGTCCCTGTGCCGCGGACGCGTGACCGGCGGCGACTGGCGGCTGCCCCGGCTGCGGGCCGCGTACGGCGACCGTTGGACCCCGCCCCTGCTCGCCCGCATCGCGGCCGACCGCGCGGAAGGTTAGCCCGCGCCGCGGTCAGTCGTGCGCGGGGGCAGGAGTGCGGCGACCAGGGCGCGGAGGGCGGCCAGGGCCTCGGCGTGGTCGACGCGTTCCGGGGCGAGCAGCCACTGCTGGTGGACGCCGATGCCGGCGCCGACGAGCGCGACGGCCAGGGCCTCCGCCGGCAGGCCAGGCGGCAGCGGGAGGCGTTCGAGCCAGCGCCGGCAGTGGTCGCGCAGCGCCTCGTGGATCTCGACGTAGCGGTCGCGGACGGGCGAGCCGGGCTCCAGCGCCTCGACCAGCAGGGTGACGAAGAGCTTGGTGGTCGGAAGGGCGAACAGCGCGCCGACCCCCTGGTCGAACGGCTCGAACCCCGGATCGCCGGTCTCGGGGACGGCGGCCAGGCCGTCGCGCACCCTGGCCACCGAACGTTCGAGCACGGCCAGCAGCAGGCCCTCCTTGCCGCCGAAGTGCCATGGGATGGAGCCGCGGCTGATGCCCGAGCTCCGGGCCACGTCGTGGAACGTGGTCTGCCGGTAGCCCTTCTCGGCGAACAGCTCGGCCGCCGCGTTGAGGATCAGCTCGCGGCTCTCGTTGCTGGTCTGTTCCCGTCGCGTTGTCATGCCACCTCCTCTGTGCTAACAATCATATTCTATGTTGACCAACACAGAGGAGAATTCCATGAACGTCGCGATGATCGCCAAGCACTACCCGCAGGCCGCGTACCGGGAGGAGTTCGTCGGGCGGGTGCGCAAGGTGGCCGAGGCGTTCCGGGGCATGCCCGGCTGCCTGTCGGCCGAGTGCTGGCTGTCGGAGGACGCGGTGGTCTCCATCGTGCGCTGGGAGTCCGACGAGGCGTTCGCCGCGTCGCTGGCCGCGCTCGGGACCGCCGACGTCGACGTGGCCTTCGACGAGCGCGAGGCCCGGCCGCGCGAGATCGTCCGGCTGGTCGCCGCCTGAGGCTAGTAGCCCGAGGGGCGGACGAGCCCCGTCTCGTACGCGAAGACCGCCGCCTGCGTACGGTCACGCAGCCCGAGCTTGACCAGGATCCGGCTCACATGGGTCTTGACCGTCTGCTCGGCGACCACCAGGCGCTCGGCGATCTCGGCGTTCGACAGGCCCTGCGCGATCAGCGACAGCACCTCGGTCTCGCGCTCGGTCAGGTCGCCCACGCGCTCCTTCAGCGGCGCGCGCCGCGCGCCGCTGACCCGGGTGAACTCGGCGATCAGGCGCTTGGTGAGGTTCGGGGCCAGCAGCGCGTCGCCGGCCGCCACCACCCGCACCGCGTGGGCCAGCTCGGCCGCCGAGGCGTCCTTGAGCAGGAAACCGGACGCCCCGGCGCGCAGGGCCTCATAGACGTAGTCGTCGAGGTCGAACGTGGTCAGGACCAGCACCTTCGCCGACGCGTCCGGACGGGCGGCGATCCGGCGGGTGGCCTCGATGCCGCCGAGCTCGGGCATGCGCACGTCCATGAGGACGACGTCGGGGTCCAGCTCGGCGACCTGGGCGACGGCGTCGAGCCCGTTGACGGCCTGACCCACGACCTCGATCCCGGGCTCGGCGTTGAGCAGCACGGTGAAGCCCTGACGGACCATGACCTGGTCGTCGGCGATGAGCACGCGGATGCTCGTCATGAGGTGGCCTGGATGCCTTTCTCCTGGTCGACCGGCAGGAACACGCTGACCTCGTAACCGCCCGCCGGCGTGGGCCCGGCGACCAGGTCGCCGCCCAGCATGGCGGTGCGCTCGCGCATGCCGAGCAGCCCGTGCCCGGCGCCGGGCGAGGGCCGCGCCGGCCTGCCGGGCGGGCCGTTGACGACCCTGATCGCGAGCGAGCCCGGCCGGTACTCCAGCCGGACCGTCACCGCCGCGCCGGGCGCGTGCCGCATGGCGTTGCTGAGCGCCTCCTGCACGATCCGGTACGCCGACAGCTCCACGCCCGGCGACAGCGGACGCGCCCGCCCGGCGATCTCGGCGGTGAGCGTGACGCCCGCGCCGCGCACGTTCGCCAGCAGCTCGTCCAGCCGGTCGAGCGTGGGCTGCGGCGCGTCGCCCGGCTGGTCCTGCGCGCGCAGCACGCCCAGGACCCGGCGCAGCTCGGTCAGCGCCTCGACGGCGTTCTGGCGGATGCCCGCCAGGTTCTCCCTCAGCTCCTGCGGCGGGTCGTTCACCAGGTGCGGCGCGACCTGCGCCTGGATGGAGATCACCGACATGTGGTGGGCGACCACGTCGTGCAGCTCGCGGGCGATCCTGCTGCGCTCCTCCAGCAGCGTGCGGCGGGCCCGTTCCTCGGCGGTCAGCCCCTCCTGGGCCTCCAGCCGGGTACGGGTCGTCCTGAGCTGGCGCACCCCGGCCCCGACGGCGACCGCGACCGCGTCGGCCATCAGGGCCGTCACCCCCAGCCCGCCCCCGTTGGCCTCCGGCATGAGCGCCACGATCGCCACCCCGGTCAGCGCGGTGATCGCCAGCGCCTTGACGGCGACGCGGGGGCGTACCCGCAGCGCCAGCAGGAACAGCACGCCGGCCTGCAGGGCGACGCCGGAGCCCGTCCACGGGAAGGCGAGCGGTCTGGCCTGCGAGAAGGGCAGCCCCTCGTACGCCTCGGGATGCACCGTCCAGGGGAAGCTCAGATCATTCGCCACGTAGACCATGCCCGCCCGCGCCCCGGCGACCATGAGCACGATCGTCGCCCACCAGGCGGGCACCGGCCGCCACATCGCCAGCACCATGGCCGCCGCCATGGCCATGGCCAGCAGCGGGACGGTCGGGTCGATGCCCTCTCCGCCGGGGTACAGGCCCATGGCCGTCGCGTACAGGACGACGACGGCGTGCGGCAGCCGGGACAGGGCGCGCGGCCCGCCCATGCGGGGCAGGGGGTCAAGGGCCGTCGTCCACAGATCCGCGCGCAGGGTCGCGAGGGCCTTCCGCAGCCTGCTCATCCGCCCTCGCCCATGTTCCTTACGTCCCGGCTTGCACCCTTGGTCCAGCTTATTGGTGAGCCGGTCACGATCCGCGCGAGGTTCGCCGGCGCCACCCCCGACACGCACGCCGCCGGGCCCGCCACCAGCGCGGCGACGGACGTGGCGAGCAGAATGCGGCGGCCACGGGTGCCCATGGGGATCCTTTCGGTGCGGAGGAGCGGTCCCCCTCGACGCTACGGATCCCCCGGCTCGCGGGCCTCCCGCTGCGGAGCTCACTTCCCGCGTAGCTCTCGGGTACTACGGGATGTACCTCAGCCGTCCACGGGCAGGCGCAGGCGGCGGCCCCGCCAGCGGTCGCGCAACCAGCGGTCGTGGCTCGCCACCACGACCGCGCCCGGACCGTCCTCGGCCATGGCCGCCTCCAGCTCGTCGGCGAGGCCGGGTGACAGGTGGTTGGTGGGCTCGTCGAGCAGCAGGACGTCGGGCGGATCGGCGATCAGCAGCGCCAGCGCGAGGCGGCGGCGCTGGCCGACCGACAGCTCGCCCACGCGCAGGCCGTGGTCGCGCGGGCGGATCAGGCCGAGCGAGCGCAGCGGCACGGCCTCGGCCCGCTCCGGCCCCAGGGCTCGTTCGTACGTCTCCCGGACCGTGCGGGCGGGGTGCTCGAACGTCGTGTCCTGGGGCAGCAGGCCGACGGTCAGCCCCGGCCGCCGCCGTACCCGCCCGGCCGGTTCCAGGTCGCCGGCCAGGATCGCGAGGAGGGTGGACTTGCCCGCGCCGTTCGGGCCGGTCACCAGCAACCGGTCCCCCGGGCTCAGGTCGAGCCGGTCGAGCGAGAGCCGCCCCGCCACCTCGACGCCCCGCACCGACAGCAGCGGCTCGCCGCCACGGCCCTCCCAAGGAGCAACCGGGTCTTCCCGGGCGGCGACGAGGTCTTCCCGGGTGGCGAGGGGGGCTTCCCGGGGAGCGGCGGGGTCCTTCTTCGGGGGGAGGAGGGGGGCGGTGAGGCGGAGTGGGGGTGGCGGGGCGGGGACCTGATCGCGTTCCAGCTCGGCGAGCCGGCGGGCGGCCTCGCGCACCCGCCGGGAGATCTGCTGCTGCACGCGTCCGGCGCGGTGGCCGTAGCCCATCTTCTCGTTGTCGCGGCGCAGCCCGTCCTGGGCCACCCGCCGCGCGGTCACGGCGACGGCGCGGCGCAGTTCGTCCAGTTCCTCCTGCTCGGCCGCGTGACGCCGCTCCCAGCGTTCGCGCTCGGCGCGTCTCCCCGTCAGGTACGCGCTGTAGCCGCCGCCGTACCGGACGGGACCGTCCACGGCGGGGTCGAGGTCGAGCAGGTCCGTGCAGACGGCGTCGAGGAAGGCCCGGTCGTGGCTGGCCACGACCACCACGCCGGTCATGCCGCGCAGCTCCTCCTCCACGAAGACGGCGGCGTCGTCGTCGAGGTGGTTGGTGGGCTCGTCCAGCAGGAGCGCGGCGGGCCGCCTGATCAGCAGCGCCGCCAGCGCGAGGCGACCGCGCTGCCCGCCGGACAACGACCCGAGCGCGCGCGGACGCGGCACGCCGCCCAGCCCCAGCCGGTCGAGGACGATCTCCGCGCGCCGGTCGGCGTCCCAGGACTCGCGCTGCTGAGCCTGGTCGAGCCGGGCCCCGTACGCTTCGAGCAGCGCGGCGTCGTCCGGCGACCCCGCCAGCTCGCGGGTGAGCCGGTCGAGCTCGGCCAGGTCCGTCCGCGCCTCCCGCAGGGCGTCGTCGAGCACGTCGGCGAGCGTGTCACCGGCCGCGAACGGCAGCTCCTGGTGCAGGAAGCCCAGGTCGGCGGGGCGTACGACGGTGCCGGAGTCGGGCTCGTCCGCACCGGCCAGCAGCCGCAGCAGGGTGGACTTGCCCGCGCCGTTCTCGCCGATGAGCCCGATCCGGCGGCCGGGGGCGGCGGTGAGCGACAGGCCGTCGAGCACGCGCCGCGTGCCGAGCGTCCGGACGAGATCGTGGGCCAGCAGCGCGTCACTGACCGGCGGGCAGGGGTGGGAGACCATGTGAACCTCGGAGGAGGACGCGGGCGCGCCGAAGCCGCCCGGTGAGAAGGACAGGGATTCGGGGACGACGAAACAGGGCCTCGCCGGCGGCGCTCACGCGCTCACGCCGGGGCCGATCAACCTCCGGTGTCACCCGGAGATGTCGTCGTCACCTGCCATGTCCGGTCTCCTGGTCGTGGATCACAAGCGTTTCCCGACGTAGCCTACGCGGCCCCGGCAGGCGACGCACCCGTGGGGACGGCGGGCGGCCTGCCGTACCGCCCGTCGCCCGCTCTAGGGCCGGAGCACGATCTTGCCGTGGGCGTGGCGGCGTTCCAGCTCGCCGAAGGCGTCCCGCACCCGCGCCAGCGGGTACACGCGGGCGATCGGCACCTCCAGCTCACCCCGCGCGGCGAGCCGGGCCAGCTCCCCCACCACGACGGCGCAGGCGGCCGCCCCCTCCCCGTACGTCCGCGCGCCGCCCCTGGCCGCGCCCGCCCAGTCGCAGATGGTGTCGATGCGCTCGGGCCGCACGCCCAGCTCGACCGCGAGCTCCACGTAGCCGTCCCCGTAGGTGTCGATGAAGGCGTCCACGTTCCCGCCGGAGGCCGCCCGGATCCGCTCGGCCACGCACTCCCCGTACGCCACCGGCACGACGCCGTGCCCCTTCAGCCAGGCGTGGTTCGCCTCGCTCGCCAGCCCGATCACCGTCGCCCCCCGGCGCCGCGCGAGCTGCACGGCGATGGACCCGACACCGCCCGCCGCCCCGGACACCACCACCGTCTCCCCCGGCCCGGGATCGACCGCGAACACCGTGGCGTACGCCGTCGTGCCGGCCACGTACAACGACCCGGCGACCTCCCACGGCAGTCCCGCCGGGTGCAGGGTCAGCGCCACGTCGTCTACCACCGCCGGGCTGGATCCCGGCCGCGCGCACCTCGACCAGCACCTGACCCGGTCCCGGCACCGGACGCCCGACCTCCTCCACCCGCAGGACGTCGATCCCGCCGTACTCGTGGAACCGCACAGCCTTCATCGCCTGATCACCGCTCTTCCTCCTCAGGGCCGGTCCTCGGATCGGCCGCGCCCCACCATGCCCGCACCCGGCCGCCGGAGTAACGGAGCGCTCTTCCCAGGACCGGCGATCCTAGGGAGGGCCACTTGACTTCAAGTGGACTTGAAGCCGCAGGATCCCGCACATGACCAAGAACCAGACGACAGGCCGTACCGGCGAAGAGACCGACGCGCTCATCGCCCTGCTGGACATGGCGGACAACATGCCCGGGGCGGGCGAGCTGCGTGCGCGTTCCTACGAGTTGCTCGACCTCGTCCCGGAGGCGGCGGTGGCCGACGTCGGCTGCGGATCGGGCCGCGCGGTGGCGGAGATGGCCGAGCGGGGCGCGCGGGCGATCGGCGTCGACCCCGACGAGCGGATGATCAGCGTGGCGGGCGGGCGCTGGCCTGCCGGTGAGTTCCGGGTGGCGCAGGCGTACGAGCTGCCCTTCGCCGACGGCGAGCTGCGCGGCTACCGGGCCGAGAAGGTGTTCCACGTCCTGGACGATCCGGCCCGTGCCGTCGCCGAGGCGCGGCGCGTGCTCGCCCCCGGCGGGCGGATCGTGCTGCTCGGACAGGACTGGGACACCTTCGTCATCGACTCCGGCGACGCCGCGCTCACCCGCCGGATCGTGCACGCCCGCGCCGACCTCGTCAGGGCCCCGCGCGTGGTCCGCCGCAGCCGCAACCTCCTGCTGGACGTGGGCTTCACCGACGTCACCGTCGAGGTGCGCACCACGGTGTGCACCGACGCGACGATGGTGCCCGCGCTGGCCGATCTGGCCGGGAAGGCGCGCGCGGCCGGGGCCGTCACCGACGAGCAGGCCGAGACCTGGCTCGCCGAGCAGCGCGAGCGCGGCCGGACCGGGCGGTTGTTCCTCGCCCTGCCGATGTTCGTGACCGCGGCGACACGCTAGCCCGCCGGCGCCCGGGTCAACGGCGGGGCGGGGCGAGGTCGGCGAGGTCGGCGAGCTCGCCGCTCTGGTGCCGTTCGAGCAGAGCCTCGGCGCCGTGCTCAAGGGCCCGGGCCGCCTCCGCCGCGCGCGGGAGCATGGTCGTCTCGTACGCGGCCACGGCCTCGGCCACCGTGGCGGAGCCGGCCAGCGCGAGGGCGAGCTCGCAGGCGTCGAGCATGGCCAGGTTGGCGCCGGCGCCGAGCGGCGGCATCAGGTGGGCGGCGTCGCCGAGCAGGGTCACGGACGGCGACCGCTCCCACGCGTGCGGGACGGGCAGCGCGAACAGCGGACGGTCGACGTACGGCCCGTCGTTGCCGCTGATCATCCGCAGCAGCGACGGCGACCAGCCGGAGAAGGCGTCGAGCAGCCAGGAGCGGATTCCGGCGGTGTCGCCGGCGTTCAGGCCGTTCGCGGCGATCCAGCCGGCGGGCAGGCGCTGGATGACGTAGACGCGGATGTGGTCGCCGCCGTTGCGCTGGGCGAACAGGGCGCGGTCGCCGTCGGCCGCGGTGGCGCCGCCCTGGCCGACGAGCTCGGCGAGGTCGGGGTGCGCGTTCCCGACGTCCTGGAACCACGCCTCCAGGAAGGTGACCCCGGTGTAGCGCGGCACGGCGGCCGACACCGCCGGCCGCACGCGGGAGAACGCGCCGTCGGCCCCGACGACGAGGTCCGCCTCGACGGACGTGCCGTCGGTGAAACGCACCCGCCGCGGACCGCCGGCCGGGCCGGTGACCTGCTCGACGGCCTGGCCCCACCGCACGGTCCCCGGTTCCAGCGAGCCGAGCAGCAGGTCGCGCAGCGCGCCCCGGTCGATCTCCGGCTTGAACAGCTCGTCCTCGGCCGGGACGTGGTGGTCCAGCAGCCGTCCGGCCGGGTCGAGCAGGCGCATCTCCTGCCCTTCCGGGCGGGCCAGCCGGAAGAAGCCGTCGAGCAGGCCGGCCTCGCGCAGGGCGACCTGGCCGTCGTCGGCGTGCAGGTCGAGCGTGCCGCCCTGGTCGCGCGCCCGCGGGTGAGGGTCGCGTTCGTGCACGGTCACGGGGATGCCGTGCCGCTGCAGGACGCGGGCGCAGGTGAGCCCGCCAGGGCCTGCCCCGATGACGTGGATCCGCGCGGCGGCGGGTGCGGGTGAGCGCATGGCTGAACCTCTCGTTCAGGGGTCCGGGTGGGTACGGTCCCAGAGAAGCAGAACGAGTACAAAAGTGCAACTGGTCCACTTATTGCCTCATGCCACCTTTTGCTAGGGTGGGCGGCATGGACACGCCACCCGTCACCGGCCGCCGCGAGCGCAAGAAGGCCGCCACCCGCAAGGCCATCGCCGACGCCGCCCTGCGGCTGTTCCTGGAGCGCGGCTACGACCGGGTGAGCGTCCGGGACGTCGCCGAGGCGGCCGACGTGTCGACCACCACGCTGTTCAAGCACTTCCCGAGCAAGGAGGCGCTGGTCTTCGACGAGGAGGAGGACCGGGAGGCGGAGCTGGTCGCGGCGGTGCGCGGGCGCCCCGAGGGGCAGAGCGTCGTCGAGGCGCTGCGCGGGCACGTACTGGCGTCCTGGCCGCCGCTCGCCGCCCATCCGCTGCGGGCCGAGTTCACCGCGCTGGTGGAGTCCACGCCGGCGCTGCTGGAGTACTACGAACGGATGTGGACCCGGCACACCGCCGCCCTCGGCGCGGCCGTCGCCGAGGACGCGGGCGTGGCCCCCGACGACGTCGCTTGCCACGCGCTGGCCCGGTTCGTCCTGGAGACGCCGGCGCTCACCCGGGGGCGGAAGGATCTTCGCGGGGCCGTCGAGCAGGTCTTCGACCTCCTCGCGCACGGCTGGCGTCCGCCGAGCTGACGGCCGGACGCCGGCCCGCGCCCCTCAGACGATCCGCGACGACCGCCCTCCGTCGATCCCCCACGAGACGATCCTTGTGGGCGTGATCGTGATGACCTCCCGCGAGAAGTACGGCACCGGCGGCTCATGGTCGGTCGAGGCCACCGCCGTGCCCCGGATCTCGATGCCGCGCACCACCCACGGGTCGACCGAGGCCAGGTCGTCCACGACGAGGGCGACCGTGCTGCCCCGCTGGACGTTCCTGAACTTCTTGGAGGCGCCCATCGCGTGCCCGCCGATGGTGATCGTGCCCGAGGCGGCGTCCACGAAGAAGCCCACGGGGTTGTTCTGCACGTCTCCGGAGGGGGAGACGGTGGCCAGGCGGCCGAGGTGCTGTCCGGCCAGGTAGTCGAGCTCTGGCTGCGTGAAAATCATGCGGGAAGTATGCAACGTTGACACCGGCGTCATCCCAAATCACCTCATGTGGCGCGGATCACTGTCACAGGCGCCCGGTGGCCGGAGTCTCCTGTGCGACCGGCCACGACGGCGGCGGACGACGACCGTCCGGCGCCGGCGGCCGGCCACGACCAGCCGTCCACGAGTGAGGACCACGATCACGAAACCCCGTTTCGACCTGATGAGCAACGCGCTCGGCGCCAAGATCGCGGCCGCCGCCGGGGAGAGCGCGGTGCGGGTCAACCTGGTGGCCGCCTGGCGCGAGTCCACGGTGTACACCGACGCCGAACGCGCCGCGCTGGCCCTGGCCGAGGAGGGCACCCGGCTCGCCGACAGCCACCACGATGTGTCCGACGAGACCTGGGCCCGGGTGCGCGAGCACTACGACGACGACCAGGTCGTCGCGCTGGTCTCCCTGATCGCCGTGATCAACGCCAACAACCGGCTCAACGTGATCGTCCGCACCCCGGGCGGCTCCTACGAGCCCGGCATGTTCACCGGCCTGGCGAACTGACGCCGGCACGTCGCCCCGGGACGGGGGCCGGGCGATGTGTCAGCATGCGGCCATGAGCGACGACGATCTGATCGAGTTACGCCGCGAGATCCACCGCCACCCCGAACCGGCCGGCCAGGAGCGGCGCACCGCGGCCCTGGTCGCGGACACGCTGCGGGCGGCGGGCCTGGAGGTTCGGACGGGCGTGGGCGGCCACGGCGTGGTGGCCGTCCTGGACGCGGGCGACCGTCACGGCGTCGAGCCCTGACGGCCCGCGGGGGCTCCGACCCAGTTCTCAGTGATCCCCAAGGGGTCGCTCGCACACTGAGGCCATGAGAGGCATCCGGTTACTCATCGCCCTGGCAGCCTGCTCGGTCCTGCTGCCGGCCGTACCCCCGCCCAGGCGGCCGCTCCGGCGCGCTTCCGGCCCGGTCAGTGGCGGGACACCCGCAGCGGGAAGGTGCCAGCGCCGACGCCGCCGAGGGTGGTGGTGTAGGCCGCGAGGTACCGGTCCAGGTACGGCGAGCGGTCGCCCTGGGTGGCCACGTCGGACCGCGCCGACAGCAGGTCGAGGCCGAGCCGCGCGCCGGAGACCCTGATCGTGTTGCCCGAGGGCACGTCCAGCCAGCCGTCGGACTCGATGGTGCCGATCTGGACGCCCAGCCGGTGCCCCCGCTCGAACGTCCAGTCGGGCGACTTCAGGTCGAACGCGACCGGGCCGGCGCGCTCCAGCAGGGCGACGTTCTCGTCGAACATGGTGGCCCGGCCGTCGGGGGCGACGTCCCACAGGCGGACCATCACGTTCCCGCTCGTGCTCGCGTCGAGCCTGATCCTCGGCGTGCCGGTGAGCCTGAGCTTCTCGGCGGCGGGCGTGGACCAGGTCCAGAAGCTGCTCGAAGGGGCCGCGCTCTGCCTGGCCGAGTTCTTCTCGGCGGTGGTGAGCGGTTCGAGGGGCGGCGCGTGCTCCATGTCCCAGCGGCCCGAGGGGGTCGAGGTCGCCGTCGCGGCGCCGCCGCCGTCGTCCAGGTACGCGCCGGCCGACAGCCGGGCCTCGTACGACGTCGTGGCCACCGGCCAGGTCGGCTGGGCGCGCCACAGGCCGAGGCTGTCCTCGATCGCGTACGCCGGGTCGGCCACCGAGGGCCGCACGCCGCGCAGGTACTGGTCGTAGAACCGCATCACCTCGTCGAACCAGCCCGCGCGCCCTTGCAGCAGCCGTCCCTGGGCGTCGGTGTCGTTGCCGCGCACGTGCTCCCACTGGCCGAGCCAGCCGCGTTCGCGGCCCCGGTGGTTGGCGAGGTAGACCTCCATGTCCTCGGGCTTGGTGTTGGGCTCGATGAAGCCCTGGGTGACCAGCAGCGGCGTGCTGGTGCCGGCCGCCCGATCGGCCAGGTTGCGCGCCCGCCAGTAGGCCGAGCGCAGGTCGGGATTGTTGTTGTTGGTGACGTTGTCGGTCAGGCAGGCGGGATGGGCGGTCTCGTACTGGGCGTTCGCCTTGTACCGGTCGCTGTCGTCGGCCATCGGCGGCATCGTCGCGATCGAGTTGTACGCCTCCGGCGTGCCCGTGACGTTGGGCCGCGGGACCTTGTTGCTGAACAGGTAGTTGTACATGTTCCAGACCGGCTCCTGGGCGACGACCGCCTTCAGGCTCGGCAGCCTGAGATTGTTGCCGACCAGGCCGGTGACCGCGTCGTAGGACTTGCCGTACATGCCGACCTTGCCGGACGACCAGGGCTGGGCCGCCGACCACTCGACGGCGGCCCGCACGTCGGCCTGCTCACCGGGGCCGACCCAGTCCAGGCAGCCGGTGCTGCCGCCGAAGCCGCGCAGGTCGACCATCACGAAGGTGTAGCCGCGGGCCATCAGCCCGGCGCCGTCGACGAAGTCCTGGAAGCGCGCCGACGGGCCGACCCGGTCCCAGCCTTCGGGGCCGGTCTGCCCGGCGTGGGCGAAGTAGGGGCCGACCGAGACGATCACCGGCGTCCGCGCGGCGGCCGGCAGGTGCGCCGGGCGCAGCACGTCGGCGTGGAGCTCGACGCCGCTGCCATCGGAGGAGGGGAAATACGCCTCGGTCCAGGCGGCGCCCACGGGGACCCGGGGGTTCTCCTCGTGCGTCACCCCCAGGGCGGCGGTCCGGGCCGAGGCGGGCGGGCCGCCGGCGGTGAGGGCGGTGAGGGTGACCAGGGCGCCGGCCGCCACAGTGGCCGTCGCCTTTCCGCGGATGTTCATCGACTCTCCCATGCATGGGCGGCGTCCGAACGAGCGTGCATCACTCATATGCCAGCGCGCACGCCGAGGCAAGACCCGCCACACCCGTCCGGCGCGTCAGCGGGGGCGGCGGCCGGTCAGGCGCATGCGGATGTCGTGCTCGGCCCACAGCACGAAGCGTTCGACGGGCGTCACCGGATGGTCCTCGACCGGCTCGAAGGCGAACCTCCTGAGCAGCACGGCGAGCACCAGCTCGGCCTCGACCATGGCCAGGCTCGCGCCCTCGCAGCCGCGCGGCCCAAGGCCGAAGGGGAGGTAGGCGTAGCGGTGGCGGGCGGCCTGCGCCTCGGGGGTGAACCTGTCGGGTCTGAACGCGTGCGGGTCCGGCCAGTGGCGCGGATCGAGGTGGACGGCCCAGAAGGGGTAGAAGATCGTGGTGCCCGCCGGGACGTGGTGGCCGCCCAGGGTGAGGTCCTCGGTGGTCTCGCGGGCGCCGTACGGGCCGGGCGGGTAGAGGCGCATCGACTCCTTGAGCGCCATCTCCAAGTACGGCAGCCGTCGCAGGTCGGCATAGTCGGGGGCGGCGCGCTCGCCCAGCACGTCGTCCAGCTCGGCGGTCACCAGCGCGGCCGGGCCGGGGTTGCGCGCGAGCAGGTGCAGGGTCCAGGAGACGGCCACGCCGGTGGTGTGGTGGGCCGCGAGCATGATCATGAGCACGGTGTCCCTGATCCGGGCGGGCGACATGTCCGCCTTCGCCAGGGCGGTCACCAGTTCGCTGCCGCCGCGGGCCAGGACCCCGTCCACGACCTCGCGCAGGTACGCCAGCGCCCGCTCGCCGCGCGCCCGGTCGTCGTCGCGCTCGTACAGGCGGCCCAGGTGCACGGTCAGCACGGTCTCGAACGCGCTCACCACCCGGGCCGGGTCGGCGAGGCCGCCGCCCAGGGCGTACTGGGCGATCATGCGCAGGGACAGCTCGCTCAGGTCCTGCTGGAGCGCCACCGGGCCGTCGGCGGCGCGGCGTTCCCAGCGGTCGGCCAGCTCGGTGGCCAGGGTGACGAAGCCGGCGAAGTGCGCCTCGTGCGACCGGCGGCCGGCGAGGACCGAGAGCAGGACCCGGCGGAAGGGGCCGTGCTCGTCGGCGGGCAGCGTCTGCAGGTTGCCGTCCTCGCACAGGGGGGCCAGGAACTCGAAGAGCTCGTCGGGGCGCTCGTCGATCGCGGCCGTCGCCTCCAGCAGCACCGGGTCGGCCACCGAGATCGCCTCCGGCGCGCCGGGAAGCTGGAAGCGCACCAGCGGGCCGTACCGCTCGTGCAGCCGGAGCTGGTAGGTGTGCAGGCCGCCGGCGGCCGCGACGGCACTCAGCCCGCCGTCCGGCGCGGGAGGGGGACCGGGAATGTCAGGCACCTGGCCACCGTCTCGCGTACGCGCCCGCCCGGCAAGTACGCCACCCGGACCGAGAATTGACGGAGGTCGTCCCGTGCTGGACGATCGGTTGGAAGATTTCCGGCCTACCTTCGGTGCGCGGGCCGGCCGAGGCGCTGGAGGCCGTCCTGCCCATGCCGGTGCTGCCGGAGAACGACGTCGACCTGGCCGCGGTCGCCGAGCCGCACGAGCCTCCACCTACGAAGGGTTCCCTGATGACGCTCGCCTCCCGGCTCGGCCACGCCCCCGACGACCGGCTGCTCATCGTCAACGCCGACGACTACGGCATGAGCCGGTCGGCCAACCTCGGCATCACCTCCCTGTTGCGGGCCGGGGCGATCAGCTCGGCCACGGTGATGACGCCCTGCCCGTGGGCGCCGCAGGCCGTCGCCGAGGCCGCGGGCTTCGACGTCGGGGTGCACCTGACGCTGACCAGCGAGTGGGAGGGCTACCGCTGGGGCCCGGTCACCCGCGACCGGCCCGTCCCCACGCTGGTGGACGAGACCGGCTACTTCTTCCGCGACTGCGCCTCCTTCGAGCGGTCCGCCGACCCCGACGAGGTCCGCGTCGAGATCGTCAACCAGATCCGCAAGGCCGTCGCGCTCGGCCTGGACCCCTCGCACGCCGACAACCACATGGGCAGCCTGTACGGCCTGGCCACCGGCCGCCACTTCCTCGACGTCGTCCTGTCGGTGTGCGCCGAGTTCGGCCTGCCCTTCCGCCTGCCGCGCTCGCTGGAGGGCACCGGCGCGCCGGAGGAGCTGGAGCCCGTGGCGCAGGCCCTGGCCGCGATGGCCGACGAGGCCGGGGTGGTCATCCTCGACCGCCTGTGGTCGCTGCCCTTCCAGCAGGCCGACGGCGAGGACTACGAGTCGCTCAAGAAGGACATGATCGGCCTGCTGCGCTCGTTGCGGCCGGGCGTGACGGAGATCTACATCCACCCCTTCGAGGACACCGACGAGCTGCGCGCGATCATGCCGGGCGCGGCCAAGCGCGGCTGGGAGCTGGCCCTGTTCACCGACCCCGACGTCCGGGAGGTCCTGGACGGCGAGGACGTCAAGCTGATCGGCTGGCTCGACCTGCGGGCCGCGCAGCGCGGAGAACGCCCCTGACCTCGGGCGTGGCGGCGGCGTACGAGGGCCGGGCTGCAGGTTGAGTGGCGGCGGGCCGCGTGGGGGACACGCCGGGAGCCGGGCGGTGCCGTTGTTGTCCCGGTACACGCCATCGCACGATGGCCGGCCGTCCTCGTCATCGCCGCCGCCATCCTGGCGGGAACGGGCGCATCAACCGCGGACGTTGGTGGCGTTGTTCCAGGCGCAGGTGCCGTTGGTGGCGCCGAAGCCCTCCTGCCCGGTCGACCAGCCGCTGTCGTCGAAGTTCGGCTCGTAGAAGAACGGAGCGTTGGCCGCGGGCGGCACCTGGAGGTCTTTCCAGTCGGTGCTGTCGTGGCCGAGTACGGTGACGACCTTCTGCCGCCTCCTGGCCCGTGTGGCCTTCGTCTGCTACATGCTGCTGCTCGGCCTGATGTCCGCCGATCCGCCCCTCCCCCGCCGGACGGCGGCGGCCCTTCTCCTGTGGACCGTCGTGGCGGCCGCGGCTGCGCTCGCCCACCGGATCACGTCCAGGGGGCACTGGCCGTTCAGACGCGGGCCCGGCGTCTGGATCAGCGCCTTCCTCGCCTCCTGTACAGCGCTCCTTATGATCCTTTAACATCTGGGACTTTAAAGTGCTAGCAGGCTAGATATATGGAGGATCCAGGTGATCGAGTTCCATCTGGACGGCAGGTCGGGTGTTTCGCCGTATCTGCAGCTGGTCCAGCAGGTACGGCAGGCGCTGCGGCTCGGCGTGCTGCGCGAGGGCGACCAGATGCCGACCGTCAAGGAGGTCGTGGGCCATCTGGCGATCAACGCCAACACCGTCCTGAAGGCCTACCGCGAACTGGAGCACGAGGGCCTGGTCGCCGCCCGGCCGGGAGTGGGGACGTTCGTGACGGCGACGCTCACCAACGCCTCGCTGGCCGCGCACGGCCCGCTCCGGCTGGAGCTGCGGCGCTGGCTGGCCAAGGCCCGCCGGGCCGGACTCGACGACGAAAGCATCGAGGCCCTCTTCATGACCACCTTTCGGACCACCTCTCAGGAGGACATAGCGTGAACGCGGTCCTGCAGGCCCAGGGACTGGGCAGGAAATACGGCAAGCGCTGGGCGCTGCGCGAGTGCACCATCGACATCCCGGCAGGGCACGTCGTCGGGCTGGTGGGGCCCAACGGAGCCGGCAAGACCACGCTGCTGAAGCTGGCCAGTGGCCAGCTGGAGCCGACGGCGGGCGGCATCACCGTGCTCGGCGGCCGGCCCGCCGGCGGTCCGGCGCAGCTGGCCAAGGTCGGCTTCGTGGCCCAGGACACCCCCACCTACGCCGGGCTCAGCATCGCCGAGCACCTGCGGCTGGGCGCGCGGCTCAACCCCCGCTGGGACGCCACCATGGCGCGCGAACGAATCGCGCGACTCGGTCTCGATCCCGCCCACCGGGCGGGCAGGCTGTCGGGCGGCCAGCGCGCCCAGCTCGCCCTCACCCTGGGCCTGGCCAAGCGGCCCGAGCTGCTGATCCTGGACGAGCCGGTCGCCTCGCTCGACCCGCTGGCCCGCCGCGAGTTCCTGCAGGGTCTGATGGAGGCGACCGTCGAGCACGAGTTCAGCGTGGTGCTCTCCTCTCACCTGGTCTCCGACCTGGAACGCGTGTGCGACTACCTGATCGTGCTCGTCGACTCCCGCGTGCAGGTGGCCGGGGAGACCGACAAGCTGCTGGCCACCCATCACCGGCTCACCGGCCCGCGCCGCGATCCCGACCGGCTCCCTGCCGACCAGCACGTGATCTCCGCCAGCCACACCGACCGGCAGAGCACGTACGTGATCCGCACCGAGGCCCCCATCCACGACCCCGCCTGGACGGTCACCCCACTGGGCCTGGAAGACCTCGTCCTGGCCTACCTGGACAAGCACAGCGCGGACCGGCGAGTCGCCCTGGAGGTGCGCCGATGATCTGGCTGACCTGGCGCCAGTTCCGCGGCTCGGCCGCGGCGACGGCCGCCCTGCTCGTCGTCCTCGCCGTCGCCCTGGCCCTGACCGGCCCCGGTTTGGCCTCCGACTACTCCGCCGGGATCGCGGCCTGCGTCCAGGACGACACCTGCGACCGCTTCTACAACCGTTTCTTCGGCGGGCACGAGACCTCGTTCATGGGCCTGACCCTCGTCGTGCTGCTCCTGCCCGCCCTCGCCGGGGTCTTCTGGGGAGCACCGTTGATCACCCGCGAGCTGGAGGCGGGCACGCACCTGATGGTGTGGAACCAGAGCATCACCCGCGGCCGCTGGCTGGCGGTCAAGCTCGGGCTCATGGGCCTGACCGCCATAGCCGTCGCCGGCCTGTGCGCTCTCATGGTGACCTGGTGGTCCAGCCCTCTGGACAGGTCAGCCTCCGAGAGCCTGGCCCTGATGGCTCCTCTGGTGTTCGGCGCGCGCGGCCTCGCCCCGCTGGGGTACGCGGCCTTCACCTTCGTCCTCGGCGTGACCGTGGGCATGCTGGTACGCCGCACGCTGCCCGCCATGGCGCTGACGCTGGCCGTCTTCGCCGCCTTCCAGTTCGCGATGCCGCTGCTGGTCCGGCCGCACCTGATGCCCCCGATCACCGCGACCTTCGAACTCGGCAAGGCGAACGTGGACGGCATCGGCATCAACCGGGAGCGAGGCGGATATGTGGAGATCCGTCTGAGGTCGGCGGTTCCCGGTGACGCGGGAGCCTGGGTGCTGTCCACCGACCTGCTCGATCCGTCCGGGCGCGTGCTCGGCGGCGAGGGCGGCGACGGCGGCTACGGGACCGCCCGGGTGTCCACCACGTCGGGGCCCTGCTCGCCGTCGGCGGGGGCCGGGGACGGCTGCATGGTCGAGATCAACCGGCTCGGCTATCGGCAGCGGGCCACCTACCAGCCCCTTGAGCGCTTCTGGCCCTTCCAGTGGATCGAGACCGGGATCTACGCCCTGCTCGCCCTCGGCCTGTCATGGTTCTGCTTCTGGTGGATCCGCAGGCGCCTGTCATGACCGTCACCAGGATCGCGTCCGCCGGGCTCGTCCTCCTCCTGGCGGCGGCCTGCACGGCCCCGACGCCGCCGCGTGGCCAGGCGAGCACGGCAGCCCGCCGCCCCAGGGAGCTCCCGGCCCGGAGGCGGCCACCACGATCGACGTCATCGAACAGGCCTACTTTGCATCCTCGGCACCTACTACAGCGGTGCCACACTGGACGCCCGCGCGCTGCTGAGCGCCGGATTCGCCGCCCTGATCCGGGAGCTCAACCGCGACGGACGCGACCTGCCCGAGTCCACCATGCCGGCGCTGACCGGCGACCGCAGGACCGACTGGGCCGCCTTCGAGGCCGCCTACCGCAGGACCACCGATCAGGTCCCCGACCTTCGCGACAAGCTGGCCGTCGTCACCCTTGAGGCCATCGTGGCCGGCCTCGGCGACGACCACGCCCGCTGGGCGCACGACATCAAGCAGCCCCCTGACCACTACGACGTCGCCTACGTACGGCTGCGCGGGTTCGCCCCCGACTCCGCGGGCCGGGTACTGAAGGCGATCGCCGGTATGCGCACCGGCCGTCCCCTGTCCGGCGTCGTGCTGGACCTGCGCGGCAACGGCGGCGGCAGTCCTGTGGAGGCGACCCGGCTGGTCAGCGGGTTCGGCCACGGCAAGGTCACCGCCTACCAGTGCACCGTGGACGGCAGGTGCGAGACCTCGCGCGCCGACGACACCACTCTGAGCCTTCCCGTCAGGCACCACCTCGGGCCCGATCGCGAGGTGATCGACCGGATCGGCGTGCCGCCCGACCACCACGTGCCGCCGGCCCCGCGGGACGCGGCCGCCGGGCGCGACCCCGCGCTGGCCAAGGCCCTCACCTTGCTGGTGGAGTGAATGGACCTCTCGATGAGACGGCTCCCGGCGGTCGCCGCGGGACTGGTCGTCCTGGCCGCGTCCGCCTGTTCCGCGCCCATGCCGCCCCGGTCCGCCGCGCCGTCGGCCGCGTCGGCCGGGCCCGCCACGCTGCCCGCCCCCACCGGCGCCCATCCGGTCGGCACCACCGCCCTCTACCTGAAGGACGCCTCCCGCCCCGACCCCTGGAACCTCGACGTCGACGCCAGGGAGCTCAAGGTCACCCTGTGGTATCCGGCCGAGCGGCGAGACGGGCGGCGGGCGGCGTACATGACACCGCAGGAGGCGGAGCTCGGCCTGCGGCGCCTGGGGTCGGGGGCGTGCCGGACGGCACGCTCAGCGGGACGCGCACCAACGCCGTCGCCGACGCCGAACCCGCGGGCCGGAACCTGCCGCTGGTGGTGTTGTCCCCCGGCTTCACCAATCCGACGAACACGCTCACGTCCCTGGCCGAGGACCTGGCCAGCCGCGGGTACGTGGTGGCCGGGATCGACCACACCTACGAGAGCTACGCCACGACCTTCCCCGGTGGGCGGGTCGCCGAATGCCTGGCCTGCGACAGCGACACCGACCCGGGCTTCGGCACGGGGGTGGTCGCGGGACGGGCGGCCGACGTCTCCTTCGTGCTCGACCAGCTTCCGGCGAAATGGCGTGGGTCCGACCTGATCGACCGATCCACGATCGCGATGGTCGGCCAGTCGATCGGCGGGGCGAGCGCCATGGCGACCATGGTGCGGGACTCCCGCGTGCGCGCCGGCGTCGACATGGACGGCACCACCTACGCCCGCATCCCCAAGAACGGGTTCTCCCGGCCGTTCCTGTTCCTGGGGTCGCCGCAGCACGTCCCCGGCGGTCGCGACACCTCGTGGGAGCGTGACTGGAAGCTGCTGACCGGGTGGAAGCGCTGGCTCGTGTTGTCGGGGGCGGAACATCAGTCCTTCACCGACGGGCCGCTGATGGCCGGCGCCCTCGGGATCAGGCCCGCCTCCGGCGTCCTGCGCGCGGCCGAGCTCACCCGCACGTACGTGGCCGCTTTCCTCGACCTGCACCTGAAGTCGAAGCGGCAGCCCCTCCTGGACGAGCCGTCCTCGCGCTACCCCGAGGTCAGATTCTGCCCCGCGGCGTGCGGGCCGCGGTGACGTCGAGCTCCAGCACCACCTTCCGGCCGACCAGGACGGCGGTGACGGCGGCGGCCGGCCTGACCATCCTGGAGCGCACGGTCAACGGCCGGCCCGGCCTGGTGGCCCAGCAGGACGGTGTGACCGTGGCGGTGATGGCCTTCGAGGTGGCGAACGACCGGATCAGCCACTTCTGGGCCGTACGCAACCCCGACAAGCTCCGTGCCTGGACGGCGGGCTGCCCCCCGGTCAGGGGGCGGACATCGCCTCGACCGGCCTGACCCGCAGCGCCCCCGCGGCCGTGGGGATCGAGGCCGCCAGCACGAGCAGCAGCGCGCCCCCGGCGACGGCCGCGTACGTCCAGCCGGGCCCGGCCGCCATCGGCGAGCCGGTCCTGACCAGGTTGTACGGCACGGTGGTCGCCGCGGCGGCGACCGTGCCGAGCACGACGGCCAGGAGCGCGGTCACCACGCCCTCGGCCACGACCGTCGCCATCACCTGCCCTCGGGTGGCGGCCGACAGCCGCAGCAGCCCGAACTCGCGGCTCCGGCGGCGGGTGGCGGCGATCAGCGTGTTGACCACGACGATCGCCGTGAACGTGATGATCATGGTGACGACCAGGTAGTTCACCGGGGCGAGCCGCGCGCTGACGTCGGCGGCGCCCCGGTGGAGGCCGTCCTCGGTGCTCTGCATGGACAGCGTGCCGCCGGCGATGCCGACCAGGAGGATCAGCGGCCCGGCCACGCTCCCGGTGTGCTGGGCACGGGCGTGCAGGTTGCGGACGGCCAGCCGCCCGGACGCGCCCAGCCTGGCCTCGGCCAGCCGGCCGACGGGCCGTACGGCGACCGGGCTGAGCAGGGCCAGGCCGACCGCGACGGCGACGCCCGCCGGGCCCGCGGTGCTGGACAGCAGGGGGCCGTCGTCCATGAACAGGGTCGTCACCGACAGGCTCAGGCCCAGTGCCAGCAGCAGCGCGCCGGCGACGACGCGGCCCCGGCCGAGTGACCGGCCGGGCGCGGCGGCGGCGAGCGCCCGCACCGGCGGGATGGACGCGGCGCGCCGACTGGAGATCATCGCGGCGGCCAGGGCGGCGGCCAGGGACGTGCCCGCGCCGATCGCGACGCTCGGCCAGCCCGCCACCGGCTCGACGCCCGCCTCGACGAGGCCGCCGTCCGCCAGCCGGGCCAGCACGACCGCCCCGAGCCCGGCGCCCGGCGGCAGCCCGGCGGCGATCGCGGGGACGGCCACGAGGAGCGTCTCCAGCACGACGTTCTGCCGGATCTGGCGCGGGGTGGCCGCGATGGAGCGCAGCAGGGCCAGCTCGCGCTCGCGGTGCCCGATGGTCAGCGACACGGTGGACACGACGCCGAAGGCCACGATCGCCAGGGTCCAGCCGCCCAGGATGGCCGGCAGCATGACGAGGAAGCCCTGGTCGAGGCCCGTGGCCAGGCCGGTCTCCAGCAGGCTCGCGAACGCCGTGAGCAGCGCGGTGCCGGCCGCCATGACGGCGGCCGAGGCCAGGTAGGACGCCCGGTGGGCGCCGATCGTGCCGAAAGCCAGCCGCCACCTCATCGCACGCCTCCCGCGTGGACGGGCGCCGACAGGCGGGCCATGCGGGCCGCGACCGTGGCGGCGTCGGGGCGTGTCAGGTGGTCCACGACGCGGCCGTCTGCGAAGAACACCACGGCGTCGGCGTACGAGGCGGCCACCGGGTCGTGGGTCACCATCACGATCGTCCGTCCCTCCTGGGCGGCGGCCTGGCGCAGGAGGCCCAGCACCTCGCGGGCGGCCTGCGTGTCGAGCGCGCCGGTCGGCTCGTCGGCGAACACGACGGCCGGTTCGCCGAGCATCGCGCGGGCGATGGCCACCCGCTGCTGCTGGCCGCCGGACAGCTCGCCGGGCCGGTGTCCCGTCCGCTCCCCCAGGCCGAGCCGGGTGAGCAGCGCCCGTACCCGCCGCCCGTCGGCGCGGCGGCCGGCGAACTCCATGGGCAGCGTCACGTTCTGCGCCACCGTCAGTGTGGGCACCAGGTTGAAGGACTGGAAGACGAACCCCATCCGCTCGCGCCGCAACCGGGTCAGCGCCGCCTCGTCGAGGCCGTCCAGGCGGTGGCCGTCGAGGACGACCGATCCGGAGTCGGGCCGGTCCAGGCCCGCCGCGCAGTGCAGCAGCGTGCTCTTGCCCGAGCCCGACGGGCCCATCACGGCGGTGAAGGTGCCGTGCGGGATCGCCAGGGACACGTCGTCGAGCGCGGTCACGGCGGTGGCGCCGCCGCCGTGGCGTTTCGTCACATGGTGGAGTTCAAGAGCCATTTTCGTCACAGAATTGGCGTACGGTGCACGAGTCATAAATACACCGTACATCAATTGCCGATTAATGCGACTTTAAAGGGATGAAGTATAATTTCGTCACAGAATTCGGTGGTGACGAAAAGGGGCGCTACGTGGCGGTGTGCGAGGTGTGCGGGCGGGAGCTCCGGACGGCGGAGCGGGGGCGGCCCCGGCGCTACTGCTCGCGCGCCTGCCGCACGAGGGCCTACCGGGCGCGGCTCGCCGAGCCCCCGCCCGCCGAGGAGCCCGCGGCCCCGGCCGGACGGGCCGGGGCCGAGGCGGCGCTCGACCAGGGCCGGGTCGTACGGGCCGCCGTCGCGCTCGCCGACCGGGAGGGGGTCGCCGCGGTGTCGATGCGCCGGATCGCGACGGACCTGGGCGTCGGCGTGATGTCCCTCTACCGGTACGTCCCGAGCCGGGAGGAGCTCAACGACCTCATGGTGGACGCCGTCTTCGCCGCCCGCCCGCTGCCCGAGCCGGGGCCGGACGGCTGGCGGGCCAGACTGGAGCTGTCCGCGCGGCTGGAGTGGGAGCTCTACCGGCGGCACCCGTGGATGTCGCACCTGGTCGCGGTCACCACCCGGCCGCCGGTCGCGCCCGCGCTGATGGCCTACACCGACTGGCGCATGCGCGCGCTCGACGGCCACGGGCTCGACTTCGCCACGCTCGTCCAGGTCGCCATCCTGATCGGCACGTACGTGCAGAGCGCCGCCGTGCCGCTCGCCCACGAGGCGCAGGCCGCACGTACCAGCCGGCACTCGCGGCGGGAGTGGGCGCGGGCCCGCAAGGAGGCGTTCGCGCGCAGTATCGGGGCGGAGCGGCTGCCGATGGTGTCGGAGTTCGGGGACGAGGCGTTCGAGGCGTCGGAGCCGGAGAACATCTTCGAGTTCGGCATCCACCGCCTGCTCGACGGCATCGAGCTGCTGCTGCGGCGCGGGTGAGCGGCTATTCGGGGCCGGTGGGCACCCGGTAGCGGCGTTTGCGCTCGGTGAGGTCGAGGAGCCGGCCGCCGTTGGCCTCGATGACCCGCCGGGAGGCGGTGTTCGTCCGGTCGCACAGGACCAGGGCGTGGGCGATGCCCAGCCGTCGCGCGATCGGCAGCGCCGCGGCGAGCATCGCCGTCGCGTGCCCCAGCCGCCGGGCGCCGGGGCGCACGTCGTAGCCGATGTGGCCGCCGAGCCTCTCCAGCTCAGGGGTGAGCCGGTGGCGGACGGCCAGCCTGCCGAGGAAGCGGTCGCCGTCGGCCCACCACAGCGTGGTCATCGGCACGAAACCCGCGCGCGTGCCCGCCTCGGTGCGTTCGCCGAGCAGCCGGCCGGCGTACGCGGCGAAGGCCGCCGGGCCGGTCAGGGCCTCGGGATCGACGTCCTGGACGAACCACGGGACCGGGAAGTCCCGGTCGGCGCGGAACTCGGCCACCGCCTCCAGGAAGGACGTCCGCAGCCCGGCCGTGGGGTCGATGAGATCCGGCATGCCGGCCATCATGCCCGACGGCCGGTCAGGACGGGCGGGGTGTTCCGGCGGTGGCGCGGTCGAAGAGGTCGACGAGCTCGTCCGCGCAGTGGCCGGGGTCGAGGCCGCCGGCGACGCGGTCGGCCACGGCGTCGATGCAGGCGCGCAGGGACGTGGCCATCAGCACGCTGTCGAACGCCCGGAACGCGCCGGTGCTCTGGCCGTCCTCGAACAGGGCGGCCAGCCTGGCGACGGCGGCGTCCTGCTCGCCGTCCCCCACGTGCGCGCGGCCGAACGCGATCTGCTGGACCGCGCGCACGTGGGCGGGGTGGGCGGCGATGAAGGCGATGTTCGCCCTGATGAACGCCTCAAGCCGGGCACGGGCTCCGGACGCGGCCTCGATCGCCGGCCGCATGAAGGCGGCCGCGTCGGTGACGACCTGCCGGACGACGGCCTCGAAGAGCTGCTCCTTGGTGGAGAAGTGGTAGGAGATCAGCCGTTTGCTGCTCAGCCCGGCATGACCGCAGATGGCTTCGAACGTGGTCTCCGCGTAACCCCGTTCGGCCAGCACGGCGATCGCGGCGGAGGCGATCTGGGCCTTGCGGGCCTCGGTGGCCGCCTGACGGGTTCCGGAGCTCTCCATGTCAGCCCAGCTTGCCACGCTTCGGGAACGCGGCGCGCACGGCACGGCGGTTGACGACGACCGCGACGGCGGCGACCAGGACGCCGACCACGGCCTGCTCGGCCTTCATCCACACCGGGTAGCCGCTGTCCGGCGCGAGGAGGATGACGACGACGCCGATCGGCGCGGCGAAGGAGACGAAGCGGATGCGCACGTAGGCGGCCCGCCTGCCCTGGGCGGCCTGCCCGGCCAGGGAGACGAGCCAGGCGGAGGCCGCGGCGACGGCGGCGGCGCGCAGCCACACCACCCAGTTGCCGCCGACGACGGCGGCCACGCCCAGCGTGGCGATCGAGAGGACGAGCACGACGGCGAAGAGGATCCGGACGAGCCGCCAGACCTGAGAGTTATCCATATGGATAAATTTACACGCCCGGATAAAGAAGTGCGCAGTCCTTCGCGGTGGAGTGATAATCCGTTGCCGCCCGCGCGGCCGTACGGTCACGATCGACGATGACCGTGACACGAGAGGTGCTGGCCTACTACGCACAGGGCCTGGAGCACGACCGGCTGCGCCAGGGGCGCGGCCGCCTGGAGTTCTGGCGCACCCAGGACGTGCTGCGCCGCACGCTGCCGCCGCCCCCGGCCCGGGTCCTCGACGTGGGCGGCGGCACCGGCGTGCACGCCGAATGGCTGCTGGCCGACGGATACGAGGTGGAGCTGCTGGACCCCGTGCCGCTGCACGTGGAGCGGGCGGCGCTGGTGCCGGGGCTACGCGCCGCGACGGGCGACGCGCGGCGGCTGCCCGTTCCCGACGGCGGCGTGGACGCCGTCCTCCTGCTGGGCCCGCTCTACCACCTGTCCGAGCGGGCCGACCGGGTGCGGGCGCTGAGCGAGGCCCGGCGTGCCGTCCGGCCCGGCGGCGTGGTGGCCGCGGCCACCATCAACCGGTACGCGGCCGTGCTCGACACCGTGAACCTGGGCACCTACCTGGAGGAACGGCAGCGGGAGGCGGCCCACGCCGCCGCAGCGCACGGCGTGATGCTCTCACCCCGGCGCGGCTTCCCGGCCTACTTCCACCACCCGGACGAGGTTCCCGCCGAGTTCGCCGATGCCGCTCTGCCCGAGGCCGCCCGGTACGGCCTGGAGGGCACGTTCTGGCTGCACGGCGACGTGAACGACTGGCTCGACGACCCCGGACGCCGGGCCCTGCTCCTGGACGCCCAGCGCTCGATGGAGTCGGAGCCCTCGCTGCTGGGCGTCAGCGGACACCTGCTGACCGTCGCCCACCGGCCCGGCTGAGCCCGGACCGCTCCTGGACGACCGGGCCGCCACGCGTCCCTGGCGCCGGGGCGCCCGCGGTCAGGTGAGGCGGTCGAGCAGGTCGTCGAGCGTCTCGGCGAGGGCCTCGGACCTGGCCGGGGTGAACCAGGTGGTGCGGACGCGTTCGTTGCTGCCGTTCGGGGTCTCGTGGTCGGCCGCGAGCCGGGCCAGGGAACGGCTCTCGTCGCCCAGCGCCCGCCCCAGCTCCTGGAAGAGCCCGCGGACGTAGCCCTCGGCTACCTCGGGCGGGACGCCGTGGCCGGTGGCCCACGTGCTGAGCGTGGCCAGGTAGGACAGCTGGGTGGTGAGCGTGGCCGTCAGCGCGGAGAAGACGTTGAAGGCCGCCTCGTCCTCGGCCGCGAGCACGCCGCCCAGCCGTCCGAAGAGGGCGTCGGTCGCCGGGTGCGCCGGCCAGGTCACCGTGACGGAGCCGCGTTCGCGGACGGCGGGCAGAGGGATGGCGCGCACCAGGGGGGCGCCGGTGTCCAGGATCTTGCGCAGCTCCTCGACGGACACGCCGGCCATCACGTTGACCACGATCGTGTCGTCGTCCACGCGCAGGCCGGCCAGCGCCTCGTGCCGGTCAGGGGGGCGCACGGCGATGACGACCAGTTCGGAGCGGTCCACGACCTCCTGGTTGGAGGCGCACACGTGCACGTCCTCGTAGCGCTTCGACAGCTCCGCCGCCGCGCGCGCTCCCCGTGGCGAGAGGTACACCTCGGGACGCTCGCCGGGGCCCTCGCACAGGCCCGTCACGATGGCCCGGCCGATCTCGCCCACCCCGATGACGCCGATCCGCTTCACAGTGTCTTCCTCCGAGATGCATGGTCTTGTGCCTGACGTACTACAGCAGTCTGTACCGTCCTTTCGGTTGCTGGCGGGATTCATCGCGGCGGCCGATGTCCGTAGCGTCGTCTTCATGAGCGATCCGTACAGAATTGACACATATGACCGTTCGGCGCGCCGCCCTCGGACCCGGACTCGGCGACCGGTGTCGCGTGCCCTGCTGTGGGTGCTGGCGGTATGCGGAGCCTCGGTGAACGTGGTGGCCAACATCGTCACTCGGGGCGATCTGAACCCCGTCGGGCTGGTGGCGGGCGTGGTGGGCGTGGGCGCCATCGCCGGGCTCATCGTCCTGCACCTCGCCGGGCGCCGATCATGAGCGCGGGCACGGGCACGGGCATGGGCGCGGTCGTCATGCTGGAGCGGGTCAGCAAGACCTACGGGGACGTGGTCGCCCTCGACGACGTCTCGCTGGCCTTCCCGCGCGGCCGGTTCGTGGCCGTGATGGGGCCGTCCGGCTCGGGCAAGAGCACCTTGTTGCAGGCCGCCGCCGCCCTGGAGCCGCCGACCTCCGGCGAGATCACCATCTGCGGCGTCGAGGTCACCCGCATGTCGGAGACCCGCCGCACGGAGTGGCGCAGGAAGCACCTCGGTTACGTGTTCCAGTCCTACAACCTGCTGCCGACCGTCACCGTCGAGGACAACATCACGTTGCCGCTGCGGATGGCCGGCGTGCGCCCGGACCGGGCCTGGCTCGGCGAGCTGATCGACCGGATGGGCCTGCGCGACCGGCTGCGTCACCGGCCCACGGAGTTGTCGGGCGGGCAGCAGCAGCGCGCGGCGATCGTCCGGGCCCTGGCCGCGCGCCCGGACGTGGTGTTCGCCGACGAGCCCACCGGGGCGCTGGACCTGCGCAGCGCCGCCCACGTGCTGGACCTCCTGCGCGAGCTGGTCGACGACCTGGGCCAGACCGTCGTCATGGTCACCCACGACCCGGCCGCCGCGGCTCGCGCGCACGACACCGTGGTCATGGCCGACGGGCGGGTCCTCGACGTCCTGCCCGCCCCGAGCGCCGAGGACCTGGCCGTCCGGCTGGCCCGGCTGAGCGCGGAGCGGGTCGCGTGATCAAGCTCGCGCTGGCGCTCGCCAAGGCGGGCGGCCTGGTCGTGGTGTTCGCGGCGGTGCTGGGCGGGATGGCGCTGGTGACGGCGACCGGCGTGCTGGTGGACTCGGCCTTCCGCGCTCAGCCGCCCCTGCGGCTGTCGGGCGCGGACGTGGTGGTCTCGGCGCGGCAGTCGATCCCCCTCAAGGAGGAGCCGGACATCGCGCTGCCCGAACGCGCCCGGCTCCCCCGCTCGCTGGTCGCCTCGGCCGCCGGGGTGCCGGGGGCGGCGGCCGTGGCCGGCGACGTCGGCTTCCCCGCCGCCGTCGTCGTCGTCGGGACAACGGAACACCCGGCCGGTGACGCCGGGCGTACCGCCGATCCCGCGACCGCCGGGCACGGATGGTCGTCGCTCGCGCTGAGCGGCCGGGTCACGGCGGGTCGCGCGCCGCGCGCCGCCGACGAGATCGCCGTGAGCGGCGGCCGGGTCGGGGACCGGCTGCGGGTGACGGCGGCCGGCACGCCCGCCACCTACCGGGTGACGGCCGTGGTGGACACCCCGGGCGTGTACTTCCCCGACGACGTGGCCGCCACGCTGGCCGCCCGGACGGCAGGCAGGCCGGGGACGGTGGACCTCGTCGCGGTCCGGGCGACGCCCGGCGTCTCCCCCGAGACGCTGGCCGCCCGGCTGAAGACCCGGCTGGGCGACGGCTACGAGTACGCCACGGGCCGCGACCGGGCCGACGCGGAGTCGCCGGGCGCGGCGGCGGGCCGCGGGCTCCTGCTGGTCCTGCCCTCCTCGATCGGCGGCATCAGCCTGCTGGTGGTCGGGTTCGTGGTGGGTGGCGGCCTGGCGCTCTCGGTCAACCGGCAGCGCCGCGACCTCGCCCTGCTGCGCGCGGCCGGCGCCACCCCGCGCCAGGTGCGCCGGCTGGTGGCCGTCCAGGCCGTGGCGGCGGCGCTGCCGGCCGTGCCGCCCGGGGCCGCGCTCGGCTACTTCCTGGCCGCCCGCTTCGGCGAGCTGCTGGCCGGGATCGGGCTGGTGCGCGCGGACCAGCCGCTGGTCCACGGGCCGCTGCCGGCCGTGGCGGCGACCCTGCTGCTCCTCGGCGTCACGCGGGTGGCGGCCTGGGCGGGCTCGCTGCGGGTCTCGCGCATGCCGGTCGTCTCCGGGCTGCCCGAGCCGCGCACGCCGTCGCCGGCGCGGACCCGCGCGGGGCTGCTGCTCATGCTCGCCGCCCTGGTGCTGTCCGCGATGCCGCTGGTCGTGCGGAGCGAGGCGGCCGTGATCGGCCCGAGCACCGCCGCGATCGTGGCGGTGATCGGCCTGGCCCTGGCCGGGCCGCGGCTGGTGCAGGGGGCGGCGCGGGCGGTGTCCGGCTCGCGGCTCATGACGCGGCTGCCCGGCCCGCTCTGGCTGGCGGTGCACAACTGCCACGGGTACGCGCTGCGCACCGCCGGAGCCGTGGCCGCCCTCGGCATGGTCGTCACGCTCGGCCTCAGCGTGGTGCTCACCCAGACCACGATGGCCAGGGCGCAGTCCGACGAGGCCGCCCTGGGCCTGCGCGGGCTCGTCACGATCAGCGCTCCCGGCCTCGGCGGCGTCCCGCGCGACCTGCTGGCCGACGTGCGGTCGCGGACGAAGGCGGCGGGCATGGCGATGACGACCGTGGTGACCGGGCCGCTCCTGGCCGGTGACAGCCCCGCCCTGATGGCCAGACCGGCCATGGCGCTCGGCCCGGACGCCGAGGGCCTGGTCGACCTCGACCTCGCGGACGGCCGGCTGTCCGGGCTCAAGGGCGAGACCGTCGCGGTGGACGAGCACCTGGGCCGGGTCGGCCAGACCATGGACGTGATCATGGGCGACGGCGCGCGGGTGCGGGCGCGGGTGGCCGCCACCTACCGTCGGGCCCTCGGGTTCGGCCCGATCGTGGTCTCCCGCGACCTGGCCACCGCGCACACGACGACCGGCCTGGACAGCGCCGTGCTGGCCCGTCCCGCCGACTTCGGCGACCTCGCGCGCCGCGCCGAGCTGCGCTTCGACAGCCGCGCCGCGGGACCGCAGGCCGCCATGGCCTCGGCGCAGACGCTGGTGAACGTCGCCGTGCTCGCCGTGCTGCTGGCCTACGTGCTGGTGGCGGTCGCCAACCGGCTGGTGGCGACGACGACCGCGCGCCGCGAGGAGTTCGCCGGTCTGCGCGCGATCGGCCTGACCCCGCGTCAGCTCAGGCGCGTGGTGCGCTGGGAGGCGCTGCTCGTGGGGGCCGGGGCATCGGCGTCGGGGCTGGTGCTGGCCGCCGTGCCGCTGGTGCTGCTGAGCGTGGGCTTCCTGGCCCGTCCGCTGCCGGCGGGGCCGTTGTGGCTGGTACCGGCCTCTATTCTGGGGGCGATGACGATTGTGTCCCTGGCCATGGAGCTACCCGCCCGGAAGATCATGAATTGATGTGAAGAATCTGTGGGGGTTTGTTCGGTATCACCTGATCGTGTTCGCGTCGGCCCTGGCGGCCATGGTCGCACTGGCGGTGCTCGTCGCGGGCGTCCTGCTCGTCCCGGTGGGCGGGGTGGGGCTCGTCCTGGTGCCGCGCATGATGGCGGTGCTGCACAGGTGGACCGAATGGCAGCGCGTGCAGGCCGGCGCGGTGCTGGAGGTCGACGTCCCGCCGCGCCCGGCCCCGCCCGCCGCGGCCGGGGTGCGTGACCGGTGGCGGCAGCTCCTCCTGGGCACGCGGTCCCGGCGCGACCTGCGCTGGACGGCGCTGCACGTCGCCGTGGGCCTGCCCGTCGCGCTGGTCGCGCTCGGGGTGGCCGGGCTGCTGGTGAACCCCGTCCTGGAGGCCCCGCTGTGGTGGCTGTTCCCGGCCGACGAACCGCTGCGGCTGCTGCTGGCCTTCCCGGTGACCGGGTGGGAGCGGGCGATCGGCATGGGCGTCGCGCAGGTCGTCCTGGCCGCGCCGCTGGCCTGGTGGGCGCTGCCGAGGCTGGCCCGTCTGCACGCCCGCGCCTGCCTGGCCGCGCTCGCCCCGTCGGAGGCCGACCGGCTGGCCGAGCGCGTCGGGGAGCTGACCGAGAGCAGGTCGAACGTCCTCGACGCGCACGCCGCCGAGCTGCGCCGCATCGAGCGCGACCTGCACGACGGCACGCAGGCGCGGCTGGTCGCCATCGCGATGCGGCTGGCGATGGCCCGCGAGGCGCTCGACGACGACGGCGGGCCCGTCGGCCGGCTGCTGAAGGACGCGCATGAGGGAACCGAGGAGGCGATGACCGAGTTGCGCCAGGTGATCCGCACGATGTATCCGCCGATCCTGGCCGACAGGGGGCTGGCCGGCGCGGTGTCCGCCGTGACGGCGCAGGCCGGCCTGCCCGTCGAGACGGACGTGAGCGGCCTCGGCGCCGTGCCCGCCGCGGTCGAGACGGCGGCCTACTTCATCGTCGCCGAGGCGGTCACGAACGCCACCAAGCACAGCGGCGCCGCCCGCGTCGCCGTACGGCTGGCGTCGGGACGCGTGCTGCGCATCGAGATCAGCGACGACGGCAGGGGCGGCGTGGACGAGAGCCGCGGCACCGGCGTCACCGGCATCCGCAGGAGGGCCGCCGCGCTCGACGGTACGGTGAGCATCGACAGCCCCTCCGGAGGGCCCACCCGTCTCGTCGTGGAGTTGCCGTGCGCGTCGTGATCGCCGAGGACAACGTCCTGCTCTCCACCGGGCTGGAACTGCTCCTGACCAGCAAGGACATCGAGGTGGCCGCGGTCGTGCCGGACGCCGACGGCCTGCTGGACGCCGTCACCGAGCACCGCCCCGACCTGGTGATCGCCGACGTGCGGCTGCCGCCGTCGTTCCGCGACGAGGGCATCAGGGCCGCCGTCGCCCTCCGGCGCGCCGACCCCACTCTGCCCATCCTGGTCTTGTCCCAGTACGTCGAGCGCGTCTACGCCCGCGAGCTGCTGGCGCACGGCTCCGGCGGCGTCGGCTACCTGCTGAAGGACCGGGTCAGCCGGGTGGGCCAGTTCGTCGAGGACGTCCGCCGGGTCGCCGCGGGCGGCACGGTCATGGACCCCGAGGTCATCGCCCAGCTCATGGTCGGGCGCGGCGACGGCCTGGACAGCCTCACGGGCCGGGAACGCGAGGTGTTGTCGTGGATGGCCCAGGGCCTGAGCAACACCGAGATCGGCGAACGGCTGACGATCACCGACAACGCGGTGCACAAGCACATCGGCAGCATCTTCGCCAAGCTCGGCCTGGCCGTCTCCGACGGCGGCCACCGCCGCGTCCTGGCCGTGCTGACCTTCCTCGACGACCGCTGACGGGCCCCGGCTGGACGTCCGCCTACGCGTGCGGGTTGGGCCGTACCGTGGCCTCGGGCACGTGTCGCCGCGCCAGTTCGGCGTGGACCGGGCAGGCCGGTCGCCCCGCCGGGCCGCCGGGCAGGTCGACCAGCAGGCCGTGCAGGTTCGCCGGGTCGCACGGCTGACCGTCCTCGATCTTCCCGGCCCAGGCGTCGTCGTGGTCCGCGCCGCGGACGAGTTCGCACACGTTGCCGAAGCGGGTGGCCTCGTTCACCGCGGCGCGCGCCGCCTTCAGGGCTTCGACGGCCGAGGCCAGGTGGCTGCGCGCCGCCGGGTGCAGGAGGCGGTCGCGGTCGGCGGCCACGCCGTCGGTCTCGTCCCGCAGGTTCTCGACCGCTTCCAGCACTTCCATCAGGTACAGGGTCGCGTCGCCGTCGCGCTCGATGCGCTCGTAGGCGTCGTCGCGGCGCAGGCAGGGGTCGGCGGCGCGGGCCGTGGGCCCCAACCGGCCGGGCGTGGCGAGCTTGCGCGACTGCAGGACGAGCACGGGCGTGAACAGCAACGGGCGGTTGCCGTCGGCGTCGGCCTCTCCGGTGGCGATCGGCTCGCCCGGCGCCGCGAGGCCGCCGCGCTCGCCGACCGGCAGCAGCTCGGCTCTGGCCACGACCGCCCATCCCGCCGAGCTGCCCGGCTCGTGGCCCGGCTCGATCTCCTCGGCGTCGATCTGGACGGGAGTCCCCGTGGGGAACCTCCCGGCGAGGTCGGCGAGGTCGTCGGTGGTGCCTACGATGCGCACCTGCTCCTGTTCCATAGTCATTTCTCCTTGCCCGGCGAGGAAACCCGTACGCGCCGGCCCCGGTTCACGTCGCGTCCTGATCGTCGGCGACCACTCGCCTGAGCAGGTCGAGCATCATCTTCGATTCCGCCGGGGAGAGGGCGCGCAGCAGTTCGTCCTGGGCGTCGGCGATCAGAGCGCCGAGCCGCTCCAGATGTTCCTTCCCCTCGGGGGTGAGGGTGACGATGTTGCGCCGGCCGTCGGCCGCGTCGGGCCGCTGCCGCAGGAATCCCCGCTCGACCATCGTGGTGACGCCCGTCACCACGTCGCTGCGGTCGATCCCGGTGCATCTGCCCAGATCGGCCTGGCTGGACGGGCCGTACTCGTCGAGGGCCGACAGGATCGCGAACTGGCGCCGGGAACTCGTGCCGGCCAGCGCGCGGTCGGTCAGCCGGTTGGCGGCCGTCGCCGTCTGGTTGATCACCCAGCTCGGCAGGGCGCGCAGCCGGGCGGGGGTCGGGTGCGGGGCGCGGTTCACGTCGCCAGGCTAGTCGATTGTTGGTGGGGCCATCAAATGGGGTGTATTGTTGGTGGCACCATCATTGGTGGCACCAACAGAAGGTGCCGCCAGTCACGAAGGAGACCCCATGACCGTGAACCCCGGACCGCGTCCCAGCCTGGGCCGCGCGCTCGGCGAGACCGCACGCCTGATCGGCAGGCTGCACCGTCGCGCCCTCGCGGACTTCGACGCGGACTTCCCCACCTGGATGTTGCTGACCCTGCTCAAGGAGGCGGCCGCCCCCCTGCCCGCGGACGAGGTGGTGAGGGAACTCGACCGCCGTCTCGACCTGGCCGGGCCGGACGCCGTACGGGTGCTCGAACGCGCCGCGGCGGCGGGGCATGTCGCGTACCGGCCGGGGAACGCCCCCGCCACGGCAGAGCTGACCGAGGCGGGCGCGGCCTACTTCGCGGCCCTGTACGCGCATGCGCGCGAGATCACGGACGCCGCCTTCGAGGGCATCGATCCGGCCGAGCTGGACACCGCCCTCACGGTGGTGCTCACGGCCGGAGAACGCGCCGCCGCACTGTGACGCCCCCGGCCCACGCGCAGAAATCAGGCGCTTGACTTAAGGCGGCCCGCGTTGGTTGTCTGGATCCGACAAAGGAGAGTGCTGGTGCGTCACGCCGGAAGTCGATGAGCGCCGAGCGGGCCCACGCCACCCGCGCGCCCTGGCCGGCCCTGACGGCCCCCGCCACCACCGGCCCGGCCGGCCGGACCCATCGAGCGGAAGGAACACCGTCATGACGGCACTCCCGGACCAGGACACCTCCGGCACGTTGCCCGAGTTCCCCGGCGTCAGGGCGGCGGCGTGCCCGTTCGACCCGCCGCCCGCCTTGCAGGCGCTCCAGCGGGACACGCCGCTGACCCGGGTACGGCTGCGCGACGGCGGCACCGTATGGCTGGTCACCGGGTACGCCGAGCAGAAGGCGGTGCTGAGCCATCCGCAGGTCAGCTCCGACATCACCCGGCCCGGCTACCCGCTGCCGACGCTGTTCCCCAGGCGCCCCGACAGCTCGATCAGCTTCATCCTCATGGACGACCCCGAGCACCACCGGTTGCGCCGCATGGTGCAAGGGGCGTTCACCGTCAAACGGGTCGAGACCATGCGCCCGGCCGTCCAGCGCATCGTCGACGACCTCATCGACGACCTGCTGGCCGGGCCGAAGCCGGTCGACCTGGTGGAGGCGTTCGCGCTGCCGGTGCCGTCGCTGGTGATCTGCGAGCTGCTCGGCGTTCCGTACGCCGACCACGGCTTCTTCCAGGACAACAGCAAGATCATCGTCAAGCGGGACGTGTCGGTCGAGGACAGGGCCGCCGCGGGCGGGCGGCTGAGGCAGTACCTGGACGGGCTCGTCGGCGACAAGCTCGACCACCCGGGCGACGACCTGCTGTCGCAGGTGGCCGCCCGGGTCACGGCGGGCGAGCTGACCAGGCAGGAGGCGGCCCAGATGGGCGTGCTGCTGCTCGTGGCCGGCCACGAGACCACCGCGAACATGATCGCGCTCGGCACCCTCGCGCTGCTCCGCCACCCCGGGCAGCTCGCCCGGCTGCGCGAGGGCGACGACCCCGCGCTGATCGCGGGCGCGGTGGAGGAGCTGCTGCGTTACCTGAACATCACCCACGGCGGACGCCGCCGGGTGGCCAAGGAGGACATCGAGGTCGGCGGCCAGGTCATCCGCGCGGGCGAGGGCATCATCGTGGCCAACGACATCGGCAACCGCGACCCCGAGGTCTTCCCCGCGCCGGACGAGCTGGACGTGTCCCGCGACGCCCGCCGGCACGTGGCCTTCGGCTTCGGCGTCCACCAGTGCCTCGGCCAGCCCCTGGCCCGGATGGAGTTGCAGGTCGCCTACGGCACCCTCTACAAACGCGTCCCCACCCTCGCCCTGGCCACCGACTTCGAGAAGATCCCCTTCAAGCACGACGGCCAGGTGTACGGGGTGTACGAACTGCCCGTGACCTGGTGACGACGACGCCGGCCCGGGTGTCGAGCCGGCCGCCGGAGCCCCCCTGGCGTCTCAGCTCAGGAACGCGGGCCGGAGCAGGGTGAAGATCCGGTCCGCCAGGGCTTGCCGGTCGGCGGAGCCGTCGGCGCGCAGCCATTCGCGGGCCACCGCGTCGAGTGCCGCTCCGGCGGCCGTCGCGGCCAGGTCCGCCTCCAGCGTGGACAACCCGCGCTCGGCCAGCGCCTGGATGATCCGGGTGCGGGCGTGGTCGCGTTTCTGCAGGAGCCTGGCGCGCAGCGCGGGGGTGGACTCGATGAGCCGCATCACCTCGACCTGACTGTTGATCCGCGTTTCCCAGTCGCGCAGCACCGCGTGCAGGCACTCCCAGGGCCCTTCCCCCGGCGGCCGGGCCGAGATCTCCTCGGCGACCTGCTCCGCCATCGTCTCGACCTCGCCGAAGACGACGTCCTCCTTGCTCGGGAAGTAGCGGAAGAAGCTGCGCTTCGAGATGCCGGCCGCCTGGGCGATGTCGTCGACGGTCGTCTCGTCGAACCCGCGCTCGGCGAACAGCTCCAGCGCCCGGGTGGCCAGTTCGACGCGTACGGCGCGCCTCGTGCGATCCCGCAGACCTTCCATGGACGGTTACTCTACACCCATTGTCGTATGTGGCACTCGATGTCATATTGAGTGCAACGCTCTAACAGGAGGGTCTCATGCGAGGAAAGACCGCGCTGATCACCGGCAGCACCGGGGGCATCGGCAAGGAGACGGCGCGCGGGCTGGCCGCGCTCGGCGCCCGGGTGATCCTGGTGGGCCGCGACCCCGAACGCGTCCGGCAGGCGGTGGACGAACTGCGCACGTCCGGCGGCCAGGCCGAGGGCGTCGCGGCGGACGTGACCCGCCGCCGTGACGTGGCCGCACTCGCCGCCCAGGTGGCCGAGCGCTGCGACCGGCTGGACGTGCTGGTCAACAACGTCGGCGCGAGCCCGCCCCGCCGTACGCTGACCGAGGACGGCGTGGAGGTCACCTTCGCCGCCCACGTGCTGGCGCCGTTCACGCTCACCCGCCTGCTGCTGCCGCTGCTCGGCGGCCGGGTCGTCAACATCACCGGCGGCATCCCCGGCGGGCCGATCGAACCGGACAACCTGCAGGCCGAACGGCGCTATCTGGGGTGGACGTTCAGCCAGTACAACCACACCAAGACGATGCTGATGGCGATGAGCCTGCGCTTCGCCGAGAGGGTCGCCGGCACCGGCGTCACGGTCAACGCGGCCTACCCGGGGCACGGGCACACGCCGATGAACCGGTCGATGACGGCTGCCGGGTTCCCCTACCTGTACCGGCCGGTCGTCCCGCTGCTGCGGGTGGCCGCGCCGCGGCTCTTCGGCGACCTGAGCAAGCCGGCCCGCTCCAGCATCCACCTGGCCTCCAGCGCCGAGGTGGAGGGGGTGAACGGCGCCTACTTCAGCATGAAGTGCCGCCGCGTGGAGTGGCCGGCCAGTGTCCTGGATCGGGGCAACCAGGACAGGGTGTGGGCGTTGTGCGAGAGCCTGACGCGAGAGACGGTCTGAGACCCGGCGGGAAGCGACCGCCTCCCGGCCCCTTCACCCACCGGTCGTGCCCGCCTGAGTGAGGCCGGCGGCGACGATGTCGATGAGCAGGTCGAGGATCTTGGGGTGGAGGGCGGGGTCGCCGAGCCGTTCGCCGAACATCGGCACCAGGAGCACGCACTGCAGGACGCCGATGATGACGGCGGGTTCGACGGCGACCAGTTCGCCCTCGGCCCGGTGGGCGGCGACGTACTCCACCAGGGCGGTGGCGGGGCTGTCGGACATGGCGGTGATCCGCTCGGGCTCCAGCTTGCGGGCCACGGCCTGCATCTCCTCCGGATGGGTCATCAGGCGGCGCCACAGCGGGTTGACGGCCAGTTCGTCGATGGTGGCGTGCAGGAAGCGGCGCAGCCCCTCGCGGGGGTCGTCGGTGCTCAGCAGCGCGCCGTCGATGACCCGGCGCCTGACCTCGCCCGCCTGCTGGAGCATCAGCTCCAGATACAGTGCCTCCTTGGAGTCGAAGAACACGTAGAAGCTGCTCTTGGCCACTCCGGTGGGGGCCATCAGCTCCTCCAGGGACGTCTTGCGCAGCCCCTGGCTGGTGAACAGCTTCCGGCCGGTCGCCAGCAGCAGGGCGCCGATGCGGGTCTTCTCCTCGGCGGTGAACGCGGGCGGCATCGAAGACGGTCCTTCCTTCAGGCGAACAGATCGTTCATATGGTTTCACGGGCGCCATGGCTGGTCTCTCATCTTCTTTCGGGCGCGGCCTTCCGGTCAGGGGCGGGAGTCACTCGGCGGCGCCGCGCCGCAGTCCTTCTTCGTAGATGGCGACGAAGCGGTCGATCTGCCACAACTGGGAGACGAAGATCAGCGCCCAGCCGAAGACGGCCGGCCAGGCCTCGACGCGGACCAGGCCGTACACCATGATCGCGGCGCCGACGGCGGCCATGGCGATCAGCCACCGGATGGCCGGCCGGTGCGCCTCCGCCGCCAGGGAGTGGTCGGCGGCGTACATCTTCTCGCCGTAGATGCCCTTCGACGCCCAGCTGCGCGGCTCGTGGACCGGCTTGAACGCGTGCGGGTTGAGCCACATCCAGATCACGCCCACCGCGACCGGGGCCAGGGCCCACCAACCGAGCTCGTCGCGGAAGTAGATCGGCAGCAGGATCGGCGCCAGGCCGGCCATCCGGGTCCACACGCTCCAGGCGTTGGCGTGCCGCTTCCAGGAGTCGTCGTCGAGACCGAACGTCGCCGCGGCGGCCTGGGTGAGCTTCATGGTTGCTCCTTCAGAGGGGGTTCGCCGGGAACCTCCCGGCCATGCATCCATAAAACCAGTTGGGCGATTTGTTTTCAACTTGCCCTGTGACCTCAGGTTTCGGCGGGAGCCGGCGACTTCTCGACGGCTTCGAGGAACCGGGTGCCCCAGTCCCTCAGGTGAGCGACGAACTCCGGCGGCTGGAGCACCTCGAACGCGGCGCCGACGTTGCCCAGCGCCTGCGTGGGCCAGTCCAGGCTGGTGGAGATCATCGTGAGCCGGCATCGATCCCGGCCGACCGGTTCGATCTCACCCCATTGGCCGACCATCCGGCGTACGTGCTCGGCGGGTGCGTGAACCAGCGCGACGACCGTGCGGGCGGCCGGAACCTGGGCCGCGGTGCGTACGAACGCGGCGGCGTCCCCGCCGGGCAGCGGCCGCGGCAGGAAGGGGGCGCCGGTGTTGCGCGGCTCCGCCAGCCGGTCGAGGCGGAAGCTGCGCCAGTCGTGCCTGGTCAGGTCGTAGGCCACCAGGTACCAGCGGCCTCCGAGCGCGACGAGGCGATGGGGTTCCACCTCACGTTCGGTCTGCGCGCCGCCGCGTGTGGTGTAGCGGAAGCCCAGCCGTTCCTGGTCCCGGCACGCCTGGGCGATCAGCGTCAGCACCTCCGCCGGGATCACCGGCCCGGCGGACGCCGCCGAGACGGTCATCGCGCGCAGCGCGTTCACCCTGGCCCGCAGGCGAGGCGGCAGGACCTGCACGACCTTGGTCAACGCGCGCACCGCAGCCTCGTCCAGCCCCGCGATCCCGCTCTGCGCCGCGTCTCCCATGCCGACCGCCAGCGCGACCCCCTCCTCGTCGTCGAGCAGCAACGGCGGCAGCACGGCCCCGGGCTCCAGCTGGTAGCCGCCGTCGGTGCCCCGGGAGGCGCGTACCGGATATCCCAGCTCACGCAGGCGATCGACGTCCCGGCGCAGCGTGCGTTCCGACACCCCCAGCCGATCGGCGAGGTCCGCCCCCGGCCAGTGGCGGTGCGTCTGGAGCAAGGACAGGAGCGTGAGCGTGCGGGAGCTGGTGTTGGCCATAGGTCCATTGTCCGGGCACTTCCGGTCAAAAACTGACCGGAAGCCTCTCTACGGTGGACACCATGATGAACCACGAGATCCAGTTGACCGCCCAGATCGCCGGCGTCCCCGGCCCCGAGCACTTCACCGTCGCCCGGAGGGAGATCGAGGGCGACGTCGTGGTCCGCACCGACCACCTGGGGCTGGCCGCCACCTACCTCGAACTCATGCGGGCCGACTGCCACCTGCCGATCCCTGCCTGGCTGCCCGGCCGGCGGGTGGGCGTGACGGCGATCGGCACCGTGCTGCGCTCGGCCGACCCCGCACTGAAGGAGGGCGATCTGGTCCAGTCGATGAGCGGCTGGAGCACGTACTCGGCGGGACCGGCGGCCTCGTACGTCAAGCTGGACCCGGCCGCCTATCCCGACCCGAGCTACCACCTGGGCCAGGGCCCCACCGCCTACCACGGCATCGCGGACGTGGCCGAGGTCGGCGAGGACGACGTCGTGTTCGTCTCCGGCGCGGCCGGCGGCGTCGGCTCGCTGGCCGGGCAGATCGCCCGCAACCTGGGCGCCAGGAAGGTGATCGGCAGCGCGGGCAGCCAGGCCAAGGCCGACTACCTCGTGGACGAGCTCGGTTTCGACGCCGCCTTCGACTACCACCACGACCCGGCCGCCTCCCTCAGGGAACTGGCCCCGGAGGGCGTCACCGTCTTCTTCGACACCGTGGGCGGCGCGCTGTACGACGCCGCGCTGGAGACCGCCGCGCCGGGCGCCAGGTTCGCCCTCTGCGGATCGTTGTCCACGCAGCTCGGCGCCGCGACCGACCGCTTCCCCGAGCCCGACCGCGACGCCGCCCTGGCCAGAGGGGTCGAGCTGCTGCCGTTCTCCTGCCATCACACGCCCGACCAGGTCGCCGCCTGGCACCGCCACTTCCGCGCGGCGCTCGACCAGGGCCGTTTCGTCTACCCGCGGACCGTGGTCGAGACCGGCATCGACGGCGTGCCCGGCGCGTTCCTGGCCATGCTGCGCGGCGAGTACCGGGGCAACGTGTCGGTACGGCTGGCATGACCGCCCTGTCCCGCCGGGCGCTCAACCGGGCCCTGCTCCAGCGGCAGTTCCTGCTGGAGCGGTCCGGGCTGCCGGCCCTGGAGGTGATCGGCCACCTGGTCGCCATGCAGGCGCAGGAGCCGAACTGGCCCTATGTCGGCCTGTGGACCCGGCTCCGCCGCTTCACCCACGCCGACCTCAGCACGCTGCTCACCGAGGGGCGGGTGGTGCGTTCCGGCTTCCTGCGCAGCACGATGCACCTCACCGCGGCCGACGACTTCCGCCGGCTGCGGCCGGTGTTGCAGCCCGTCCTGAACCGGACCGCCGGCTCGGCGCACTTCCGGCGCAACAACGCCGGGCTCGACGCCGGCACGCTGGTGGCCGACGGACGCGCCCTGCTGCGGACCGGGCCGCTGCCCAGAAAGGAGCTGGCCAGGCGCCTCGCGGCGCTCCACCCGGGCCGCGACAGCCGGGTCCTGGCCGGTGAGATCGAGCTGCGGACACCGCTCGTCCACGATCCGGCCACCGCGTCGTGGGGCGGCTGGGGCACCCGTTCGTCGGTCACGGTCGGCGCCGCCCCGGTCGACGCCGTCCGCCCCGCCGCCGTCCGCGACCTGATCCGCCGCTACCTGGCCGCCTTCGGCCCGGCCACCGTGGCGGACGTCCAGGCGTGGTCCGGGTTGACCCGGCTGGACCAGATCGTCGCGGAGATGGGCCCGGAGCTGCGCCGTCACACCGGCCCCGACGGCCGGCGACTGCTCGACCTGCCCGACGCGCCGCTCCCCGACCCCGACACCCCTGCCCCGGTGCGGCTGCTGCCCGCCTACGACAACGCCCTCCTGGGCCACGCCGACCGCGGCCGCATCGTCGCCGACGCCGACCGCAGGCACGTCGCCCCCGGCCAGGCCAGGGTGCTCGTCGACGGCTTCGTCCGCGGCACCTGGTCCTGGACCGCGGGCGAGGTACGGGTGACGCCGTTCCGTCCCCTCTCGCCGGAGGAGCGGCAGGCGGTCGACGACGAGGTCGGCCGGCTGCTGCCGTTCCTGTCACAGCGCTGAACCCGGCGTTGAGGTGCGGATGTCCTTCGGCGGGAAGGGAGGGCGCCGAGTGATCCGGGTGATGCCGTCGGACGGCCCGGCGAACCTGCGGCGCGGGATCGCCGCCGAGGTGGCGGGGTTCACGCTCAAGGACGCGGCCCCGGACGAGCTCGCGTCGGCCACCGTCAGCCGAGCGAACTGACCCGCAGGCTCCCTCCTCGCCGGGCGGGCGGTGGCCGACGTTGGCGACCCGCAGCCGCACCCGTCCGTCCCGGACGTGCGCCTCCACGTGGCAGGTACGCGCCGCGGAGTGGCGTACGACGTTGGTGGCGGCCTCGCGCAGGACAGTGGCCGGCAGCGCGTCGGTCTCGGCCGGCAGCGCCCCGAGTACAACACCCGCGACGGGCAGGAGGGCGACTGGCTGCACCCCCAATGACGCCGGACTCGACGCCATGGCCGGGCGCGGTCGACCTCGGCACGCCCCGAATCAGCAAAACTTCCAGTTGCTGGAAGTTTCTAGCGAGAGTATATTTACCCGCATGCAGGAGTCGCGGCGGGAGCGGAAGAAACGGGAGACCCGGCAGCGCATCGTGTCGGCGGCCATCGCCCTGTTCGAGAAGCAGGGCTACGAGCAGACCACCGTGACGCAGATCGCCGCGGCGGCCGACGTCGACCCCAAGACGTTCTTCAACTACTTCCGCACCAAGGACGAAGTGCTCTTCGTCGACCTGGAACGCGACTTCGACGTGCTGGCCGGGGCCATCGCGGACCGCCGCCCGGCGGAGGGCCCCGGCGAGGTGCTGGCCAGGGCGGTCGAGCTGTACGCCGCCCACCGCCGGCCCAAGGTCCCCGTCAAGGAGGCCGAGGAGCTGGCCGGCGTGACCCGGCTGGCCCTGACCACGCCGGCGCTCCAGGCCAAGGGGCTCTACCTGCTGCTCGACCTTCAGCAGCGCGTCACGGACGAGCTGCTGAAGGCGTTCCCCGGCCTCGACCCGGTCACCGCGGCCGCGATGACCGGGGCCCTGATGGGCGCCATTCAGCAGGCGGGCCTGGCCAGCGTCCGGCTCGGCCGGTCGCAGGAGGAGTTGTGGGCGGCCGCCAGGCACGGCGTCGAGGTCGCCATGCGCGGCCTGCTCTCGGTGCCGCCGCCCACCCCTGGCCCTTGACGCATCACCGGAGACAGGAGCGACGATCATGGGGGAAAGCGTCCGGCGGCTCGCCCGCGACATGCGGCGCGCCGTACGGGAAGGCCCTGAGGCGATCGCGCGGCGGCGGCGGGCCCGGCTGGCCGAGTCGGTGGCCCACGCCCGCGCCCACTCGCCCTTCTACCGCGAGCTCTACCACGACCTGCCGCCGGGGGTCGACGATCCGGAACTGCTCCCGGTCACCGGCAAGAAGACGCTGATGGCCCGCTTCGACGACTGGGCCACCGACCGTGAGGTGACCCGTGAGCGGGTCGAGGCGTTCGTGGCCGACCCCGATCTCGTGGGCCACCGGTTCCTCGGCCGTTACCTGGTCACCATGACCACCGGCACCAGCGGGCAGCGCGGCCTGTTCGTGCAGGACGACCACTGCCTGGCCGTCCACACCGCCACCGGGCTGCGCACCGGCGCCGGGTTGTCGGCCCGCGACGTGCTGCGCACCCTCGCCCGCGCCGGCCGTACCGCCGTCGTCACGGCGCCGCGCGGCCACTTCGCCACCCTCGCCGGGCCGGCACGGGCGGCCCTGGACCGGCCGTGGCTCGGCCGGTTGATGCGGGTCGTCCCGACCGACCAGTCGATGGAGAGCATGGTCGACGAGCTCAACCGGTTCGATCCGGCGAGCGTCGCGGGGTTCGTGGGGCTGCTCACGCTGCTGGCGGGGGAACAGGAGGCCGGGCGGTTGCGCATCCGTCCGGCGCTCGTCATCCCCGGCGGCGAGACGCTGAGCCCGCAGGCCCGGGAACGCCTGGCCACCGCGTTCGGCGCGCAGGTCCGCGCAGCCTATGCCTGCGGCGAGTGCGGTTTCCTCACGTCCGGCTGCCGGGAGGGCTGGTACCACGTCAACAGCGACTGGGTCGTCCTGGAGCCGGTCGACGCCGACCACCGGCCGGTGCCGCCCGGGCAGCTCTCGCACACCGTCCTGATCAGCAACCTCGCCAACCGGGTCCAGCCGATCCTGCGCTACGACCTCGGCGACAGCGTCCTGATGCGGCCGGACCCCTGCCCGTGCGGCAACCCGCTGCCGGCCGTACAGGTGCAGGGGCGCGCGGCCGATCTGCTCACCTTCCCCGCCGAGGACGGCGAGCGGGTCGGCATCTCGCCCATGTCCTTCAGCACCGCGCTGGCCGTGCCCGGCATGGACCAGTTCCAGCTCGTCCAGACCGCGCCCACCGTCCTGCGGGTACGCCTGCGGGCCGCCGGCGGCGCAGACGCGGACCGGGTGTGGCAGGCCGCCCGTGACCGGGTCGTCCACCTGCTCACCGAGCACAGAGCCGGTCACGTCACGATCGAGCGCGCCGGGGAGCCGCCCGAGCAGTCGGCCGGCGGGAAGTACCGCAAGATCATCCCGCTGCCCGGTCCCTGACGGCGTCCGGGGGCCTCTCAGGCTTTGTCCGTGGCCTGCCAGATGCGGCTGCGCAGGTCCATGCCCCGGATGACCTGGACGCGCCAGGTGTCCAGGCGCAGCACGTGCAGCTTCGGATCGGCGGGCGAGCGCCAGAAGTCGCCCAGGTCGTAGCCGGCCCCGGGCGGGCTGGTCCGCCGGTAGAGGTCCCACACGTGACGTTTGACGTCCAGGTCGTCCACCCACTCGGCCACGGTGTCGACGGCGACGGAGTCGTTGCCGGGCATCCAGTACGAGAAGTTCGTGTGCGGGTTCCCGGCGATGTGCGCCGCCTTGACCGGGGTCCTGTACGTGGCGAGCCAGCCGAGCGGCCGGCCGTCGACGTTCTCCCAGACGGGGATCAGCACCCGGGTCCTCGGCCGTCCCTTGGCGTCCACCGTGACCATGGTGGCGTATCCGATCCGGCCGATGGAGGCGTTGAACTCGTTCTCGATCACGGCGAACGATCGTACCCGCACGGTCATGAACGGCTCCCGAGGTCGGCGGCCGGCCGGGTGCGGCGCAGGCCGAAGGCGGTGACCAGCACGCCCAGCGCGGCGGCGGTGATCGGCACGTACAGCGCGGTGTGGAAGCCGTCGAGCATCCCCTGCGGCGAGGTACGGCCGGCGGTCGCGGCCGTGGCGACGGCGGTGACCACCGCGAGCCCCAGACCCGCGCCGAACTGGAAGGACGTGTTGAGCAGGCCGCCCGCCAGGCCCTGCTCCTCCTCGGCGATCCCGTCGGTGGCGGCGATCGTCAGCGGCCCGTAGACCAGCGCGAACGCCAGCCCGAGCAGGATCATGGTCGGGAACATGGCGGCGTACGTCCAGTCCAGGGCGATCGGCTGGAACAGCGCGTAGGCCGCCGCGGCCAGCAGCAACCCCCCGAAGATCACCCGGACGTCGCCGAAGCGGTTGACCAGCCAGGGAGTGAGCGTCGGCGCCAGGACGGCGTCCACGCCGATGGCGAGCAGGGCCAGCCCGGTCTCCAACGGCGACCAGCCGCGCAACTGCTGCAGGTAGAGCACCGCGATGAACTGGAAGGCGAAGAACGAGCCGGAGAACAGGACGGCGCCCAGGTTCGCGCGGACGAGCGGGCCGGACCGGAAAATGCCCAGCCGCACGAGCGGAGAACGTGACCTGCGCTCGATGAGCACGAACGCGGCCAGCGACGCCAGGCTCGCGGCCAGCAGGAGCGCCGTCGTGACCCATCCGGTGTGCGCGGCCCGTTCGACGGCGAGGACGAGCAGCAACACCGAGGCGGTGACGCTGATCGCGCCCGCGAGGTCGAACCCGGACCGGGAACGGGCCGAACGGTCGTCCTTCGGCACCAGGACGAACGCCCCGGCGAGGATCGCGGCGGTCAGCAGGACCGGCGCGAAGAACACCCAGCGCCAGCTGATCGCGGTCAGCAGGCCGCCGACGACCAGGCCGAGGGAGAACCCGGCGGCGGCCGTGCCCGCGTAGACGAGCAGCGCCTTGTTGCGCAGCCGGCCCTCGGGGAAGCCGGTGGTGATGACGGACAGGCCGGCGGGGGTGAGGAAGGCCGCGGCGATGCCCTTGACCAGGCGGGACAGGATCAGCGCCCAGCCCTCGGTGGCGAACCCGCCCACCCCGGAGAAGACGAGGAAGACCGCCAGCCAGAACAGGAACATGCGACGGCGGCCGAGCAGGTCGGCGGCGCGGCCGCCCATGAGCATGAAACCGCCGTAGCCGAGCACGTACGCGCTGACCACCCACTGCAGTTCGCCGGTGGTCATGCCCAGCTCGGCCTGGATCGACGGCAGGGCGACGCCCATCATCGAGACGTCCACGCCTTCGAGGAAGATGGCGCCGCACAGGACGAGCAACATCGCCCAGGCTCGCCCGCTCATGCGGTCGGGCACGGTGTGGGCGCCCGGTCGTTGCAACAACATGACTTGCTCCTTGATCGGTCGATGGGTGCGGCCGGGGTTATGCCGGGTCCGGGGCCGGCCCGGTGAGGGCGGGGATGATCCCGAGGTCGCTCTGGAAGACGAGGTTGTGCAGGTCTGCGGAGGCGATGGCCCGCAGTGTGGGCAGTTCCGCCGCGGCGTCGTCCTCGGTCGTGACGTTCAGCGGCCACTGGCCGACGGTGCCGCCCTGCAGGTGCGGGAGGTGGAATCCGGCGCCGTGGAAGGCGTGCAGGCGGACGGGGTTCACGCCGGCGGCCCGCTGCGCCGGCCAGGACAGCTCCCACAGGGCGTCCAGGCCGCGTTCGAGGGTCCGGCGCACGCCGGTGGCGCTGGTCAGCCCGGTTTCGAGGAGCAGGTGGGTGTTCAGCTCCTCCAGGGCCCGGCGGGCGTGCGGATCGATGAGCGGCACCGCTCGCAGGAACAGCAGATCCTGGTCCTGCCGAGTCCGGGCCGGGCGGCCCGGTGGCCGGTCATGGAGGTGGTCGCGCAGGTCGGCGAAATGCCGTCGCAGCGCGGTCAGATGGGGAGGAGATGTGACGGAGAGGGTCATACGATTCCTGTCCGGTGGCAGTGCTCCGCGAGGGACGCACGCGAAAGGGGATCGGGCCGGACGTGTCAACGTCGTTCCGGCATATCCACAATCGAAGATTCCGCTGTCCGGAACAAGGACGATCTGCGGCAGAATCGGTGATGCAAACTTATCGATCGAGGTAAAGGCGATGGAACGGCAAGAGATCGAGGCATTCCTGACGCTGGCCGAGGAGCTGCACTTCGGGCGTACGGCCGAACGGCTCGGGCTGGCCCAGGGCCGCGTCAGCCAGATCATCAAGAAGGTGGAGCGGACCATCGGCGCCCCGCTGTTCGAACGCACCAGCCGCCGCGTCACGCTCACCCCGATCGGCCGGCAACTGCGCGACGGGCTGCTCCCCGGCCACCGGCAGATCCAGCGGGCCGTCGCCGAGGCCCGCGTCGCCGCGCGCGGCCTGACCGGCACGCTCCGCGCCGGCTACTCCGCCCCCTGGTGCGCCGAGATCCTCATCGCCGCCGCCGACCTGCTCCACGTCCGCAACCCGGCCGCCCAGGTGCAGGTCACCGAGGTCCAGCTCTACGATCCCCTCGGCCCGCTGCGCGCCGGCGCCCTCGATCTCCAGCTCACCGAGCTCCCGATCGACGAACCCGACGTCACGGTCGGCCCCGTCGTCTTCAGCGCGCCCCGCGCGCTCATCGTCCCGGTCGGGCACCCCTTCGCCGAGCGTGCCTCGGTCTCGTTGGAGGACTACGCGGCCGAGCCGATGATCACCGTGGGCGGCGGCGCCGTCCCGGCCTACTGGCACGAGCACCACTACCCGTCCGCGACCCCGTCCGGCCGGGCCGTACCGAGGGGGCCCGTCGCCACCTACTGGCACGAGATCCTGCCGCTGGTCAGCAGCGGCAAGGGCGTCTCACCCACCTGCCTGTGGGCCGCCCCCTACTTCGCCCACCCGGGCATCGTCCACGTCCCCCTCGACGACGCCCCGCCGATCGAGTACGGCATCCTTTGGCCGACCGCCCGCGACACACCCGCCGTCCGCGCCTTCGCCGACCTCATCCGCCAGGCCGCCGCCCGACGCACGGACCACTCGACCGGCCAGTAGGCCGCAAGCGGGTCGTACGGAGGCGGGCGAGTGGGGCGGGCGAGTGGGGCGGGCGAGTGGGGCGGGCGCGGTGGGCCGGGCGGTCCGAGGGCCGCCCGGCCCACCGGTTCAGCCTCCGACCAGCGGCAGGCTCTCGGGTACGGGCTCCGTCGCCGGGGCCGGTTCGAGGGTCGCGAGAAGCGTCACCAGGTGGTCCGCGATCGCGGAGATGGTGGGCTGCTGCCACAGCAGCGTCGCTGGGAGACGGCAGCCGAAGCGCTTCTCCAGACGCCGCCGGACCATGACGGTCATCACCGAGTCCAGCCCCTGCTCGACCAGGGGACGACGGATCGCCAGGTCCTCGGCGGACAGCCGCATCACGGCCGCGATCTCCGCGCGGACCTCGGGCAGGACGCGGTCGCGCAGGACCTCCGGCGCCAGGCCGGCGAACGACTCCCCGGCCCCCCGGAGATCCTCCTCGGCCGGGACGGGCGCGTCGATCACCGGGTAGCGCAGCCCCCTGAGGTGCCCCACCACCCGGCCGTCCACGTCGGCCAGCAGCGCCCGGACGGTGTCCTCGGCGGCCGGGTCCATCTCCGCGTCGATGACCACCGTCGAGGGCGGCGCGCCGGTCAGCACCACCTCATCGATGTGCACGACCATGCGCAGCACCGGATCGCCGGGGAACACGCAGGGCGCCACGGACATCGCGGCGTCCAGCGCGGCGGCCCAGCTCTCCGTCTCGCCGGTGCGGACCGTCGCCCGCAGCGCGCCGTGCGCGGCCAGCAGCCTCCCGATCGTCCAGTCGAAGCCCGTCGAGGGCACGCCGACGGCGGCCAGCCGCTGCTGCACGAACCCGGGGTCGACCGGGGCGAGCGCGCCGGCGTCCGGCAGTACGTCGGGCTTGACCTGGCCGGGGGCGGCCACGTCCGCGGTGACGTGCACCAGCCAGGCCGGTTCGGGCTCGTCGGGGTCGGCCGGCGTGCGGGCCGCGAGCCGTACCGCCGGGGGTTCGTGCACGACCTGGATCTGCCGGCGTTCCGCGGTCATCAGCGGATGCGTCATCTCCACGTCGGTGAGCGTGACGTCCTCGTCCTCGACCGCGTGCAGGAACGTGTTGACCAGCACGGCGGCGGGCACGATCTCGACGCCGTTGAGGGTGTGGCTGCCCGGGTAGGGCCGGTTGGCGTCCTCCAGGCTGGTCCGCCACACGCGGGTCCGGCTGCCCGCGAGGCCGGTCCCGGCGCCGAGCAGGGTGTGGGAGTGCACGTCGTGCCCTCGGTTGTCGTCGTCGCCGGAGGCCTCGCGCCAGTGGCGGCGGTGCTGCCAGGCGTACGGCGGCAGGTCGGCCAGGCCGCCGTCCGGTTGCAGCCGGTGCCAGTCCACCTCGACGCCGTGACAGTGCGCCGTGCCCACCGCGACGAGGAAGGCCGTCTGCTCCGGCTGGTTCCGGCGCAGCGAGATGCCGACGAACACGTCCTCGAAGTCGTTCTCCGAGAGCGTCTCGGTGACGGAGTGCGCGACCACGGGGTGCGGGGAGATCTCCAGGAAGACGCGGTGGCCGTCCTGGGCGGCGGCCGTCGTCGCGGCGGTCAGCCGTACGGGCTCCCTGAGGTTCGCCGCCCAGTACGCGCCGTCCAGGACGGGTGTCGCCCGGGGGTCGGCCAGCGCGGTCGTGTACATGGGGATGCGGGGCGCGCCGAACGACAGGTCGGCGGTGGCGGCGGCCAGTTCGACGGCCAGCGGGTCCATGTGCGGGCTGTGGAAGGCGACGTCCGAGGCCACCCGACGCACCACGATGCCCTCGGCCGGCCACTCGTTCACCACCTCCTCGACCGCGGCGACGTCGCCGGACAGCACGGTGGAGCCGGGCGCCGACGAGATCGCGGCCACCAGGTCGGCCCGGCCGGCCAGCCGCTCGGCCGCCTCCTCGAAGGACAGGTCGACCATCACCATGGCGCCCTTGCCCTCGGCCTGCCGCAGCAGCCGGGAGCGGCGGCAGATCAGGCGGGCGCCGTCGGCGACGCTCATCGCGCCGGCCGTCACCGCCGCCGCGATCTCGCCGACGGAGTGGCCGATGACGGCCTTGGGCGCGACCCCGTACGCCTTCCAGAGCCTGGCCAGGCCCAGCTGCATCACGAAGATCATGGTCTGCACGCGGTCGATCGTGTCGAGGTCGCCGTCGGCCAGGACCTGCCGGGGCGAGAAGCCGATCTCCGCGGCGAAGATCGGCTCCACCTCGTCCACGACGGACGCGAACTCCGGCACGGCCAGCAGTTCCCGGCCCATCCCGCGCCACTGGCAGCCCTGCCCGGAGAAGATCCAGACCGGCCCGGGGCCGAGGTCGGGCAGCACGTCCCCGGTGAGGACCGCCTCGGCCGGCGCGTCGTCGGCGAGCCGGCGCAGGTGGGCCGCCAGTTCGTCCTGGTCCGTCCCGATCACGACGGCGCGACGGGCCAGGTGGGTGCGCCGGAGCGCCAGCGTGTGCCCGGCCGACGCCAGGTCGGGCCCGTCGCCGAGGTGGTCGGCGAGCCTGCCCGCGTACTGCCGCAGAGCCTGCTCCGAGGCGGCCGACAGCGGGAACAGCCGCTCCGACCGGGCGGGCGCACCCTCGGCCTTGGGAGCGGGCGGGGCCTGCTCAAGCAGGATGTGCGCGACCGTGCCGCCGTACCCGAAGCTGGAGACGCCCGCCCGGCGGGGGTGGTCACGCTCCGGCCAGGCCGATCGTTCGGTCACCACGCGCAGGCCCGAGGTTTCCCACGCGACGGCCGGGTTCAGGGTGTCCAGCACGCTCGGCGGGATCTCGCCGCGGTGGAGGGCGAGCACCGCCTTGATGACGCCGGCGATGCCGGCGGCGCCTTCGAGATGGCCGATGTTGGACTTGACCGAGCCGATGAGACACGGGTCGCCGGGCGGCCGCCCGGCGCCGTACACCGCGGAGAGCGCGCCCGCCTCCAGTGGGTCACCCAGCCGGGTGCCGGTGCCGTGCGCCTCGACGTAGTCGACGGTGGACGGCGCGACGCCCGCCTGCTTGCAGGCCCGGGCCATCACATGTTCCTGGGCCTCCCCGCACGGTGCCATGATGCCGTTGGTGTGCCCGTCCTGGTTCACGGCGCTGCCGGCGACGAGCGCGAGGATCCGGTCACCGTCGCGCTGCGCGTCCGACAGCCGCTTGAGCACGACCACGCCGCAGCCCTCGCCGCGGCCGTAGCCGTCGGCCGAGGCGTCGAACGACTTGGACCGCCCGTCGGGGGCCAGCGCTCCGGCGGTGCCGAGCGTGAGGGTCTGGCCGGGGGTGACCAGCAGGTTGACGCCGCCGGCCAGGGCGACGTCGCTCTCCCCGAGCCGCAGGCTCTGCGCGGCCAGGTGCAGCGCGACCAGCGACGCCGAGCAGGCGGTGTCGATCGCCATGCTGGGGCCGCGCAGGTCGAGGGAGTAGGAGATGCGGTTGGCGACGGCGCAGGTGGCGGCGCCGATCCCGGTCCACGCCTCGATCTGGGGCAGGTCCTCCAGCAGCCGGCCGCCGTAGTCGGCCGTGCAGACGCCGACGAACACCCCGGCGTCGGTCCCGGCCAGCTCGTGCGGCGGCAGGCCGGCGTGCTCAAGGGCCTCCCACGCGGTCTCCATCAGGATGCGCTGCTGCGGGTCCATCAGCTCGGCCTCGCGGGGCGACAGGCCGAAGAACTCCGCGTCGAAGCCCTCGATGTCGCTCAGGAAGCTGCCGTGCCGTACGGCGTCGCGCAGCGCGGCGGCGTGTTCGGGGCTCCGGGTCTCGTAGCGGCGCCAGCGTTCGGCGGGCAGCGGCCGGGTCGTGTTCCGTCCGGCGCAGAGCAGGTCCCAGAACTCGTCCGGCGAGTGGACGTCGCCGGGAAGACGGCATCCGATCCCGACCACCGCGACTGGTTCCACCCGGGCTCCGCGCGGAGTGTCGACCATCTGTGTTCGTTTCCCTTCGATGTCAGATCCACTGGGGAGTGTCGATGATGTTGATCACGGCGCCGGAGACGGTCACTCCCGGCCCGGTGCCGAGCATCAGCAGGTGGTCGCCCGGGCCCAGCTGCCCGGTCGTGAGCAGGTGGTCGAGGGAGAGGACCTGGTCGCTGGCCCCGCAGTGGCCGATGGTGCGGCCGTAGTGCCAGGTCGAGCGGGACATGGGCAGGTCGAGCAGGGCCATGCACCGCTGTTCGACGATCTCCTCGGAGTAGTTCATGAACGCCACGCGGGTGAGGTCGCGGGCCTCGATCCCGCTCTCGTCCAGCACGCGCTCGACGATCTCCATGAGCGCCCGCTGGATGTTGAACAGCGCGGCGGTGGCCTCGCCCTTGGGCATGACCTGCTGCCGGAACTGCTCGTTGCGGGCCGCGAAGCTCATCCGGCGCCCGACCGTGACCCCCGGGGGGAACAGGGGCTCGCTGCCCCGGTGCAGTTCCTCGGCCTCGGCCACCGTCGTCGTGCACACCGACTTCAGACGCGCGAAGCCGCCGTCCTTGGAGAGCACGAGCGCGCTGCCGGCGTCCCCGCCGATGTATCCGGGGCCCATCCGCCACCGGTCCATCAGCGGAGTGCCGTAGTTGTCGGCGGCGACCAGCAGGGCCGCCTGCCGGCCGGGGGCGGCGTCCAGGTGGCCGGCCGCGAGCTCCAGGGCGATGAACATGCCGTTGCAGCCCTGCCGGATCTCGGTGGCCAGGACGTCCCCGCCGACGAGGTGCCGTTGCAGGTAGGAGTGCGGGGGCCAGCCGTCCGGTCCCTGGTGCCAGGTCGAGGCGTACAGCAGGAGGTCCAGGTCGGCGGGGGCCCGGCCGCTGCGCTTGATCGCGCTGCGCGCCGCGTGCAGGGCCATCTCCGGCGCCGGCACGTCCCCGGCCACCACCGTCCCCGCCAGGTTGTGCAGCTCGGCCTCTTCGGCCGGGTACCAGCCCTTGGCGACGGCCTTCTCGACGCTGACGGCGGTCCGGGGAAGGTAGGCTCCCACGCCGCTGATGTACGTGTCCGCGTACCGCATGACTTCGTCCTCGTCCCGGTTATGCGGATCGGAGTTCTCTGACCATCGTCACGATGGCCGCGACGTCCCTGAAGTTCTCGGGGTCGAGCCTGGCCGCGCTGATCGTGACGCCGAGGTCCTTGCGGAGGAAGTTCAGCAGGCGCGCCGTGCGCAGGGAGTCCAGGAGACCGGACACGAGGAGCGGGGTCGTCTCGTCGACCTTGACGTCGTCGCCGTCCAGGACGAGGTGCTCCTGGATGAAGTCGACCAGCCTCTGCGTGATGTCGCTCATGCGCGCGCTCCTCGCGTGACGGGAGAGGTGGACAGGACCCTGAACGCGGCCGCGGCGACCGACGTCCCGGAGCCGAACCCGACCATGAGCAGGTGGTCGCCGGCGACGAGCCCGCCGGTCGCGAGCAGGTGCTCGAAGGCGATGAACTGGTCCACCGCGCCGCAGTGGCCGACGCGCCGCCCGTAGTCCCAGGTCGTCTGGTCCTCGTCGATGCCCAGCCAGGACATCTGCCCGTCCAGGTCCTCGCGGCGGCCGTGCGGGAAGGCCACCTTCGTGATGTCGGAGAGCCCGATCCCGGCCTCCTCCAGGGTCTGCTCGACCTGCTGCATCATCGTCTTCTGGATCGTCAGGTGGATCCCGGTCCCCTGCGCCTTGAGCAGCCGCCGGCGGAACTCCTCGTGCCGGTCGCCGAAGCTCAGCCCGATGCCGACGGTGGCGTCCGGGGGGAACAGGGGGTAGGCGCCGTCGTTGACCGCGTCGGCCTCCGGGATCACCGTCACGTTCACCGACAGGAGCTCGGCCATGCCGTAGTCCTTGCCGAGCACCATCGCCGCCGCGGCGTCGCCGATCAGCGCCCCGGGGGTCATCCGCCAGCGGTCCACCAGCGGTGTGCCGTGATTGTCGGAGGAGACGACCACGGCCGTGTCCCGGCCCGCGTCGGCCTGGAGGTAGCTCGCCGCCAGTTCGAGCGAGCTGATCATCCCTACGCAGCCGCTCCGGATCTCGTGCGCCGGCACGCCTCCGCCGAGCAGGTGCATCTGCAGGTAGTGCTGAGGCTGCCAGCCGTTCGGTCCCTGGTGCCAGACCGACGGGTAGAGCAGCAGGTCCAGATCGCGCGGGGACGACTCGCCCCAGCGGTCGTACGCGTCCAGGACCGCGAGCCGCGCCATCTCCGGCGCCGGCATGTCCCCGGCCACCGCCGCGCCGATCTGCCGGAATTCCTCGGCCTCCGCGGCCGGGTACCAGCCCTCGCGAACCGCCTGCTCGACGCTCACGCTGTCAGGCACATAAACGCCTAAGCTCCTGACGAACATGTTGGATGTACGCACACGTCCCCTTACTCATCGACGAATCCCGGACAACGGCCTCCGGCAGGGGAAGGCGGCTTATCCGATTCAATTCGGCTCCGGGAATCACACGGCCACGGCCGGACAGGGAAAACAACTCAAATGGGCCGGCGGGCCGTCCGGGGTAAGGATAGGGGCGGCCCGTCGGATAAAGCAATAACTTGGTCCGCGACCTTCCGTGACCGCGGATCGACGGAACGTGGCGCATTCAGGAAATGCGCATTTCCGCTTCACTCCATGGATTCTCGAATGCAATTCCGGAATCCGCGCCCTCAGGAGAGGGCGCGTCGGGCCGTCGCCATTCGGCTCCGCCCCGGCGCGCGTCGTCTCAGGGCACCCGCGTGCAGGGGATGTCGTTGAGTTTGAACTGGGCGGGAATGGCGTTCGTCCCGGTGACGGTCGCCGAGAAGCCGAGGCTCTGACTGGAGCCGGGGCCGATGTAGGTGTTGCTGCCGTCGTCGCGGGCGGTCACCTGCGTGCCGGTCTGGGTCACCGTGGAGTTCCAGGCGTACGTGATCTGCTGGTTGCCCGGCCAGGTCCAGTTCAGGGTCCAGCCGCTGATGGGGGTCGTGCCGGTGTTCTTGACGACCACGGTGCCGTTGAAGGCGCCGTTCCAGACCTCGGTGAGGTAGGTGACCTCGCAGGAGGTGCCCATCTTGAGCCCGCCGCGCAGGAAGGTCGCGAAGTTGGCCCAGGTGGGGTTCAGCGTGCCGGTGCCGACGGTCTCGGTGCAGTTCTTGGTGGTGGAGACGGTCTGCGAGCCGAAATGAGCGGGGTCCATGATCTGGGGGACCATGTGGTCCGCGCCGGGCACCGAGATGAACGTGGCGTCACCGCACTGGGCCTTGATCCTGTTGTAGAGCAGGACGCTCTGCCCGTGCGGCACCAGGAAGTCGGCCTGGCCGTGCATGAACATCAACGGCGGGTCGTTGCTGTCGACGTACGTCATCGGATTGGCCTGGGCCACGGTGGCCGGGCAGGTCTGGATCGGGCAGCCGACCAGGAGGGACTCCGGGGAGGCGGGCGAGTCGTGGTCGAGCCCGCCGGTCGGCAGGTTCTGGGAGTTCATCTGCAGGAAGTTGGTCGGGCTGAAGAACGCGACCCCCACCTGCACCGCACTGGAGACGCCGGTCGTGCCGACGGTGCCCTCCAGCGCCGACACGCCGCCGGACAGGGTGGCCATCTCCGTCAGCCAGCCGCCCGAGGAGTCGCCCATGATCGCGAAGCGGTTGGGGTCGAGCTGGTACGTGGCGGCGTTCGCGCGCAGCCAGCGGATGGCCGCCTTGATGTCGTGGACCTGGGCCGGGAAGATCCCTTGGGAGCTGGACCGGACGCTGACGCCGGCCACGGCGAAGCCCAGCGGGTTGTAGATCGCCGCGATGGCGTCCGCGCCGGCCTTGCCGTCGTCGCTGCTCCACGCCGAGCCGGTGTGCCAGATCAGCAGCGGCCGGGGGGTGAGGCCGGCGGACGGCAGGTAGAGGTCCAGAAGGTGCCCCTTGCTGCCGGCCGGTTGTGCGGGCGCGTACGCGATGTTGGTGATCGTCTGCGCGGCTTGAGCCGGCGGCGCGAAGGCCGCCGGCACACCGACGGCGGCCAGCACGGTCATCATCAGGCCGACGAGCCAGGCCGTGCGGATGCGAGCTTGCATGGTGCGACTCCGGTTGGTCGGATGGTCGCCGCTTCCCGGTGGCCGTGCGCGTCTCGTCCGGGGCAGCCGTGATCAGCACGCCGACGGTGGTGCCTGCGAGAACAACGTCGTGCTCGAGTGTCGCGGCTCACATCGATATGGGCGGGGAGACGATATGACACGTCCGCGACGATGGTCAAAGTTTTCTTGGTTTCGTTTCCCTTCAAACGAAAAAGCGGCATAAATCGTACTTTGGGGGCGTAAGGCGCGGAGACGGCCCCAGAGCATCCATGCCGCGCCCAGGCGGTCCGATACGCACCGACGAGGCCTTTCACGGCCGTCCGGCTCCGCAATTGACAGCAGCCCCAACTCCGTGCGTCGTTCCATGGCAACGCCGATGAAAGTTTCATGGCCGCCCTCGGCTGATTCCGTCGGGACAATCCCTCCGGCGCGGTGGGTGATAATGTCCTGCGTCATGATCTCCCCAGCCGCAGGAGGACGAATGCGAAAGGCACGCGCTGTTCTCGTCTCAGCCGTCATGGCCCTTGGAGTGACGCTGACGATCGGGGCCGCCCCGGCGCACGCCGAAAGACTGGCCGGCGTCTTCAGGGAGCACGCGGAGTGCGAGCGGACCGGAACCTACGGCGTCACCCAGGAATGGTGGGACGACTATTCATGCCAGTGGGAGGACCGGTACCTGTACTACTTCCTCTACGCCTGATCCCGTGAGACGCACGCGCCCCCGGCCCTGAGGGTCGGACCGGGGGCGCGTGCGTCATCGGCATGTCCGGGGGCATTCCCGCGCCCGCCGTCGACGCCCCCGCGCCCCCGAGGAAAACTCCCGCCCGGCGATGCAACATCTTGATCCCTTCGGCCGTCTGGGATGTGACTACCGAAGGGACTGCACGTGGATGACGAACCCGGCTTCGACGACTTCGTGGCGGAGCAGACGGACGCGCTGCTCCGCTACGGGTACGTCCTGACCGGAAACCCTCATGACGCGGCCGACCTGGTCCAGGAGGCTCTGGTACGGCTGTGCGGCGCCTGGCCGAGGGTGAGACGCAAGGACAGCCCGCACAGCTACGTCCGGACCACGATGGCGCGGCTGCACATCAGCGTCTGGCGGCGGCACAGGCGGGAGCAGCTCATCGGAGAGCCGCCGGAACGGGGGCACCACGATCTCCTCCCTCCCGACGAGGACCAGGGCCTCTGGGAAGAGCTGGCCGGGCTGCCCCGCAGACAGCGCGCCGTACTGGTGTTGCGCTACTACGAACAGCTCGCCGACAGCGAGATCGCCAAGGTGCTCGGCATCTCCCCCGGAACCGTGCGCAGCCAGGCCTTCCGCGGCCTGGACAAGCTGCGTTCCGCCCTCTCCCCCGCGCCGGCGTCCCACAGGAGCATGCGATGACCGATCTGGAAGACAAGCTGAACCGCGTCCTGTCCGGGGCGGCGCAGCGTGCCCCGCAGGCGCCGGCCGGGCTGCTCGCGACGGTCAAGACGCGCCATCGCCGACGGCGGGCGCGATCCGCCGCCATGCACGCGGCCGCGGCCGTGGTCCTGGTGGCGGGCGGGGTGGGCGTGGCGGTGAGCGCCATGGGCGCGTCGGCCGAGCCGGCGCCCGCAGTCGGCGCGACCGGCGCGACCGGCGCGACCGGCACGGCCAGCCGCCCCGCCGACCGGATTCCGCCGCCCGTCGAGAAGGTGTGGCCGCAGGCGGTGCACAAGATCCCGGTCAGATTGCCCGACGGGCGCGCGTACTACCCGCAGTTGCTCCTCGACGATCGGACGCTGCTGGTCATGACGGGCGTCAGCGATGGGAGGCGTCAGTTCCTGTGGGCCTTCGACCTGGGCACCGGCCGGGCCAGGCGGATCGCCGAGATCCCCCCGACGAAGGGATCGGCGATCTTCGCCGACGGCGTCGCCGCGGGTGGCGGCGACATCGTCTGGTGGGCGTCCTACAAGGAGGCGGGCGGCCCGCGGGTCGCCCGGATCTGGACGGTCCCCGCCACCGGCGGCCGGCCCCGGCCGGTGACCGACGTCCCTCTCGGAGACGTCATGAAGCAGGGGCACATCAACGGGCTGGCAGTGACGGGCTCGGACGTGGTCTTCGCCTACGAGAAGGGCGGGGTCTACCGGGTGCCCCTGAGCGGGGGCTCGCCGCAGCGGGTGGAGGGCACCGAGGGGTATCACGTCCTGCGATGGCCGTGGGTGGGCCGCCACCAGGGGAAGGCGGTCTTCCGCGACCTGCTCAACGTCGAGACCGGTGAGCGGCGCGACGCCGTCGTCAAGGCCGACGAGGAGGTCAGGTGCGGCGTCGAGCGGTGCGCGGGCGTGGCCGTGCGCTACGAGACCGTCAAGGTCGAACGCCCCCGCGACCGCTCCGGCAAGGAGATCAGGTGCGGTGCTCGCCGGTGCCCGGACACGACGCGGGTGCAGACGATCCTGCGCAGGTTCGTCCGCGACCGGGACGGCTCCCACGAGCGTGAGCTGCCGCGCAACTTCCAGCAGGGCGACGACGCGCCCCTGGAGCGCTTCTTCAAGGTCGACCTGATGGCACCGGGGAACCAGTCCGTCCTGACGCTGTACGACGCCGACACCGGCACCTCCGCCGACCTCGGCGTGCGGCCGGACGCGCAAGGAGGCATGGCCTACCCCGACGGCGGCCTCGACCGGCTGATGACCTACCCGATCAAGAACGAGATGTACGTCCTGGACCTGGCCGCGATCAAGTAGTGGCACGCCCCGGGCGGCGGCGGGCCGGGAGGTCGGGGCCGCCCTTGTTCAGCCGGGCGTTGATCTGGCCGGCCTCCACCTCCGTGATCACGCCGTGCGGCAGCTCCACGCCCAGCGCCGTGGCCAGTTCGCGCTGGCGGACGTCCACCAGGCTCTCCACCAGGGTCGCGTACGCGTGGGCGTGGCGTCGCGCCGCCGATCGGCCGGCGGTCAGCAGGCCGGCCGCCACCACCGCCCCCGGCCACCACAGGCAGCCCAGGAGCGCGTACAGCAGCCCCCAACCGGCGGTGAGCGCGGCGGTGTCGAGTGCCGCGCGGGCCTCCCGTACGGGCACCCGCTGGTGGTCCTCCAGCAGCGCCCACAACCGGGGCCACACCAGGGACACCCGCAGTCCGTGGTACTCCGCCCGCACCCGCTCCTCCAGCAGCGCGAGCCGCCGCCCCGGCCAGGTGAGCCTGCGCCCGCGCCGTTCCAGCAGCCACAACCGCTCCACCGCCCCGACCGCGAGCCGGGCCAGCCCCGCGGCCGCGACGGCGGCCGCCACGGCGAGCACGCCCACGGTCACCAGCGCCACCGGGTCGACGCCGATCCGGGTCAGGCCGTCGCGGGTGCGGCGGACGAGCAGGCCCAGGTCCAGCGCGTGGGCGTGGCCGAGGGTGATCGCGCACCAGGAGGCCGCCGCGAAGCACAGGCCGAGCGGCCAGGCCGGGGACAGCCAGCGTTCGGTGGCCTTCTTGCCCACCTCGGTGAGCAGCCCGTCGAGCACGGCGGTCACGACTCCGTGAAGCGCATGGGCCGGCGGCGCAGGTCGCAGACGGGGGGCCGGTTCCTGGCGTCGCGGCCGGCCCGGCGGCCGCACCAGCCGTCGGGGCAGACGTACACGCCGTGCAGCTCGGGCCCGGCGGCGCCGAACAGCAGGTACGGCTGGAGGTCACCGCGCACCTCCTCGTCGGCGTCGTCCGCCGGGGCGGGATCGAGCAGGGCCAGCACGTCGAGGGCGGTGCCGCCCTCGTCGAGCACGGTCAGCGCATCGGCCAGGGCCGCCGTCCAGCCGCCGGCGGCGGCCTCCTGGCGCAGGGAGGGAAGTTCGGCGCACAGGAACGCCCGCGCCTCGTCCTCGGTCATGCCCCACATCGTCCACGACGACGGGCGTCCCCGGTATCCCTTGACGGCCCCGCCCGCTCTGGGAGGACATGGACTCCGACGCGGCCGAGCTGCTGGCCCGCTACGAGCGCGAGGACGACCGGGACGCCCTCGACCGGGCCGTCGATCTGTACGCCGGTGAAGGCGGCACGGCGTACGCCAGGGCGCTGCTGATGCGCCACTCCCGCACCGGCGCGCGGGAGGACCTGGACCGGGCCGTCGCCGTGTGCGGGGCGGCGCTGGAGAACCCCTCCGCGGTCCCCCGGGAACGCCTCAAGGAGCTGGTCGTCGCGGCCGACGCGCTGGTCGCGACCTGGGACGTCACCGGCGCCCCGGCCGACGTGGACGCCGCGATCGCCTGGTACCGCCAGGCGGTGGAGCTCGAACCCGGCTCGGCCGTGGCGCTGTCGAAGCTGGGACTGGCCGTCGCCAGACGCCGTCTGATGGGCGGAGGAGGGCCCGGGGACCTGGCCGAGGCGCTGGAGCTGTGCCGCCGGGCCGTCACCCTGGGCCGCCCGGAGGGCGACACCGACCTGGACCGGGCGGCCGATCTGAGCAGGCTGTCCCTGGCGATGAGCGGGCGGGCGACGGAGGCCGAGGACCCCGCGCTCGCCGAGGCGGCGGTGGAGACGATGGACGACGCGCTCGCGCTGCTCCCGGCGACCGGCCCGCAGCGCTGGGGGTACGAGATCGGGCGGTTGACGGTCATCGGCAACCGGTACGCCCTGCTGGAACGCCCCGAGGACCTCGACACGCTGCTCACCGGCCTGCCCGCCCTGGCCGGCACGCTGCCCGAGGACCTGCCCGGCCGCCGTATCGTCCTGCTCCAACACGGTCTGATGCTGTACGCCCGGTTCAGCCGTACCAAGCTGCCCGGCCACCGGGACGACGCGATCAGCGTCCTGCTCCGGACGCTCGGCGACCCGCGGCCGGGCCTGTCGGCGATCGAGGGGCTCGCCGACCGGGTTCTCCGCAACCTGCTGTGGAACCGCATCGCCCGGGGGCCGCGGCTGGAGGACGTCGACGAGCTCATCGCCCGCGTCCGCGCCCTCCTCCAGGACCGGCCGGGCGACCAGGAGCTGCGCGAGGAGCTGCACTCGGCGGCCACCGCCCGTTTCTCGGTCACCGGCGACCAGGCCGACCTGCCGACGGGCGAGGACCTGCGGGACGAGGTGAGCCGGACCGAGGCCAGGGTGATGCGGGCCATCGCCGCGGGCCGGGAGGAGCTGGACGCGGCCATCGCCCAGGCCGACCGGGTCCTGGCCGCGCCCGGCCACGACGAGGACCGGCTCCTCCCGCTGCGCTTCACCCTCACCGGAGCCCTGTACGCCCGTTACGCGGTCCGCGGCGACCGCGACGACCTCGACCGCGCCGCCGACATCCTCACCGACCAGCTCGGAAGCGACGGCCCGATCACCGGCCACGTGCACGTGCAGCTCGCCCTCACCCGGTGCGCCCTCCACGACGTGACCGGCGAACCGGCCGTCCTCGACGAGGCCCTGGCGCACGTCGCCGACGCCGGCCGGCTCATCCCGCCCGGCCACTCCGACCGCAGGCTCGTCGAGCACGTCCGCGGCATGGCCTTCACCCGCCTCCACCGGCGGGACGGCGACCCGGCCCACCTGGACACGGCCGCCGACGCCTACCGGGCGGCGCTCGCCACCATGCCCGCGAACCACCCCCACCGCGCCCTGTTCGAGTCGGAGCTCAGCCTGGTCCTGCAGGAGCGCGCCGCGCAGTCGGGCGGGCCCGGCGTCGGTGCCGGTCTCGATGCCGGCGTCGATGCCGCCCTCGACCTGGCCCGCCGGGCCGGGCGCGCGGCCCTGCCCGGCGAGCAGCGCTTCACCGCGTACTTCGCGCTCGGCCAGGCCCTGTCCCAGCGCTTCCGGCTGACCGGCGACACCCGCGCGGTCGGCGAGGCGATCACCGCCTTCCGGCGCGCCCTGCCGGAGTTGCCGGACGGCCACCCGAACCGGGCCTTCGTCCTGAGCGGGCTGTCGCACGCCCTGGCGGCGCACGCCGAGTGGACCGGGTCCCCGGCCGCCCTGGACGAGGCGATCGCGGCAGGGCAGGAGACACTGCGGCTGCCGGTGCACGGAGCCGTGCGGGTGAACGCCGTGCTCGGCCTGGCCGAGGCGCTGCGGCTGCGCGGCCAGCGCACCGGCGGGCGGGCCGACGTCGAGGCCGCCGTCACGACCGTCACCGCGGCGCTCGCCGACCTCCCCGAAGGCCATCCGCAACGGCCGGCCTGCCAGGTGCAGCTCGCCGTCGCGCTGTCGCAGCGCTACACGATGAGCGGCGACGTCGGCGACCTCGACCGGTGCGTCGACGTCGCCCGCTCCGCGCTGGGCGCGCTGCCGCCGCACTCCCCGCTGCGAGGGCCCGCGCTCCACGCGCTCAGCGGCGGCCTGTGGAAGCGCGCCGACCATCGCGGCGACCTGGAGGACCTCGACGAGGCGGTCGAGACGATCGAGCAGGCCCTGGCCGCTCCCACCGGCGACCACCGGCATCGGGCGCCGATGCTCTACCACAAGGCGGGCGTGCTGCGCCGCCGCGCCGACGCGCGCGGGCGGCCCGGCGACCTCGACGCCGCGATCGAGGCCGGCCGCGAGGCCCTGGAGGCGCTCCCGCCGGGCCACTCCTACCGGCCCGTCCTCACGAAGGGCCTGTCGCTGCTGTACGTCAGCCGCTACGACGACGACAACCCCGGCGACCTGGAGGAGATCGTCCGCCTGGGGCGCGAGGGGCTCGCCGCCACGCCTGAGGACGACCCGTCGTGGGCCAGCCAGCAGCACGTGGTGGGCCACGGCAGCCTGCTGCGCTTCTGGCGTACGGACCGGATGCGCGACCTGCGCGCCGCGATCCGCCACCTTGAGCTGTCCGTGGCCGCCACCGCACCCGACGACCCCCTCCTGGCCGCCCGCGCCGCCCAGCTCGGCCTGGCCGTGAACATCAGGTACGAACGCCGCCACCGCCGTCGCGACCGCGACCGCGCCATGGCCGCCCTCAGGCTCTCGGCCGGCGTCACCTCGGGCGACGTCCTGTCCCGGCTGGCGAACACCCGCATCTACGCCGGCTACAACCTGCACCACGACCGCCCGGCCGAGGCGCTGGAGCAGTACCGGGTGTGCGTGCAGGAGCTGCTGCCGCTCGCTGCCTGGCGCGGCCTCGACCGCGGCTCCCAGGAGAACCAGCTCAGGCAGGCGACCGGGCTCGCCACGGAGGCGGCCGCCGCCGCGCTGGTGGCCGGCTCGCCGAGGTCCGCCGTCCAGCTGCTCGAACAGGGCCGCAGCGTGTTGTGGGCCCAGCTCCTGCAGACCAGGAGCGACCGCAGCGAGCTGCGTGCCCGCCATCCCGGGCCGGCCGCCGAGTTCGACGAGGTGAGCGCCGTCCTGGACAGGCCGCCGGCCGGCGAGCCGCTCCAGCCGGATGAGCTGGGCTCGGCCGGACGTCCCGCCCGGCGGGCCGAGGCCGACCTGCGGCGCGAGGCCACGGCCCGTTTCGCCGAGCTGTGCGATCAGATCAGGCAGTTGCCCGGTTTCGCGTCGTTCCTGCGGCCCCCCGACTTCGCGGCCCTGAGCGCGGCGGCCGACCGCGGGCCGGTCGTCATGGTCAACGTGGACCGGCGGCGCTGCGACGCGTTGCTCCTCACCTCCGGCGGGCTGCGCGTGCTGCCGCTGCCGCGGCTGAGCCACCAGGAGGCCGCCGGGCGGGCCGAGGGGTTGCGCCGCACGCTCGGCGCGGCGCACGGCGGCAGGGCGGCGCGCATCTCCGCGAACCAGACCGTGCTGGCCACCCTCGAATGGCTGTGGGAGGCCGTCACCCGCCCGGTGCTCCACGAGCTCGGCCTGCTCGCGGCCCCGGGCGGCGACCCGCCCAGGCTGTGGTGGTGCCCGACCGGCCCGCTGGCGGCCCTGCCGCTGCACGCCGCCGGACGCCACCGTGACGGCGGGCCCTGGGTGGGCGACCACGTCGTGTCCTCCTACACGCCCACCCTCCAGGCCCTGCTGCGGGCCAGGTCCACACCGGCCGCGCCGCCGTCCGCGCCGGTGCTGGTGGCCGCGCTGGCCGCGACCGCGCGCCCCGGCGGGGGGTACGCGGACCTGCCGCAGGTCCCCGCGGAGGTGCGTGCCGTCCGCGACGCCCTGGGACCGCGGGCCGTCGTGTTCGAGGGTCCGGCCGCCACCCGCCGCGCCGTCCTGGACGCCATCCCGGCCTACCCGTGGGTCCACTTCGCCTGCCACGGCGACCAGGACGACGCCGAACCGTCCGCCAGCCGCCTCGTGCTGCACGACGCCGACCTGACCGTGCTCGACCTGACCAGCGTCGGCGTGGACGGCGGCGACCTCGCCTTCCTGTCGGCCTGCGAGACCGCTCAGGGCGACACCGCGCTCACCGACGAGGCCATCCACCTGGCGGCGGCGTTCCAGCTCGCCGGCTACCGCAACGTGATCGGCACCCTCTGGTCGATGTACGACGCCTCGGCCGCCGAGGTGGCCGCGGACGTGTACGCCGTCCTCGCCGCGGGCGCGGCCGATCCCGCGGTGGCGCTGCACCGGGCCGTCACCCGGCTGCGCGGGACACCCCGTTTCGGCAGCCCGCTGTTCTGGGCGCCCTACGTCCACCTCGGCGTGTGATCGCGGGCGGCTCGACGGCGTCGAAAACGCGTCTGGCCACGGCCGTCGAGGCCGACGTGAAAGGTAGGGCGTACGGGGTTCGCCCGGAGCCCGGCCACTATGGCGGCACTCACATTTGTCCAAGTTCTGGCGTAATGTCCACCGGCGCGGCCTTCGCCTGTTAGATTCCGTACTGATGATCAAGGAAAGGCGCGACGGCGGCCCCGCCATGGGCCGCTGAGGCGTGAAGGGGTGCTTCACGGTCCGGGGACCTTCGACGGGGGTCTGATCCTGTCCCCGCGCGGCCGTCCGGTACGGCGAGCCCAGGACCCGATCGTGTGCCGTGCGAGCAGCCCTGCCGATCAACGTGCCGATCGACGATAGGAGCAATGTGCTGAGAAGAACTCCCCTGCTCGCCGCCGCCCTCATGATGGTGACGACGCTGTTAACCGTCCCGATGGCGGGGACGGCCGGCGCGGTGGTGACCGGGCAGGACGTCACGGATGCCGTCGGCAAGCGCGGCATCACCTGGGGGCCGTGCGAGGAGGAACCAACCGTCGAGTGCGGCACGCTGGCCGTGCCCATCGACTGGTCCAGGCCCGACGGCCCCACCGTCGACCTGGCCCTGGCCCGCCGCAAGGCCACCGACCCGGCCGCCCGGATCGGTTCCCTGCTGAGCAACCCCGGCGGGCCCGGCAACTCCGGCGTGAACGACATCCTTCGCCCCTCCGGCTTCAGCCAGGAGATCCAGCGACGGTTCGACATCGTCGGCTACGACCCCCGCGGCGTCGCCCGCAGCGGCTCGGTGACCTGCTCGGCCTCGGTGTACAACCAGATGCCGAACCCGGTCATGACCAGCCAGGCCGACTACCTCAAGTGGGTCGCCTACGACGCGAGGCTTCGCGCCGACTGCCGCAAGCTCACCGGCCCGCTGTACGACCGCCTCGACTCGGCCAACGTGGCCCGCGACATGGACGCCATCCGTGCCGCGCTCGGCGACGACAAGCTGACCTCCTACGGCGTCTCCTACGGCACGCTCGCCCAGCAGATGTACGCCGAGCTGTTCCCCGGCCGCATCCGCGCCATGGTGCTGGACAGCAACATGGACCACAGCCTGGACGTCAAGGCGTTCCAGGTCACCGAGGCGGCCGCCGTCCAGGACAGCTTCCAGGAGTTCATCGCCTGGTGCGAACGCGACAGCGAGTGCGTCCTGAACGGTCGCGACATCCGGGCGCTGTGGAAGGGCCTGCTGGAGAAGGCGGACCGGGGCGAGCTGCTGTGGCCGGGCGACGGCCGTCCGGTGAGCGCGCACAACCTGATGTGGCTGGGCGTCGTGCTCAACGAGGCGCCCTCCTGGCGGCAGGAGGCCGCGGTGCTGCGCGCGCTGGACGGCGGTCCGGTGCCGGACGACATGCCCGGCCCTCCCGGCAACTGGCCCGTGAACGGCCAGTACGCCGAGCTGCCCACAGCGATCCTGTGCCAGGACTGGAACCTGTCCCTGCGGGGCTACGACCAGTACGCCGAGGTGATGCGCGCCTCCAACGCGGTCGCCCCGGACATGCGGTACAACCCGATGCCGATGGGCGACATGCCGATCTGCCAGGGCCACCCGGTCAACAACCCCCAGCACCCGCTGCGGTACCGGGGCACCACGCAGCTGCTGGTGGCCAACACCAGGCACGACCCGGAGACGCCGTACGAGTGGTCGGCCAACGTGGCCCGGCAGCTCGGCTCCAAGGCCACCCTGCTCACCTACGAGGGCTGGGGCCACGGCGTCTATGGCATGACCGAGTGCACCACGGTCGCCATGGACAACTACCTGATCTCGCCGACCGTACCCGTCAAGGGCAACCGCTGCCCGGCGGAAGAGCCCCAGGGCTAGGCGGAACAGCAGTGTGAAGGTGCCGGGCCGACACGATTCGGCCCGGCACCCAGGCATCCTTGACGAACTGCCGATCGGGTGGCGTGCGCACCACGATCCCGTATGGTGTACGGTACGTCGTACGATACGAGTGGAGGGGCAGCATGCACCAGCCGAGCGCCGAGGAACTGAAGAGCGTCGATAACTGGTTCGCCGACTACGACGCACGCGCCGAGCAGGGCGAGATCGAGAAGTTGGCCGACCTGGCGGTCTTCCCCATGAACGTGGCCACTGACGTGCCGGACGGCCACGCCAGCGTCCGCCAATGGACCCGGGACGAGTACGTCGAGGCGATGAAGGAGTCGATGGGGGGCGGCACCGCCGGGCTCGGCCTGCGCTCGACGCGCACCCCGCGCTTCCTCAGCCCCAACCTGGTCGTCGTGGAGACCGAGGCGACGATGACGATCGAGGGTCAGGAGCACCACATGCACTACGCCGACCTGCTGGTGCGCACCGAGGAAGGCTGGGCGTTCCAGACCATGGTCCAGGGGGGCTGGGGCCACGGCTGGCCGTCCGCCAAGCGCGGCTGACCTCGCCGCCCCGGCCAGGACATGCCCGGGTGAGGAGCCGGCAGGCAGGCGGCCGGCTCGTCACCGTCCGAACGCCCCCTACTCCGGGCCGAGGCGGTCGAGTACGGCGGCGTGCACGTCCGGAGGGAGGGGGCCCTTGCGGGCGGCGGTGATGTTGGCCCGCAGGTGTTCCGGGCGGGCCGAGCCGACGATCACCGAGTGCAGGTCCGGATGCCCGAGGATGAACCGGAGCAGGATCTCGGTCACCGGCGCGCCGTCCGCCAGTTCGTCCAGGCGGGCGGCGGCGAGCCGGGCGTGGCGCTCGGCCAACGGCCGGCGCACCGGCTCGGGCACGGCCTCGGGCGGCGGCGCGAGCGAGCGGGCCACCGAGCCGCGGGCCACCGTCCCGGCCCCGGTCGCCGCGGCGGCCCCGACCAGCCGCTCGTGGGAACGGTCGAGTGCCGAGTACGGCAGCAGGAACACGTCGAACGCCCCCGTCGCGATGTGGTCGGGAAGGTGGGGCAACTCCCCCGACATGCCGGTGAAGCGGATCTTGCCCTCGTCCCGGAGCGCCCGCATCTCGGCGACGGTGTCCTCGGCCTCCATCACGGCGACGCTCGGGCTGAGGTGCACCATCAGGATGTCGAGACGGTCGGTGCGCATCCGGCGCAGGCTCCGCTCGACCCCCGCGCGGACGTTCGCCCTCGTGTAGACGTGCGCCGGGTCGCCGCCCGGAGGCGGGCAACCGCACTTGCTCGCCAGGACGAACTCGTCGCGGCGATGCGCGATCCAGCGGCCGATGTGCTCCTCGGCGTCGCCGTAGTCGGGTGAGGTGTCGATGAGGTCGACCCCGGAGTCGAGGGCCTCGTTCAGCATGGTACGGGCGGCGTCGTCGGTCACCTGCGGGCCCCAGGCGCCGGGGCCGCGCAGTTCCATGGCTCCGTAGCCGAGGCGGCTCACGCGCAGGCCGGTGCGGCCGAGGATCGCGGTCGGGAGGGTCACGTCGCCGTCCTCAGGATCGATGGGTGGTGCATCCGCCAAGCCTTTCCACGGGGTGATCGAACCGGAAGGTGAGGTCAGTGTTCGCCGTAGTGGCCCGCGACGGCGGCGAAGACGGCCTTGGGGTCCCAGGGCAGGCCGGGGTAGGCGGTCCCGAGGCGGTCCTCGTACACCTTGACGATGCCGTAGGAGGCCAGGTCCAGGTCGTCACGCGGGTCGCCGTCGGGGCGGTGCGGGTGGTCGCGCAGCGCGAAGGTGAACACGAAGGCGCCGTCCACGCCGGCGGCGTCGAAGATCTCCAGGAGCTCGCGCACGTACGCGGCCTGGCCGTCCTCGTCCCGGACGTGTTCGCCGGTCAGCCGGAGGGGTGCGCGGGTGCCCTTCTCGTACTCGACGACCTCCAGGCCGAGCGCGCCCCGGTCACCCGCGCCCCGGTACGTCGCCGAGCCGAACTCGGTGATCGCGACCGGCCTGCCCTGCGCGACGAGGGTGCGCACGCCCTGCTCGAACACGCCGGCAATCTCGGCCGACCGGTAGAGGTCCACGGAGACGAGGTCGAAGGGCGTCCAGTCGACGGCTTCGAGCGGCACGGAGGCGTAGGTCACCCGGCCGCCGAACCGCTCGCGCACCACGGCCACGGCCCGGCCGAGGAAGTCGTTGACCCGCGCGCCGACCCCGCCGACCAGCTCGCGCACCCGTTCCGGACGGCTCAGCAGGGCGACCCGTTCGTCGATGTCGTCGCCGGGCAGGAAGTCCTTGTTCATCAGGCACAGCTCGGCCCCGGTGACGAAGACGACCTCGGCGCCGCGCCGCCTGATCCGTTCCGCACGTTCGGCGCAGTCGGCGAACAGCGCCAGCATCTCCTCCTCGGTCAGCTCCAGCGGGTAGGGCGAGAACCAGACCTCCAGGCCGAGGTCGGCGGCATGGCCGGCGGCGATCTCCAGGCGTTCGGGGTCACCGCCCATGACGCGGACGGCCGTGCAGTGCAGGTCGTCCCGGATGACGCGCATCTCGCGCGCCACCACGTCGGGGTCGAACCCGGGGTGGCCGATCGATCCGTTGACGACGAAGCCGGTGTCGTAGCTGATGCCTTTGGCTCGCATGATCGCGTCCTCTCCATTTACGGTACTGAACGTACCTTAACCGATTTGCGGTACGGTCAGTACCCTCAGGCCGAGGAGGGCGGGCGATGACCGAGGCGAGCGGGCGGACGCGGCGGCGCGGCGCCGCACTGGAGGAGGCGATCCTCGGCGCGGCGGCCGACGAGCTGACCGCGTCCGGGTACGCCGGGCTGACCATGGACAAGGTCGCCGCCCGCGCCGGCACCAACAAGAACGCCATCTACCGCCGCTGGCCCAACCGCCTGGCCCTCGGCGTCGCCGCCTACAAACGGCTGGCCACGACGGTCTCGCCGCCCGACACCGGGGAGCTGCGCGGCGACGTCCTGGAGCTGCTGCGCCGGGCCAACCGCTACTGGAGCTCGCCCCTCGGCGCGATCCTGCGCGACCTGATCGCCGCCGCCGGCGGCGCCGCCGAGCTCCTGGCCCAGCTTCAGGAGCAGTCGGACGACGCGGTGGCCGCGCCCTGGCTGGCCGTCCTCGAACGGGCGGTGGCCCGCGGCGAGGCCGCCCCCGAGGCGCTGCGCCCGCGGGTCGCCACGGTGGCCATCGTGCTGCTGCGCAACGAGTTCGTGGTGCGGGGAGCGCCCAGCGCGCCGGACGACGTGCTCGTGGAGATCGTGGACCAGGTCTTCCTGCCGCTGGTCCGGCGGCGTCAGGGCGCGTGAGGAAGGCTCACCAGAGCCGGTCGATCTCTCCCGGGTGGAGGCCGATGCGCGCGTGGTGGAACGACAGCCGGCGCGCCCGCCCCTCGGACGAGAGGAAGTCGCCCATGGTGACCTTGTCGAACCCGGGCTGGTCGCTGGGGAACGGCGCCTGCGGGGTGCCGCCGACCAGGACCGCGCCGGGGATCATCGACCAGCCGGCGCTCTCGTAGAAGCCCTGGAGCGGGCGGTCGCAGGTGAACAGGGCCAGGTCGAAGCCCGCGTCGGCGATGGCCTCGTGCGCGGCGGTCACCAGGTGGCGGCCGTGTCCCCGGCCGCGGGCCGCCTTCCTGGTCACCACGGTGCTCAGACCGGCGGCGCGGAACCGGTGGCCGGCGTGGGTGAGGGGTTTGGACAGGATGTCCAGGGCGGCCACGACCGTGTCCCCGTCGAGAAGGATCATGGACCGGGGGGCGAGGGCCGGGTCGTGGGAGGGGCCCCCGCCGTCGGGCGCGGGGAAGGAGTGGCCGGGCCAGGCTTCGCGTTGCAGGTCGCGCACCTGGGCCAGCAGCTCCAGGGGGATGTCCGGCTCGGGGAACGACCTGATGAGCATGGCTCCCGAGTGTGCCCGGCGACGGACGCGCGAGGCAAACCGATTCCCGGAGGACGGCGGTGGTCAGGGGTTGGGTGGGGGTGTGGCAGGAGGCTTGCCGGGGGTGTCCGCCAGGACGGAGGTCAGGATCGCCAGGATGCGTTCGGCGTCGGTGAGCAGGCTGCCGCTCAGGGCCCAGCCCGCCGGATGGACGACCTCGCCCTTCTGGATCTCCGTCGTCATCTGCTCGTGGATGCGGCCCGCCTGCGCCTCCGCCCGGCCGAGCAGGGTGCGCGCCCTGGACGGGTCCGGGTCCCGGCGTACGGTGGCGGTCAGGGCGTCGCCCAGCAGATCGAGCAGGTCGGCGTAGTCGCGGGCGTAGTCGGGGCTGACGTCGGTCGAGGGCCCGTCGTGGTGTTCGAGGTGGGACAGCGCGTGCACGATCGTGTGCGCGTGCGCGGCCAGCGTGGTCAACCGGCGCAGGACCTGGTCGTGGTCCTGCGCGGCGGCGGCCGGATGAAGGCTGTGGCGCAGGTTGTAGCGGCGGCTCTCGGCGCCGTCGGCCACGGCGGCGGCCGCGTCGGCCAGGCGCTCGTCCAGCCGGACGGCCTGGCGTTCCCAGTCGGGCAGCGCCGAGAGGTTCCATTCGTCCCGTAACCCCTCGGCGACGGAGGTCAGCAGGGCGGCCGTCTCGCGGGCCAGGCGGCGGACGGCGGCGCCGGGCCGGTCGCGGTACAGCGGCGGCCACAACACACTGTTGACCAACGCCCCGCTCAGCGCCCCGATGGCCGTGGCCAGCACGTACGCCAGCAGGTAGCGCTCCTGGGAGGCGGCGGCGAAGGAGAGCAGCAGCACGGCCGTGGTGGCGACGTCCGAGCCGTGGTTGCCCATGCGGTGCCAGCGGGCGGCGACCAGGGCGGGCGGCACGACCAGGACCAGGCTGAGCACGCCCAGGCCGAGCAGGTGCCCGATGCCGCCGGCCAGGATGACCCTGGCGCCGACCGCGGCCACGCGGCGCAGGCCGTTGGTGAGGGTGCGGTACACGGTGGCGTGGACCATGATCACCGCGGTGGCCGGGGCGATCCAGGTGGCGCCGAGCGCCAGCAGCCTGCTGGCCGTCAGCCAGGCCAGCACCGCCGCCAGCGTCGCCTTGGCGATCTGGAGCGCCTGCAGCCGCTGGTACGACCCGGGCTTGGCCAGCCCGGCGGCCTGCCCCCGGACGTACGACACCTCACGCCTGACAGCCGCGGACATCCGGTCACCCCAGCCACCCCACATGACGTGACATTTACTCACATTTAGGACGAGCCGCAAGCACTCCCCCGCGCGAGTCCGGGCACGCGGCGACATGAGAGGATCACGGGCCATGGAGATCATCGACAGCGGCCGGTTCGCGCCCGCCCCGGACGGTTCCGCCCACTTCGCCGAACACCTGAGCGTGCCCGCGCTCAGCTTCGGCACCTACTCCATCCCGGCCGGCGCGACCGACGGCCAGTCGCCGCACGCCGAGGACGAGATCTACGTCGTCACCGGCGGGCGCGCCTCCTTCACCTCGGGCGGCGTCACGGTCGAGGTCGGCCCCGGCACCACGCTGTTCGTCCCGGCCCGCGAGGAGCACCGCTTCCACGACGTCACCGAGGACCTGGTGACGCTGGTGTTCTTCGGCCCCGCCTACAGCGGCGTCCCGGAGTCCTAGCCCCCGCGGGCGACGGACGGAGAGGACGGTCCGTCCCCGGAGGCGCGAACTCGTGGGCCGCGACCGCGCCACGCGGGCGGAAGGCTGACGAGACTGGAGGACGGGAGCGGCGCGAGCGGCCGTCCCCGTGCGTGTAACCGTTGCCGCCCGGCCCTGACGAGATGAGAGCCCTCATGACTGTCACCCCCGCCCAGCTGCGCGACCTCGCGCGCCGCGCCCAGGACCTCGCCGCCGAGGTCCGCTCCCTGTGTGACGCCGAGCCCGCCGGATCTCCCGAGGGGGACCAGCTCAGGGCGGCGCGGCACGCCGCCGACTGGCTGGACCGGGGCGGGGAGGACCTGCAACGGTCGGCGGGCGACCTGGCCAGGCTCCGTGCCCAGCGCGAGCAGGTCTGCGGCATGCCGTGGGGCGTCTGCCCCGAACACGGCAACACCCTGTCCTACCGGGCGAACATCACCGAGTGCCGCGTCTGCCACCGCACCTGGCCGCAGGACCGGCTCGGCAGGCCCTGCCAGGAGCTGGTCCGGTGGAAGGTGACCGACCAGGCCGGGACGGTGACCAGGATGTGCGACGGGCACGTGCTCGGCGCCCGCGCCGTCCTTCAGGGCGCCACGTTCACCCGGCTTGATGCCGAGGGCGCCCAGGCCTGAACCGGCCCGACAGCACCGTCGCGGTGTTGATCACCGACACGTGGCTGAAGGCCTGCGGGAAGTTGCCGACCTGCCGGTCGTTGACGGTGTCGTACTCCTCCGACAGCAGGCCGACGTCGTTGCGCAGGCTGAGCAGCCGTTCGAACAGCTCGACGGCGTGGCGCCGGCGGCCGGTCGCGGCCAGGGCGTCGGCCAGCCAGAACGAGCAGGCCAGGAAGGTGCCCTCGCCGCCGGGCAGGCCGTCGACGTCCCCGGCCGCGGACCGGTAGCGCAGGACCAGCCCGTCGTGCACGAGGTCTCGGGCGACCGCGTCCACGGTGCCGACGACGCGCGGGTCGTCCGGGGGCAGGAAGCCGAGGCGCGGGATGAGGAGCAGGGCGGCGTCCAGGGCGGTCGAGCCGTAGTACTGGGTGAAGGTGTTGCGTTCGGCGTCGTAGCCGTGGGCGCAGACGTCGTGGTGGATGCGTTCGCGCAGGTCGCGCCAGCGCCCGGCGGGGCCGTCGCGGCCGAACGCCTCGACGGCCTGGATCATGCGGTCGGCCGCGACCCAGGCCAGCACCTTGGAGTGCACGAACTGGCGGCGCGGCCCCCGGGTCTCCCACAGCCCGTTGTCGGGCTGGTCCCAGATGCCTTCGAGGTAGTTCATCAGGGTGGTCTGGAGGTCCCAGGCCTGGTCGTCGATCGCCAGGCCGGACCGGCGGGCCAGGTGCAGGCAGTCGAGGGTCTCGCCGTAGACGTCGAGCTGGAGCTGGCCGGAGGCGGCGTTGCCGACGCGTACGGGCTCGGACCCCTCGTAGCCCGACAGCCAGTCCGCGGTCCACTCGGGGATGCGCCTGCCGCCCTCGACGGTGTACATGATCTGCAGGTCGGCGGGGTGCCCGGCCACGGCCCGCAGCAGCCATTCGCGCCAGGCGCGCGCCTCGGCGTCGTAGCCCGCGGTCATCATGGCCTGGAGGGTGAAGCTGGCGTCGCGCAACCAGCAGTAGCGGTAGTCCCAGTTGCGCGGGCCGCCCAGTTGTTCGGGCAGCGAGGTGGTGGCGGCGGCGACGAGCCCGCCGGTGGGGGCGTAGGTGAGGGCCTTGAGGGTGAGCAGGCTCGTGCGGACGGCCTCGTCGTAGTCGCCGCGGTAGCCGCAGCGGCGGGCCCACTCACGCCACAGCCGCTCGGTGTCGGCCAGGGCCTCGGGCGGGTCGACCGGCTCGGGGCGCGGCAGCCACGACTGCTGCCAGGTCAGCGCGAACGGCACCCGCTGCCCCTCCCCGACGGTGAACGAGGCGGTGGTGCGGTGCTCGTCGTCGTCCGGGCACAGCTCGACGGGGGTGCGCAGCCAGGTGGCGTCGCCGCCGGCGACCGCGGCCAGGACGCCGGGCTCGTACCGCAGCCAGGGGATGTCGTTGCCGTAGTCGAAGCGCAGCACCAGTTCCATGGTCATCTCGACGCTGCCGCGCACACCCTCGACGATCCGCACGACGTCGGGGGCCTCGCCCCGGGGCGGCATGAAGTCCACCACCCGGACGCTGCCGTCGGGGCCGTCCCAGGTGGTCTCCAGGATGAGGGTGCCCTGGCGGTAGCCGCGCGAGGTGGCCCGGCCGCCGCCGGCGGGGGCCAGCAGCCAGCGTCCGGCGCGCGGGCCGTCGAGCAGCGCGGCGAAGCAGGCGGGCGAGTCGAAGCGGGGCAGGCACAGCCAGTCGATCGAGCCGTCGCGGCCGACGAGCGCGGCGGTGTGCATGTCGCCGATCAGGGCGTAGTCCTCGATCCGCATCGGCGCCCGCTCCTTCCGTCAGGCCACGCGGTGGGGTTCGGCGGCGGCGGCGCGCAGTTCGAGGCCGTGGCCGGGGGCGTCGGGCCGGGGGCGGGCCAGGCCGCCGGAGGGGTCGGCGGCGCCGTCGAACAGCTCGGACTCGATGCGCTGGTGGTCGTGGAACCATTCGACGTGGCGCAGGTTGGCGGTGCTCGCGGCGGCCGGGAGGTGCAGGTTGGGCGCGCAGTGGGCGGACACCTGGAGGTTGTGGCCGGCGGCGATCGCGGCGGCGGCGAACCAGCCGGTGTAGCCGCCGCAGCGGGTGGCGTCGATCTGCAGGCAGTCGACGGCCTGGGCCTGGCACATGCGGGTGAAGTAGGCGGGGTCGCAGCCGTACTCGCCGGCGGTGACGTCGGGGACGGCCCGCTCGCGTACGAGGCGCAGGCCCGGCAGGTCGTCGGAGGAGACGGGCTCCTCGAACCAGGTCACGTCGTGCTCGCGCATGCGGCCGGCCAGGCGGATCGCCTGTTTGGCGGTGTAGCCGCCGTTGGCGTCGACGTACAGCTCGGCCCGGTCGCCGATGACGCGGCGGGCCAGGGCCACGCGGTGCAGGTCGCGGTCGGGGCGGGTGCCGGACGACTCGCCGATCTTGATCTTGACGCGGCCGATGCCCTGCTCGTGGACCCAGTGCGCGAGCTGGGCCGTGGTGGCCTCGTCGTCGTAGGTGGTGAAGCCGCCCGAGCCGTACAGGGGGACCTCGGGCCCGGCGGCGCCGAACAGGCGGGTCAGCGGCAGGCCGAGCAGCCGCGCCTTGAGGTCCCACAGCGCCACGTCGGCGGCCGAGACGGCGTAGCCGGCGACGCCGGGACGGCCCGCGTTGCGCACCTGCCGGACCATCTCGCCGTGCAGGGCGGGGATGTCGGCGGCGTCCGCGCCGGCCAGGACGCCGGCCAGGATCTCGGTGACGACCGCGACCGCGGCGGCGGGGGCGTACGTCCAGCCGGTGCCGGTGAGGCCCGCCGCCGTCAGGGTGACGACGACCATGGTGGTGGACCGCCAGGCCAGCGTCCCGTCGGCCTCGGGCCGGTCGGTGGGGACGCGGTAGGCGGCGGCCCCCACGTTCTCGATCGTGCTCATGACACCCCTGGCCCTACCCGGTGGATCCCGCATGACGCCTCGCCCCCTTTAGGCAACCTGGATTGCCTGATCCCGCGACGGACGCCTAGGGTGGCTGGAATGTCAGTCAAGGAGCCCGCGGACGCGCTCGCGGCCGTGGTCGCGCTGCGCCGCCTGGCCGACCAGCTGGAGGACGCCGCCGTCGAGCAGGCGATGCGGGCGGGCTGGAGCTGGCCGCAGGTGGCCGAGGCGCTGGGCATCACCCGCCAGGCGGTCCACAAGAAGCACGCCAAGCGGCTCATCGCGGCCGGGGTCGAGCTGAGGAGGCGGGCGTGAGCGGCGCGTTCGACACCTACCTGCACGAGGTGCTGATGCGGGGGCAGGCCGAGGCGCGGGCGGAGAGCTCGGCCACGATCGAGGCCCACCACCTGCTGCTGGCCATGGCGGCGCCGGAGGACACCGGGGCGCGGGCGATCCTGGCCGCCGCCGGGCTCGACCAGGCGGGGGTGCGGGCGGCGCTGCGCCGGGAGTTCGAGCACAGCCTCGCGGCGGCGGGGGTGTCGGCGGCCGCCTTCGACCTGCGTTCGACGCCCGATCCCGAACGCCGTCCGCAGGTGGGGGCGTCCGTCAAGCTGGCGCTTGAGCGGCTGGCCTCCACGCATCGCAAGAAGGACCTGCGGCCGATTCACGTACTGCTCGGCGTCCTTCAGGCCGAGGTGGGCACGGTGCCGCGGGCGCTGGCCCTGGCGGGCGTCGACCGCGCCGCGCTGGCCGAGCGCGCCCGCGAACTTCTGTGACCCGGTGATGTCGATCCGGCCCCCCGCCGTTCGTGTAGGGGGCAAAGGAGGCATGACGACATGATCGAGACGAAGACACTGGTGACCGGACTGTGCGTGGCCGAGTCGCCGCGCTGGCACGAGGGCAGGCTGTGGTTCTCCCACTGGGGAGAGCAGGAGATCCTCGCCGTCACCCCGGACGGCGACCGCGAGGTGATCGCCCGCGGCCCGAAACCTGCCGGTTTCTGCCTCGCCTGGCTGCCCGACGGCCGCCTGCTGGTGACCGGCGAGCGCGAGCTGCTGCGCCTGGACCTCGACGGGACGACGGCCGTCCACGCCGACCTGGGCAAGCTGCCGGCCGGGCCGAACGAGGTCGTCGTGGACGGCCGCGGCCGCGTCTACGTGAACTGCGTCGGCTTCGCCTTCGGCCGGGAGGACTTCGCGCCCGGCGTGATCGCCCTGGTCGGCCCGGACGGCGAGACCCGGGTGGTCGCCGAGGACCTGCACTTCCCCAACGGGATGGCGGTGACCCCGGACGGTTCCACGCTGGTCGTCGCCGAGTCCTGGACGCGGCGGCTGACGGCGTTCGACATCGGCGCGGACGGCGGCCTGTCCGGCCGCCGGGTGTGGGCCCCCGTCGGCGGCGACGGCATCTGCGTGGACGCCGAGGGCGCGATCTGGACCCAGGTGGACGACGAGGACGGGGCCGCCTGCGTACGGGTGCGCGAGGGCGGCGAGGTGACCGACCGGATCGACCTCGACCGGGCCTGCTTCGCCGGCGCCCTCGGCGGCCCGGACGGCCGGACGCTGTTCATGACGGTCGCGGTGTTCCCGGGCGTCGAGCGGATGGCGGAGATGTTCGCCGGCCGCACGGGCGAGGTCCGGACCGCCTCGGTGACCGTCCCGGGGCTCGTCTGAGCCGGTTCCCCGGCGGGGCCGCGCCGGCCGGTCAATGGAACTCGGCCTGGAACAGGTCGGCGCAGGTCCCCAGGAAGTCGCCCCAGTCGCCGTTCACGTTGGCGGTCAGCGTGTGCGTGCCCCGGCGGTCGCCCATCGCGTACGTCATCGACCCCTGGATGAACCCGCCGCCGCCCCAGAGCGTGACCCCGGACGGAAAGCGCTGGGAGTAGACGCCGAGCCCGTAGCGCGCGTCGGGCACCCAGCCGGCGCCTTCGGTGGACACGGTGGTGAACATCTCCTCCTGCTGCGCCGGCGGGAGGAGGTGCCCGCCCAGCAGGGCGGACAGGAAGCGGTGCAGGTCGGCCGTGGTCGAGACCATGCCGCCGGCGGCCCAGGCCCAGGACAGGTCGGCGTCGGTCACGTCGTGGCGGCCGACGTCCTGGCCCGTCTCGTCCTGGCCGGAGTAGTGGCGGGCGTGCGGGTCGCGCAGCCCCTCGCCGGCTCCGGGCAGGTACGTCCCGGTCAGCCCCAGCGGGCCGGCGACGCGGCGGTCGATCTCCGCGGCGAGCGTCGAACCGGACACCGCCTCGACGATCATCCCGGCGAGGTTGTAGTTGACCTTGGAGTAGACGAACCGCCCGCCGGGCTCCTCCGCGGGCGGGGTCTCCTGGCCGGGGATCGCGTCCGGCAGGCCGCTGGTGTGGTTGAGCAGCAGCCGCGGGGTGATGCGGCCGGCGTCGGCGTCGGGGAAGTACTGCTCGACGACGCCGGGCAGCCAGGTGGTCACCGGGGCGTCCAGGTCCAGTTCGCCGTCGGCCGCCAGGCCGAGCACGACCGTCCCGACGAACGCCTTGGTGAAGCTGCCGATGCGGAAGTGCTCCCCGGGCCTGCGGGGGCGGCCGGTCTCCAGGTCGGCCACGCCCGCGGCGCTCGACCACGGCGGCTCGTGGCCGTTCCGGACCTCGACCACGATGCCGGGGCCGCGGTCGTCGGCCACCAGCCGGTCGATCACCCGCCGCAGCCTCGGACGATCGGCGTGAATCATGGACACGTTGCCTCCAGCGACAGGAAGGGGATCGGCGAACGCGAGCAACCGTAGTTGACTATTCGGCAGACAGTCAACCACGGTTGCTTGTCGCGGGCACGGAAGGCCCTGGAGGCCGCAGAGGGTCAGGCGTCGCGGCGGGCGGAGGCGATCAGCCGCATCAGCGCGGCGTGCAGGTCCTGGAGCTCGTCGAGGTCCATGCCGAGCCGGGCGACGATGGCCGGCGGGATCTTCTCCGCCTCGGCCCTGAGCTGCCGGCCGGCGGGCGTCAGGGTGACGGCCAGGGCGCGCTCGTCCTTGCTGTTGCGCTCGCGGTGGACGTAGCCCAGCGCCTCCAGCCGCTTGAGCAGCGGGGACAGCGTGCCGGGGTCGAGCTGCAGCAGCTCGCCCAGCTCCTTGACCGACAGCGGCTCGTGCTGCCAGAGCGCCAGCATCACCAGGTACTGCGGATGGGTGAGCCCGAAGGGCTGCAGGAGCGGCCGGTAGAGTCCGATCACGCTGCGCGAGGCGATGCTGAGCGCGAAGCACACCTGCCGGTCGAGCGCCAGCAGGTCTGTCGCCTCTGTCACAGGCTCCATGCGTGTCCGCCTCCGATGCCGTCTGGTAACTTACTTTGTGTACAAACTAATAGCCTGCAAATCGATGCCACACAAATCGTACCCGTGGCCGGGCCGCCGAAAGAGGGACGCCTCATGTTTCACCGCAAGCCCCTGGAGGAGCGCATCGCCGAGCGCCAGGCCAAGCTGCCTCCGTTGAAGGAGGGCAAGCACTTCGAGCACGGCCCGGCCAAGTTCGTGTTCGTCACGCTCCTCGTCGTGGTGGTGGTCACGCACCTCGTCGGCCTGGCCATCGTCATGCACTTCGCCTGATCTGCCGGGAACATCCCGGAAGCGGGTGCCGTTACATCCATCGTGGCCGGTGTGCCCAGTGTCCCCGGGCCTCACCTATCGCCTTCGCGGACTACCGTTCGGCTGGAGCCGCGTTGTGCCCTTCGCCGAGAGGCGACACGCACACCGGTACGCACGCGTTGAGGGCCCCCGCCCGTCCCGGCGGGGGCCCTCGCGCGTCCCGGGCCCCGGCGGGGCGACCGGGTCAGGAACGGGGCCAGGGGCGGCCGGCCAGGCGTTCGATGTCGGTGTTGAAGCGCCGGAGGTAGTCGGCGAAGGCGGTGACGTCCTCCGGCGACCAGTCGGCCATCACCTTCTCCAGCCCGCGCACGTTCTTCGCCCGCTCCTCGACAAGGCTCTGCTCGCCCTCCGGCGTGAGCCGGAACTTGCGGGCGATGCCGCCCTCGGGGTCGGGGATGCGTTCGACCAGGCCGGCGCGCAGGAGGGCGGAGGTGTGCCGGTTGAGGGTGGAGGCGTCCAGGCCGAAGGCCTCGCTGAGCTGCCCGATGGACATCGGGCCCGAGCTGTGCAGCCGCCTGAGCAGGAGGTGGGCACTGCGGTCGTAGTGCCGGTGCCGGCCGAGCAGCATCGTCTCGAACTCGATGAGATGTGTGGGCTTTTCCATCCCAATCCCCCCTTTCGCGAGGTATGTGCACCTTACATGAATTGTGTACGTAACACATGATGTGTAGCGTGCACATCCTTCGACGACGGGAGAACAACGTGGGGGGCTCCACATCCACCGCCCGCCCCGGCGGCATCGTCAGCGTGATGGCGGTGGCCAGCATCGTCGCCTCGCTCATGCAGACCCTGGTCGTGCCGCTGGTCGGCGAGCTGCCGCGGCTGCTGCACAGCACCGCCTCCGACGCCTCCTGGGTGATCACCGCCACCCTGCTGGCCGGCGCCGTCACCACGCCGGTCACCGGACGCCTCGGCGACCTGTACGGCAAGCGCCGCATGATGCTCGTCTGCACGGCGCCGCTGATCGCGGGGTCGGTGATCTGCTCGCTGGCCGGGTCGCTCACGCCGATGATCGTCGGCCGCGGGTTACAGGGCATGGGCATGGGCCTGATCCCGCTCGGCATCAGCGCGCTGCGCGACCTGCTGCCGCCCGACCGGCTCGGCCCCTCGATCGCGTTGATGAGCTCGTCCATGGGCATCGGCGGGGCGCTGGGCCTGCCGGTCTCGGCCGCGGTCGCCGAGTACGCGAGCTGGCGGGTGCTGTTCTGGGGCTCGGCCGTGCTGAGCGTGCTGATCGCCGTGCTGATCCGGCTGCTGGTCCCGCCCACTCCCCCGCTGCCCCGCGAGGGCGCGGCCGGGCGGCTCGACGTGCCGGGCGCGCTCGGCCTGGGCGCGGGGCTGGTGTGCCTGCTGCTGGGGGTGTCCAAGGGCGCCGACTGGGGCTGGGCCGGTGGCACCACGCTCGGGCTGCTCGGCGCGGCCGTGCTGGTCCTGCTGGTGTGGGGCCGGTGGGAGCTGCGGGTCCGGGAACCGCTGGTGGACCTGCGGGTGACCGCCCGGCGTCAGGTGCTGCTGACCAACCTGGCCTCGATCGTGGTCGGCTTCTCGATGTACGCCCAGGCGCTGATCGTCATGCAGATCCTCCAGCTCCCGGCGGCCACCGGCTACGGGCTGGGCCAGTCGATGCTGGCCGCCGGGCTGTGGATGGCCCCCTCCGGCCTGATGATGATGGCGGTCTCGCCGCTCGGCGCGCGGCTGTCGGCCGCCCGCGGCCCCAAGGTCACCCTGATCGCCGGAAGCCTGGTCATGGCGCTCGGGTACGGCTCCTCGATGGCCCTGCTGGGCTCGGCCTGGGGCATGCTGGTCGTCACCTGCGTGTGCAGCCTCGGCGTCGGCCTGGCCTACGGGGCGATGCCCGCCCTGATCATGGGCGCGGTGCCCCGGTCGGAGACCGCCGCGGCCAACAGCTTCAACACGCTGATGCGCTCGATCGGGACGACGGTCTCGGCCGCGGTCGTCGGCGTGATCCTGTCACAGATGACGATCCGGCTGGGCGCGCACACGCTGCCGTCGGAGGCCGGGTTCCGCGTCGGGATGCTGGTCGGCTGCGGGGCGGCGCTGGCCGCGGCGGCCGTCACCATGGCACTGCCCGCCCGTCCCGGCGACCACGCGGCCGGGGACGAGGCCGCCGCACCCGTCTCGCCCGCCCGCCGCTGACGGCGGGACGGGCCGGTCGCCGCGGCCGGCTGTCGGGGCCGCGGCGGTTCGGACGGCTCAGCCGGTGAGGTCGCTCTTGTAGAAGACGGTCGCCCGGAACTCGTCGGGACTGCCGCTGATCTTGCTGGAGAAGCCGAACGCCAGACGCGGCCCGTCCGACGATCGCCAGATCGCCATTCCCTGAGGCTCACGACCGGGCAGGGACTCGCCCGCCCTCGTCCGGTAGACCTCCTCCACCGAAGCCCCGGCCTTGTTCATGTCGAGACGGACCAGATAGGAGGGCTTGGCAGGGGCCGAGGGCTTGGCGGGCGGGCCGCCGTAGGAGAGGTACACGTACTGGCCGTACGAGGTCACGCCCTGGAAGTGGTCGGATTCGGAGAGGCCGAGCTCGGCGTTGGTCGGGAGAGCGCGCTTGGCGAGGACGGGAGTGGTGTCGCCGATGCCCTTGCCGATGACGGCGGGAAGGTCGAACAGCGCCAGGCGCCACGGGCTCGTCGTCCCCATGTACCGAACGAGCAACCGGTTGGTGTAGGGATCGATCGAGGGCCTCGGACAGTCCCGGAAGTCGGAGAGGCCGATCGGGAAGTTCCGGACCCCCGCGTCCTTGTAGCCGAGCGCGCCCCCGTCCCTGTACTTGACGCGGCAGATCGTGTGGCTGTTCGGGGCCGTGCCGGCGGACAGGCTCCTCCAGTCGCCCGCGAGCCAGATGTAGGGGGATTCGGCGGTGTCCGGCTGGATCGCCATCGACGAGCCGTGATCGAACCCGTGCAGCGCCATGGCGCCCAGCACCTTGCCGTGCAGGTCGGTCCTGGTCACCCAGAGGTCGCCGTTCGTGCTGCCGACCTTGGTCTGCACGAAGTAGATGTGCCCGTGGACGTGGTCGAAGGCGAAGGACTGCATCGCCCAGTAGGGCTGGTGGAGTGTGGCCCGTACGACGGGGTCGCCGCCGGCCCCCTCGAAGACGAAACGCTGCGACGCCGGGACGGTCGCGTACGCCGGTTCGGCCGCGAAGAGCGCCAGGCCGCCGCCCGCGGCGGCGGCCGCCATCCCCGCCCCGGTCCTGAGGAGCGCGCGACGGCTCACGGCAGATGTTCCGCTGATGTGTGGATTTTCACGCAAGTGCATCACCCTGCTGGTCGTTCGGCCGTTGTGGTGGATCATGATCAACCTAGCGGTCGGGCCGAGGGCGTCGAAGACAGAGACGGCAATCGGACGAGCGGAGCGGCTCCGACCTCTTGAATTTCCGACACTGTTGGTAGGAAAGTTAGGCAATAGCGGTTCTCGTCACTGGGAGGAAAACGGTGCCCTTGCCTGATTTCCTGATCGCGGGAGTGCCCAAAGCGGGGACGACGGCGCTGCACACCGCGCTGCACCCGCACCCCGACCTGTTCCTGTCGCCCATCAAGGAGCCGAAGTTCTTCCTCACCGACGGGCCACCGCCCGGCCGGGGCGGACCGGGCGACGCCGAGACCTACCGGGAACACGTCTGGCGGCGCACGGACTACGAAGCGCTGTTCGCCACCGCTCCCCCCGGCACGCTCGCCGGCGAGTCCACCCCCTTCTACCTGTACGACCTGGACGCCCAGCGGCGCATCCGCGAGACGATCCCGCACGTCCGGCTCATCGTGAGCCTGCGCGACCCGGTCGAGCGCGCCCACTCCAACTGGACCCACCTGTGGTCGGCCGGCCTGGAGCCGATCGGCGACCTGGTCCGCGCCTGCGAGGCCGAGCCGGACCGGGTCGCGGCCGGATGGGCGCACTTCTGGCACTACACCGGCCTCGGCCGGTACGGCGGGCAGCTCGCCCACCTGTTCACCCTGTTCCCGCGCGACCAGGTGCTGATCTTCCGCTACCGGGACATCGTGGACCGGCCGGCCGAGACCCTGGACCGCATCTGCGGCTTCCTCGGCGTACGGCAGGGCCTGCTCGACGGCGTCCCCAGGGAGAACGTGACCGCGCACCCGGCCCCCGGCGCGCGGCACGCGCTGCTGTCCATCCTGCGCCGCACCCTCCCCGCACCCCTGTCCGGGCCGCTGGAGCGGCTGCTCCAGCGCAGCGGCCGGGCCCGCCGGCCGCTGGAGTGGGAGCAGCGGCAGCGGCTGATCCGCTACTTCGCCGCGGACGTCGAGCTGCTCCAGCAGGTCACCGGCGAGGACTTCAGCGACTGGCTGCGGCCCCGGGAACGTTCGGGCGGCCTGGTCGGCAGCCGGCCACCCGGCCAGCGCCAGGCCAGAAACGGCCGCGCCCACTGACCGGGTGCCGGGGACCGGGGCCAGAGGGTCGGGGCCAGAGGGTCGGGGTCGGCGGACTCCGGCCCGGCCCGGCCCGACGCCGGGGCCGGGGCCGGGCCGGGCCGGCCCGGGGCCGGGGCCGGGCGGGTCGCGGTCAGGGGGCCGGGCGTAGTTCCGTGCGCAGGTCGTGGGCGCCGTCGGCGCGGGTGTACTCGTAGTAGAGGCGCAGGCGGCCGTCGGGCAGGTCGACGAAGTGGAGGTAGCGCAGGCCCCCGCCGTGGTGCGGCGACATCGCGGCGGGCCGGTCGCCCAGGGCGGTCAGCGCGTCGGGGTCGGCGCCCACGGCGACGCCGGTGCGCTCCTCGTAGTTCTCCTCGGCGCTGGCCCGGCCGTCGTAGAAGGCCACGACCCGGTCGCCGTCGAAGCGCACCGCGCTGATCCGGACGCCGCGCGCGTCCCACAGGCCGGGGCGGCCGGTCAGGGCGGTGCCGTGCCAGGTCCAGTCCAGGCCGTCGGCGCTGGTGGCGTAGTCGGTCACCATCTGGTCGGCCTCGTCGGGGTCGGCCAGCGGGTGGCAGGAGGCCCACAGGTGCCACACGTCGCCGCGCCGCACGATCACGGTGTCCTTGACCCCGGTCTTGGGGTCGCCGGGCAGCACGGTCGTCCGGGTGCGCGGGTCGAACGCGGCGGGGTCGTCGGCCTCCACGACCTCCACCCGCCAGTGCTTGGTGCCCGGCGTGGCACAGCTCAGGTACAGCCGCCAGCGTCCCTCGGGGGTGCGGACCAGGGCGGGCCGTTCCAGCGACTCGGCGTGCATCTCCTCGCGGGTGATCGTCGTCAGCGGCTCGAAACGCTCGCCGTCGGCGGAGCGGGCGACCACGACCGCGTACCCGCGGCCCTCGCCGACCGGACGGCGCAGGCGGTAGGCGAGGTAGATCAGGCCGTCGGCGGCGACGGCGCTCGGCGCCCCGGCCCAATGGCCGTGCGCCGGGACCGGCGGCTCGACCGCCACGACGGCGCGGCCGGGATCGGGCAGCAGGGCGTTCTCGTCGATCGGCATGGAACCGAGGCTAGGCCAGGACGTGGAGCCGGACATGGCTGCTTACCTCTCCTTGGGATTATCCTTATTACCTATAGACTTTATGGGGTTATGGCGTCCCGCCGCATGCCCGGCACGCCGGAAGGCCCCGGCTTCTCAGCCCTCCCGCCCGCCACCTGGGTCTTTCGGGGGCCGGGCTCGGGTGATCAATGACGAATATGCTGGGCGGATGCCAACCCCTGAGTTCGTCCTCGCGTTGCGCGAGAAGATCGGCACCGAGCCGCTGTGGTTGTCCGGGGTGACCGCGGTCGTGCTGCGCGAGGACCAGGTGCTGCTGGTCCGCCGTGCCGACACCGGCGCCTGGACCCCGGTCACCGGCATCATCGACCCGGGCGAGCAGCCGGCCGACGCCGCGTTGCGCGAGGTCGCCGAGGAGACCGGCGTACGGGCCGTCGCGGAACGGCTGGCCCTGGTGGACGTCACGCGCGAGGTCACCTACCCCAACGGCGACCGGGCCCGCTACCTCGACCTGGTGTTCCGCTGCGCCTGGCGGTCGGGCGACCCGTACCCGGCGGACGGCGAGAACAGCGAGGCCCGCTGGTTCCCCTTGCGAGCCCTGCCGGACCTGACCGCCGAGATGCGCGCCCGCCTCGACGCCGCCCTCGCCGACGACCCGGCCGCCCGCTTCCGCACCACCGGCCCATGACCCCGCGCCGGACGGATCCCTTCGGCGACGCACCGGGCGGTGGCGTGGCGGGGGCGCCGTCGAGCGATCTATGGTGGTGGGCGGATGCGGAAGGATCGGGCCCATGGCGGGAAAGACCATCATCCTGACCGGCGCGAGCGACGGCATCGGCCGCGCCGCGGCACGCGCCCTGCGGGAGCGGGGCGACGAGGTCGTCGTCGTCGGCCGCTCGGCAGGCAAGACCGAGGCGCTGGCCAAGGAGCTGGAGGCCGACCACCACGTGGCCGACTTCGCGCGCCTGTCGCAGGTACGCGCCCTGGCGGCCACCCTGCTCGACCGCCATCCGGCCATCGACGTGCTGGTCAACAACGCCGGGGCCATCATGGGCTCGCGCACCACGACGCCCGACGGCCACGAGGCGACCTTCCAGGTCAACCATCTGGCGCCGTTCCTGCTGACCACGTCGCTGCTGCCCCGCTTGCTGGCCTCCGGCGGCACGGTCATCACGACCTCCAGCCTGGTCAACACCCGTGCCCGTCTCGACCTCGACGACCTCGACGCCGTCCGCCGCTACTCGGGCAGCCGGGCCTACGCCAACTCCAAGCTGGCCAACATCCTGTTCACCCGGGAGCTGCAGCGCCGCCACGGCGCGGACGGCCTGGCCGCGGCCTCCTTCCACCCCGGCGTGGTGGCCACCAACTTCTCCGGCGGCGGCGACAGCACGGCGCGCCTGCTCTACCACACGCCCCTGAAGCGGCTCCTGCTCACGCCCGAGCAGGGCGCCGACACCCTGGTCTGGCTGGCCACCGCGCGGCCGGGCGCCGACTGGACCCCCGGCGGTCACTACGAGAAGCGCCGCCCCTCGGCCGTCCACCGCCTGGCGGACGACGCCGACCTGGCACGCCGCCTCTGGGACCGCAGCCAGGCCCTCGTCGAGACCGCCTGACCACTCCTCGCTCCTCTTCGTCGGCGCCAAGAGCTGAACTTCCTGCCCCGTCATGCCGGTGTTAGGTCAGGCACGGCATCCTGGAGGCCCCGGAAGGAGAGAGATGCCGCCACGTCCCAGGTTGCCCGCCCGCACGGCACGGCTGCGCTTCACCGTCCTGTACGGCGGGCTGTTCCTGGCCTCCGGCGCGGCCCTGCTGGTCCTGGTCAACCTCGTCGGCCTGCCGATGTCGCGGACCGAGCCCGCGCCGGGTCCCTCCGGCGGCGGGACGGCCCTCGACCAGGCCCAGGAGCACGTCGCCCTGCTCCAGGCCCAGCTCGCCGACGTGCACGCGACCCAGTCGCGGCAGCTGCTGGCCGGGTCGGTGCTCGCGCTGGCCGTCATGGCCGTGGTGTCGATCGTGCTCGGCCGGGTGGTGGCGGGCCGGGTGCTGCGGCCGCTGCGGACGATCACCGCCGCCACCCGCCGCATCTCCGCCGACAACCTGCACGAGCGCCTGGCCGTGCCGGGCCCGGCCGACGAGGTCAAGGATCTCGCCGACACCATCGACGGGCTGCTCGCCCGGCTGGAGGGCGCCTTCGCCGCGCAACGCCGGTTCGTCGCCGACGCCTCGCACGAACTGCGCACGCCGCTGGCCACGATGCGGGCCCGGCTGGACGTGGCCGTGGCCAAGCCGGAGCCCGTACCGGCGCAGACGTTGACGCTGGCCGACCGGCTGCGCACCGACCTCGACCAGGTCGACCGGCTCCTGGAGGGCCTGCTCGCGCTGGCCCGCGCCCAGCACGGCAGCCTGCCCGACGCCGCCGCGATCGCGCTCGGCGACCTGGTGACGCGGACCCTCGACGCCCGCGCCGCCGACCTCGCGGCCCGGCGGCTCGTCGTGGACGACGAGGGCGTCCAGGACGGGGTCCGGACGGTGGGAAGCGTGGCGCTGGTCACCCGCCTGGTGCACAACCTCATCGACAACGCGATCGTGCACAACCGGGACGGCGGCTGGATCAGGGTCGCGGCCGCGGCCGACGGCCGGTGGGCGCGGCTGGTCGTGGAGTCCGGCGGCGACCTGCTGGACCCGGCGCAGGTGGCCCGGCTGGGGCGGCCGTTCCAGCGGCTCGGCGCGGACCGTACCGGATCGGGGGACGGCTCGGGGCTCGGCCTGTCGATCGTCGCGGCCGTCGCGCAGGCGCACGGCGGCGGCCTCGACCTGGCCGCCCGCCCCGAGGGCGGGCTGCGCGCCACCGTGCGGCTGCCGGCATGAGGGTGCTGGTGGTGGAGGACGCGCGGCCGCTGGCCGCCGTGCTCGCCGAGGGCCTGCGCGACCAGGGCATGGCCGTGGACGTCGCCCACGACGGGCTGGAAGCGGCGGCCAAGCTCGACCTCAACCCCTACGACGTGGTGCTGCTCGACCGCGACCTGCCGGGCATCCACGGCGACACGCTCTGCCAGATGCTGACCGACCAGGACGAACGTCCCATGGTCCTGATGCTGACCGCGGCCGGCTCGCCCGGCGACCGGGTGAGCGGCCTGACCCTGGGCGCCGACGACTATCTGGCCAAGCCCTTCCACTTCCCCGAGCTGGTCCTGCGGGTACGGGCGCTGGCACGCCGCCGTCCCGCCGCCCGGCCGCGTACGCTGCGCGCGGCCGGGATCGAGCTCGACCCGCTGCGGCACACCGTCACCCGGGACGGCCGCCCGCTGGAGCTGTCGGTCAAGGAGTTCGCCGTGCTGGCGGCGCTGCTGCGCGTCTCGCCCGGCTTCCTGAGCACCGAGTCCCTGCTCGAACAGGTCTGGGACGAGCACGCCGACCCGTTCACCAACACCGTGACCGTCACCGTCGGCCGTCTGCGCCGCAAACTGGGCGATCCACCGGTGATCGCCACCAGGCCGGGCGTCGGTTACCGGATCGGCTGACGGGTCGTCCGGCGCGTCCCGGATGCTCCGGCTCGACGTCAGACCACGGGCTGATGCGCGGCGGCGTCCCGTCTGCGATCGTGAGGGCGTGAGATCGGCCGGCGATCGCCCTGTCAGGGGGCCGGAGGAGACGCCATGATCAGATTCGGCTACGCCGACACCCCGCTCGGCCAGATCCACCACGCCTCGTGCGGCACGGGCGACCCGGTGCTCCTGCTGCACCAGACCCCCCGCTCGTGGGACGAGTACCGCGAGGTGCTCCCCCTGCTCGGCCGCACCCGGCGGGCCGTCGCCATGGACACGCTCGGCTTCGGCAACTCCGCCCGCCCGCCCGAGCACTCGATCGAGACCTACGCCGACGGGGTGCTGGCCCTGATGGACGCCCTCGGCCTGCCACGAGCCGCCCTGGCCGGGCACCACACGGGCGGCGTCATCGCGGTCGAGACGGCGGCGCGCGCCCCCGAACGCGTCACCGCCCTGGTGTTGTCGTCCACGCCGATGATCGACCCCGAGGGGCGGCAGCGTCGTGCGGGCCGTCCCTCCATCGACGCCGTGCGCGAACAGGCCGACGGCTCCCATCTGGGCGAGCTGTGGAGCCGGCGGGCCCCCTACTATCCGTGGCCGCTGCTGACCCGGTTCGTGCGCGACGCGCTGACCGTGCTGCCGGAGGTGGAGAGCGGGCACGAGGCGGTGGCCGCGTACCGGATGGAGGACCGGGTCGGGCTGGTGCGCTGCCCCGTGCTGGTCGTGGGCGCCACCGACGACCCCTTCGCCTTCCCCGAGCTGGAACGGCTGGCCGCCGCCCTTCCGCACAGCACCAGGGCCGTGGTGAAGGGCGGCGTGATCCCGCTGGAGCACCAGGCGGCGGAGTTCGCGGCGCTCGTCCAGGAGTTTCTCGACGGCCAGGCCGCAGAGGCCGACTGACGGGGGCTCGGGCCGGGCCGTCCGACGTCAGTGAGGGACGTGGGAGGGGGCCAGGGGCGGGCCGGGCGGGGTCTGCCAGGTCGCCAGGAAGTCCTCGGCCAGCGCGCACGCCCCGGCGTACGGGCCTTGCGGATGGTCCAGAGCGGTGGCGGTGAGCTCGGCGACGCGGCGCTCGACCAGGGCACGGGCGGCGTCCGCGTCGGCGACCGTCCCGGCCCGCTCGGCGAGGTAACCGATCGTGGCGCCCGCGCCGCAGACGAAGTCCGCCAGCGTCACCACGCCCCGCTCCCCCAGCGTCCGCAGCCCCTCCCCGGTGTAGGGCACGTTCGCGGCGGGCGCGACCAGGCCGGCCCGAACCGCCGCCGCCCGCCGCGCCGACAGGGCGCCGGTGCGCGCCCCGGGCACCAGCACGTCGGCGGCCACCTCGTACAACGCCTCCGGCGGCTGCACGGGCAGGCCGAGCCGGGTCACGCACGCGTCCCCGTGCCCGGCGCGCAGCTCCTCCAGGGCGTCGACGTCCAGTCCGGCCGGGTCGCGCACGCACCCGTGCAGCGTGGACAGGGCCACCAGGCGCGCACCGCGCCGCGCGGCCTCCCGCACCACGGCGCTGCCCACCTTGCCGAAGCCCTCCACCGCCACCGTCCGCCCGGCCAGCCCGCCGAGCGCCGTCTCGGCGGCGACGACCACGCCCAGCCCCGTCACGACGGTGTCCACCAGCTCGCCGCCGACCTGCCCGTGCATGATCGAGTCGGTCCGGTACCCGGGCAGCGGCGCGAAGTCCTGCGTCCGCGTGCCCAGGTCCGAGGAGGTGAGGAAGGCGCCCTTCTCCACCAGCGGCGCGATCTCCCGGCAGAAACGGGCCACGGTGCCCGCCCGGTCGCCGGACGAGGCCCGCAACACCGCCTTGGCCCCGCCGATCCGCTCGCCGAGCACGGCCAGCTTGTACGTCATCGCCCGCGCCAGCAGCCCTGCCTCCTCGCGGGTGACGTCCGGCGCCAGCCGGGTGCCACCCGCGCTGACCTGGCAGTCCAGGTCGAAGGCGATGCAGCCGTCCACCGAGACGAGCTCCATGATCCTCATCCACGCTCCCCGCGTCCGTGCGAACCGGGCCCGACCGCCCGGACTCGACGCCGCCCGGCCGCCGGTCCGGCCGGGCCTACCGTCCAATCTCGACGCGGCCCAGCCGGCTGTCCATGGGTCAGGGAGCGTTGTAGCCCAAGGTGTACGAACCAGACCCGGAGTAGGAGTGCACCCGATAGCGGTAGTATCCGGCCGCGCCGGTGTAGGTGAGCGTCTCGTCGGCTCCCGCCCCGGTGCTCTGGGCGACCGTGGCCCATGACGACCCGTTCCAGCGCTGCAGGTACAGGTCGTAGTCGGCGCCGGACGGCCCGTCCAGGCACGCCTGGTGCGGGCCGGTGACGGTGGTCTGGAGATACCCGCCGTCAGGCTGGTACTGCTCCGCCCCGGAGGCCAGCGTCCCCGTCTTGGTGGTCTCGTAGCCCGAGCAGCCGCCGGCGACGGCCACGGAGAGAACGAAGGCGACCGTGTGGGTGGCCGAGCCGGTCGCGGTCACCGTGATCGTGTACACGCCCCCGGGCGTCTGCGCGGAGGTGGAGACCGTCATGACGGACGTGCCGCCCGACGGGACGGAGGGCGGCGCGAACGTCGCGGCGGCTCCCGCCGGCAGCCCGGAGGCCGCGAACTGCATCTGCTGGGGCCCGCCGCGCGTGACGGCGGTGCTGATGGTGCTCGTGGTCGACCCGCCCGGCGTGACGCCGCCGCTCGTGGGCGAGAGCGAGATCGCGAAGTCGTCGTCGCCGCCGTTCGGCGGGGTGTTGTCGATCATGCCGGAGATCTCGTTGTACACCTCGGTGATCCGCGTCCCCCAGTTGGGGCAGCCGCCGAGGTGGTGCAGCGCGATCACCTTGTGGCTGGAGGCGGCGATCACCGGGGAGCCGGAGCTGCCGCCCGAGGTGTCGCAGCGGTAGCCGGTGTTGACGCCCGACGACACCACGTCGATCTTGCAGGCCGCGCCGCCCTGCGTGTCCTCGTACAGGGACAGGCGTTTGGGCAGGGTGTCGCCGTGGCCGGGGATGTAGATGCGCTCGCCCGCCACGGGGGTGCGCGGATCGAGGTACAGGGTGCCGAACGCCTGGATCGCGGCGAAGTCGGCGACGCTGAAGAGCGTGTAGTCGAGCGCTTCGAGTGCGCTGGTCTTCAGGAACTGCCCGCCGCCGACCTTCGTCCCCGCGCCCGGGTTGTCGCCGCCGCAGGTCGCGCAGTCGTAGTCGAACTGGAACTCGCTGGCGCTCAGGTCGGCGGCGCTCTCCATGCAGTGGTTGTTGGTCAGCATGCGGTTGGTGTTGCCGACCCGCCACGCGGTGCAGTAGCCGAGGCCGTTAAGGAGCTGGCGGGCCACGGCGCGGCTGCGGGCGTACTCGGTGGGGTTGCTGTCCTTGTAGCAGACGACGTCCCGGCGGGCGTCGGTGCCGCACACGCTGAACGTCCTGGGCGTCAGGGCCGCGGCCTCCTGGGTGGTGTAGCCACGGAAGTACCGGTCGACGCGTACGCCGAAGCCCTGCCTGGCCAGCCGGACGGCGTTGCGCGGCCCGGAGGCGTGCAGGGTGACCACCGCCGTGTCGCCGTCCACGGAGAGCGCGGCGAAGCCGGGCACGCCGTGCAGCGTGTAGCCGGAGTTGGCGGGGTAGCGCCCGCGGGTGGGGTCGCCGTAGTAGGTGTGGATCTCGCGGCCGTCCGGCGCGGCGACGGTGACGTAGTCGCCCGGGACGAGGGTGAGCGCGGCGAAGTGCACCTTGACGTAGCGGGAGCCGGGCCGGGTGACGCGCGTGCTCCAGCTCCGTCCGGCGCCGCCGTAGGGCAGGGACAGGTCGGCGAGAACCTCCTCGCCGGCCGGGGAGACCCGGCTGTCGATCTGCGCCTTCAGGGGTACGGCGGCGGGGGCCTGAGCGAGGGCGGAGGCCGGGGTCGCCGGCGCGACGACGGCCAGTGCGGCGATCAACGCCGTGGCCGCCGCTCTCCATCGGGAAGGACTCATGCGGGGGACACCTCCACGTGAGGGGTGACCGAAGCAGGCCGCCGGTCGCCGGGTGCCGGGCCCGGTCCGGGCGTGTAGGCCGCGCCGGCGGAGGGCCGGCGATTCCGGCGAACAGGCGGCCCGCCGTGGTGGGGGGTGGCCAGAGGGTAACTCCGTCCCCCATCCGTACCGTTATCGGTAGCGATACCGATATTTCGCGTTATCGACCCAAATCACCGACACTTCGCTCCCCCATCGCGGCGATGTCCAAAATACTTGACATCATGTCGGCCTTCTTTTACGTTCGTCATGTCTACTTTCTTTGACATGGAGACCTGCCTTGAAGGCCATCACCCGGCACGTCTACGGCCCCCCGGCCCTCACCGACCTCGACCGTCCCGCCCCGGGCCCCGGCGAAGCGCTCCTGCGCGTGCACGCCGCCTGCCTCGACCACGGCGTCTGGCATCTCGGCGCCGGGCTGCCCTACCCCGTCCGCCTCGCCACCGGGCTGCGCCGCCCCCGTTCCCCCCTCCTCGGCCGCGACGTCGCCGGGTCCGTCGAGGCCGTCGGCCCCGGCGTCACCGGCCTCGCGGTCGGCGACGAGGTCTTCGGCGTCTGCGACGGCGCGCTGGCCGAGCACGCGGTCGCGCGCGAGGACCGCCTCGTCCGCAAACCGGCCGGTCTGTCGTTCGAGGCCGCCGCCGCCGTCCCGACCAGCGGCCTGACCGCGCTCCAGGCGCTGCGCGACCACGCCCGCGTCCGGCCGGGGCAGCGCGTCCTGGTCATCGGCGCGGGCGGCGGGGTGGGGACGTTCGCCGTCCAGCTCGCCAAGGCGTACGGCGCGCACGTCACCGGCGTCTGCGGCCCCGGCAAGGGCGACCTCGTCCGCTCACTCGGCGCTGACGAGGTCCTCGACTACACCCGCCAGGACCCGACCACCGGGCCCGGCCGCTACGACGTCGTCCTGGACACCGCGGGCAACCGTTCCCTGCCGGGCCTGCGGCGCGTGCTCACCCGCCGGGGCACCCTCGTGATCGTCGGCGGCGAGAACGCCTCCGGCCGCTGGCTGTACGGCACCGGCCGCCAGCTCAGAGCGACGGCGATGTCCCCGTTCGTCCGGCACACCCTGCGCGCCCCGATCGCCAGGACCGACCCGCGGGACCTGCGCCACCTGGCCGGCCTCGCCGCGTCCGGCGAGCTCACCCCCGTCGTCGGCAGGGCCTTCCCGCTCGCCGGTTTCCCCGACGCGATGGACCACCTCCGGTCGGGGCACGTGACGGGCAAGATCATCATGGTCATGCCCGTCACGGAGTAGATCACCAGTCGCCGGCGGGCACGCGGGTGTTGCGCAGCGGTTCGCCCGCGCCCTCGGCGGGCGCCGCCCACACCACCGCGTTGGCCAGGATCCGCCGCACGCCCGGCTGGTGGAAGACCGGGTAGTTCTGGTCGCCGGGGCTGAAGTAGAAGACGCGGCCCTTGCCGCGCCGGTAGCAGCAGCCGCTGCGGAACACCTCGCCCCCGGAGAAGGAGCTGACGAACACCAGCTCGTCGGGCGCCGGGACGCCGAACGGCTCGCCGTAGGTCTCCTGCTCGGGGATGACCAGCGGCTGGGGCACGCCCGCGGCGATCGGATGGGCGGGCTCCACCGTCCAGACCAGCTCGCGGTCGGCGGTGTCGCGCCAGTTGACCGTGCAGGTGGTGCCCATGAGGGCGCGGAAGACCTTGGAGTAGTGGCCCGAGTGCAGCACCAGCAGGCCCATCCCGGCCCAGACGCGCTCGCACACCCGCGCCACGACCTCGTCGCCGACCTCCTCGTGCGCCGCGTGCCCCCACCAGGTGAGCACGTCGGTCTCGGACAACGTCGCGGCGTCGAGGCCGTGCTCGGGGTCCTGCAGGGTCGCGGTGCGCACGCGCACCCGCTCCCCCAGGTGCTCGCGCAGGCCGTCGGCGACCGCGCCGTGCATGCCGCCGGGGTAGCGGCGGCGCACCTCCTCCTCCCGCTGCTCGTGTACGTTCTCGCCCCAGACGGTCACGTTGATGCTCACGCGCGATGCTCTCCCTCCGGACCTGCCGCACCTACCGTCCGGTCCTTACCCGCCAGGCACTCGGGTCACAGCCCCGCGCCGCCGACGGGCGAGGCCGGCGGACGGGCGGAAAATGTCTCGCGGAAGGCAGGAGCGTTTGGGTAGGTTCGCCAGTGACCATGGAAGTCATGCCACGCCCCGCGCAGGCCGCCCTCGTACCGGACGGCCGTCCTGTCGAGATCGCCTGCGACGAGTCCGGCGCGGAGGGCGAGAAGCTCGTCGGCGGCAACACCGACGTGTTCGCCCATGCCGGCGTCTCCCTCGACGCGGCCGCCGCGGCCGACTGCGTACGGGAGCTGCGGCTGCGGGCGCCCTCGCCGGTCACCGAGTACAAGGCCGAGCACGTGCTGCGCGAGAAGAACCGGGCCACCCTGGTCTGGCTGCTCGGCCCGTCGGGCCCGATCCTCGGCCATGCGCGCGTGCACCTGACCGACAAGGCGTACTTCGCCGTGAGCAAGGTGACCGACCTGCTGACCGGCCACCATTCCGTCCTCGGTGGCCTCGACCAGGACGAACGGTCGGCGGCCATGGCGGTCACCCTCTACCAGGAGGGCCGCCGCGCCTTCGGCCCCGCACGCTGGACGGCCTTCCTCGACGCCTTCAACCACCTGCTCAGAGCCAGGAACGGCCGGGGCCCCGAGATCTCCGCCGACTCGGTCTTCGAGCTGGTCGCCGACCTGCGCACGACGCCCGGCCCGGCCGGCGAGATCATGGACGAGCTGTGGGCCGCCAGGCCGCTCGTGGACGCCTTCACCGCGCGCCTGCTCGACGACCCGCACCTCTTCCCCGCGCTCGACCCGCTGATCCCGGGCATCGCGCACGCGGTCGCCCACTGGGGCGCGGGCGGCCGGCCCGTCTCCGTCGTGCACGACCGGCAGACGACGCTGACCGAGGAGCGCATCGAACGGCTCCGGCTGCTGCTGGCCCGCCCGGACGCCCCCGGAGGCCCGCTGGTGCTGACGAGCCTGACGCTGGTCGCCTCCCACCTGGACCCCCGCGTCCAGGTGGCCGACATCGTGGCCGGGGTGGCGCGCAAGATCGCGTCCAAGGAGCTCAACGGCCGCGGCGACCCGGAGCTGACCGGCCTGCTGCGCCCGTACGTGGACGTGTCCTCGGTCTGGCCGGACGAGCGCAGCCGGGCCGCGCTGATCCCGGCTCAGCCGAGCCAGGCGCGGGCCTCGGCGGCGGCCTCCGGACCGAGCACCGGCTGGGAGTAGACCTCGACCAGCGTGCGCATCAGCAGGCGCTCGCCCTCCGGCGTGGACAGGTCGGCGTCCATGCCGCGGCAGACGTGCGGGTACAGGACCGTGACCGACAGCGCCATCGCGGCCATCACGGCCGCCCGCGCCCGCGGCGGCACGTCCGGCGGGTCGGCCCGGTCCCGGTCGGCCGCGGCCAGCCAGCGTTCCCCGATCCGGGTCATCTCGTCGAACAGCGGCGCCGCCCAGCCCTCGGTCAGGGCCCGCGCCAGGTAGGCGCGGTAGGGGCCGAGGGCGGCCACCGGGTTGAACCCGGCCGGCGGGCTGCCGGCGGCCTCGGCGTTGAGGCGGCGCACCGTCTTCATCAGGTGCTCGTCGCACGCCTCGCGCAGTGCCTGCTTGGAGCCGAAGTGGTGGCGTACCAGGCCGAGTGAGACCCCCGCCGACTCGGCGATGTCGCGGATCGTGGCCCGCTCGAACCCGTGCTCGCCGATGTGCCGGATCGCGGCGTCGCGGATGCGGGCCCGCGCGGTGAGGTCCTCCGGGTCCTGGACGGTTGTCATCGCACCACCGATTCGTACAGCGAACTGTTCACGAAAAAAGCATCCTATACCGGCGTACAGCACCGACCGGCCGAACCACGCGGGACCGGCCGCGTACGTGCAGCACCGAGCGGCCCCGACCATGCGGGACCGGCCGCGGGCGGGCGGTGTCGTTCGGCCCCGGGCGCGCAAGGCCGGCCATCGGCGACTACGCTCCTGCCCTGTGCCGACGTTCGAACTGCCCCTGCGCCTGGACACCACGATCCGCCCCTACGACTGGGGTTCCGTCACCGCCATGCCCGAGCTGTTCGGCACCGAGCCGACCGGCCGCCCGCAGGCCGAGCTCTGGATGGGCGCCCATCCCGCCGACCCGTCGATCGCCGGCGGGGTGCCCCTCGACCGGCTCATCGCGGGCGACCCCGTCGCCGCCCTCGGCTCCCCGGCCGTCGAGAGGTTCGGGCCCGCGCTGCCGTACCTGCTGAAGGTGCTCGCGGTCGCCCGGCCGCTGTCGCTCCAGGTCCACCCCACGATCGCGCAGGCCGAGGCCGGGTTCGCCGCCGAGGAGGCGCGCGGCGTCCCGATCGGCGACCCGGCCCGCACCTACAAGGACCGCTCGCACAAGCCCGAGATGGTCTGCGCGATCACGCCCTTCCACGGGCTGTGCGGCTTCCGCTCCCCCGTCGTCACCGCCGGGCTGCTCGCCCGGCTCGGCCTGCCCGCCCTCCAGCCGTGGATCGACGTGCTCGCCGTCCGGCCCGCCGGCGAGGCCCTGCGCACGGTCTTCGCGCAGATGCTCGACGACGCCGCCGCGCCGCTGCGCGCCGAGGTCGAACGCGCCCTCGCCGGCGGCTCCGACCCCGAGCTGGCGCCGTACGCCGAGATCGCCGCGGCCTGCCCCGGCGACCCGGGAGTGGTGGCCGCCCTCCTGCTCAACCACGTCGACCTGCTGCCCGGCCAGGCCCTCTACCTCGGCGCCGGCGTGCCGCACGCCTACCTGGGCGGCGTCGGCGTGGAGATCATGGCCAGCTCCGACAACGTCCTGCGCTGCGGGCTGACCACCAAGCACGTCGACGCGCCCGAGCTGATGCGGGTGGTCGACTTCACGCCCGCCGAGCCGCACCTGGTCGAGCCCGAGCGTCCCGCCCGCGGCGAGCGGCGCTACGTGCCTCCGGCCCCCGAGTTCGCCCTCACGCGGTACGACCTGACCGGGGCCGACGCCTTCGAGCTGCCCGCCGGGCCGCCCAGGATCGTGTTGTGCCTGGAGGGCGAGGCCCGGCTCGGCGAGCTGACGCTGCGACCGGGCGAGTCGGCGTTCGTCCCGGCCGTGGCGGGTACGGGCCTGTCGGGCAAGGGCGTGGCGTACGTGGCCGAACCGGGCGCCTTTACGGTGTAGATCAGCACAACAGCGACATTTCGGCCGCCGGTTGAACGTCGCCTTCCTAGGCTCCCCCCATGAACACGGCAACCCTCGGCCACGTCGCCATCGAACCCAGCATCCTCTACTTCGGCACCCCGGTCGTGCTGCTGACCACGGAGAACCCGGACGGCTCGACCAACCTGGCCCCGATGTCGTCTGCCTGGGCGCTCGGCCGCACCGTCGTGCTCGGCCTCGGCTCCGAGGGGCAGACCGCGCGCAACCTGGCCGAGCGGCCCGACCTGGTGATCAACCTGCCGGCCCCGCACCTGTGGCCGCAGGTGGAACGCCTGGCGCCGCTCACCGGACGCGACCCGGTGCCCGCCACCAAGGCGGCCGGCTGCCGGTTCGAGCCCGACAAGTTCGGCGCGGCGGGCCTGCGGCCGGAGCCGTCGGAGACCGTACGTCCGCCGCGCGTGGCCGAGTGCCCCCTCCAGTTCGAGGCCGTGGCCGCGCAGATCCGGCCGAACGAGTCCGACGACTTCGTCATCATCGAGGCCGTCGTGCGCAAGGTGCACGCCGACCCGCGCATCGTCGTCCCCGGCACCCAGCACGTGGACCCGTCCGCGTGGAGCCCGCTGCTGTACAACTTCCGCCACTACTTCGGCCTCGGCCCGGAGCTCGGCCACTCCTACCGCTCGCAGACGCCGCACCCGGCCTGATGACCCGCGCCGGATCAGCCGGCCGACGAGGCGCAACCGGCGTAAGCCGACCGTACCGCCGCCTGAACGGGAGACTGGGCCGCCGACAGCGCCGACGGCTCCTCCAGCCCGCGCGGCGGCGGCGTGGGACGGTCGGCCGCCACGGTCAGCACGAGATGGCCGAACCGGCGCCACCACCCGTGCGTCACCCCGCGCCCGCCCGCCCGAACGGTCACCCTGCTCCATCCGTCGGAGGGCCGCCCGCAGCCGAGGGAGACCTCCAGCGCCCGGCTGTCGGCGCGGCGCAGCACCTTCGCCGCACTCTCCTTGGCCGACCACAGCAGGCTGCCCAGCAGCGGATCGTTGCCGATGATCCGCTGCTCCTGGCGGGTGAACCGGTCGGCGACGAACCCCGGGCCGCGCGGCTCGACCACCTGCAGGTCGCAGCCGACGGTCCCGGGCTCCAGTCCGAGCAGGCACACCGCCCATCCGTCGCGGCTGGTGAGCGAGATGCCCACCGGCAGCGGGCGGCCGTCCCGCCACGCCTCGGCCGCGCCGTCGGGACGCCGCCGCAGCTCCGGGTCGCCGGCGGGGCCGGGACAGACCAGGTGCAGCGCCTGACTGACGGTCCAGCGGGTGAGCGGGTGCTCGGCGGGCCACCCGTCGCCCGCCCGGCCCTCTCCCGCCGGGAGTTGCCCCTCCCTGCGAGCCAGCCACCTCATCGAGCCTCCATTCCGCGCTCCAGCGCTAGGGATGACCTCCGGCCGCGGCAGGGCGGCCGGGATCGCGTGATCGACCGACCCGGCCGCCACGCCCGGGCGGCCGTCTCGCGCAGCTTCCCCGCCCGCACCTCCTCGAACGCCTCGAACGCCTTGTACGGCGGCGGTCGCGCCCGGCGCCGCCCCGCGTGCGTGCTTCCCCGTACGTGCCCGCGCTCCGCCACCGGACACCCGCGGGACCTCTCGACTAGTGTGATCTTGTGACCGGAATTTTCACAGTGTTCCCAGCCTCGCCGGGCGACGGTGAGACGCTGGGAGAGATCCACGCCGAATCCTGGAAGGCCGCCTACGCCGGCCTCTTCGCCACGGAGTTCTTCGACCAGGCCGTCAGCCACCGGCGCGGCAAATGGCACGACGTGCTCGCCGAGACGCCGGGCGGCCTGGTGCTCGCCGCGCTCGACGGACGCCGGCTGGCCTTCTGCTCCTTCGGGCCCTCGCCGTCCCGGGCGGGCGCGGCGGAGATCTTCGGCTTCTACGGCCATCCCGACGGCTGGGGCACCGGCGTGGCCGCCGCCCTCATGACCGACACCCTGCGCCGCATCCGCGACGAGGGCTTCACCCGGGTGCACCTGTGGACGCCGCGCGACACGCCGCAGTCACGCCGTTTCTACGCCAAGAGCGGCTTCACCGAATCGGGCGCCACCCGCGCGTACGACTACGGCGACGGCAACCCGGTCGAGCAGGTGGAGTACGAGCTGTCCTTCCCCTGACCCGCCGGCCCTCCTCCCACGCGCGCCGACTTGACAGAGTTCCCCGGCGTATTTCGCGGTGCACAGCCCGGCGCGGGCTCTTTCGTTGACCGTCCCCATGGCCCATGACAACCATTCTTGAGTATGGCCAAGCGGGCACGAGAAACGGTCGAGTGATCGCGTGAGAGGAATGGCATGAGCGCGAATGCTTTGTACGCCGGTCGAGACTGGAAACTCGACCACGACAAGCGAGTCAAGGTCAGCAACGCGGAACTTCGTTACACGGTCGTGGGCCGCGGCGAGCCGGTCCTGTGCATTCACTGCACCTCCATTTCGGACGGCCTCATCACGCCGCTCCTGAAGTACAACCCGGAGCTGCTGGACAAGTACCAGTTCATCAGCTATTACCGTGCCGGTTACAACGGCAGCACGCTGGAGAAGGACAGCCTCAGCATCGAGGAGGGCGCCGAGCACGCCAAGCAGCTCCTCGACCACCTCGGCATCGACAAGGCGCACGTCATGTCGTACTCCTTCGGCGGGGTGATCGGCTTCCAGTTCATGCTCTCCTACCCCGAGCGCACGCACTCGGCGGTGCTGCTGGAGCCGTACCTGCCGCGTGAGGGCGCCGAGGCCGAGAAGGCCAACAACGACGCCGTGATGACGGCCATCGAGCTGGTGCACAAGGGCGACAAGCTCACCGCCGCCTGCGACTTCATGGCCGCCGTCTGCGGCCCGAGCTACCTCGGCTCCGTCGACATGAGCTGCCCCCTCGACGTGTGGGAGCGGGTCGAGGAGTGCGCGGACGTCACGTTCAAGGTGGACTTCCCGGCGCTGGGCGGCTGGGGCTTCCGCATGTCCAAGGCCGACCAGCTCGTGCCGAACAAGCCGCAGATGCCGGTGCTGGCCGTGATGGGCCTGGACAGCGAGGCGGCCATGCCCGGTTTCCGCGAGGCGCAGCACTTCCTCATGAACTGGCTGCCCCAGGCCGAGCGCTGCGGCATCGTCGGCGCCACCCACGGCCTGCAGATCATGAACCCGAGAGCGGTCGGCGAAGGCGTCTCGGCCTTCCTCGCCAAGCACCCGATGCAGTAGCACCCGACGCAGTGAGAGGAGAGCGATGTCGGATCTGACGGCTGAGCGACTGGCGGCGGCACACCAGGCGTTGCGCTCCGGCGACCGCGAGCGCGCGCTGGAGTACTGGCACCCCGACGTGCGGTTCCAGTCCCCCGGCAACCACCCGTACGCCGGATGGCACGACGGCCTCGACGCCTTCATGGGCTTCATCAAGACCTGGCAGCGGCTGGCCGGCGGCACCCTGCGCATGGAGCAGATCGCCTGCCTGGTCAACCCGGTGGACGGCTACACCATCGACGTCAACCGGTGCACCGCCGTGCGCAAGCGCACCGGCTCGGACGGCACCTCCTTCTACGAGCACCTGCAGATGGAGGGGGTGGACCTGATGCGGTGGGAGAACGGCCGCGTCGTGGAGGGCCGCGGCGGCATCTTCGGCGACGGGACCGCCAACTTCAGCTCCTTCTTCGGCCCGATCGGCCCCGACGGGCGCAGATCCGACGACTGAGCGGGCAATCCGGGCGGGCCGGTGACGACCGGCCCGCTTTCTCATGCCCGCGGTCGGCCCTCGCCGCCTTTGTGCCCTTTTCCCCAGGAACGCGCCCACAGGAGAAGACATGACCCGTTTCCGTGGCGTCCTCCGCGCCTCCGCCGCCGCCCTGGCCGTCACCGCCGCGCTGGCGGCGGCCGCACCGGCCCAGGCCCTCCTGGCCCCCGCCGTCCGGGCCGTGGACCCGCCCGGCGACCCCACCACCCTCTGGAACGTGGACGTGCTGGACGCCACCCACGCCTACGCCGTCGGCTGGCGCGGCTACGACGGCTCGCCGGACACCTCCGTGCTGCGCTGGGACGGCTCGGCCTGGAGCAGGCTGCCGCTCACCGCCGGGTACGACGTGCCCAGCCCGTGCTGCGTCGCGGCCGTCGCGCCGGACCAGGTGTACGTGACCGGCAGCCGGAGCATCGCCGACGTCTCCTGGCCGCGCTCGGCGTACTGGAACGGCTCGGCCTGGTCGGAGATCCCGCCGCCGCCCGGCTGGACGCCCCCGCTGCCCGGCGACGAGTGGACCGGCCCGATCGCCGCCACCAGGGACGGCTCGCTCTGGTCGATCAGGTTCAGGAACACCGGCGGCACCGACATCCTGCGCCTGCGCCAGGGCGTCTGGACCGTCTACCCGCGCACCGAGAACCTGGGCCTGCTGCGCGCCGTCGACGGCGGCGACCAGATCGTCTTCGCCGCCGAGAACGGCGTCGTCCTGTGGGACGGCACGGCCCTGCGCTCCCTGGGCAGGCCGGGCCTCAGCCCCAGAGGCGTGTACGTCGAGGGCCCCGGCCGGATCTGGGTCAGCGGCTACCAGCCCCGCCCCAACCGGCCCGCCACCCCCGCGATCGCCCGCTACGACGGGGCCCGCTGGACCGTCTCGGCGCTGCCCGGCGACCCCGGCAACGGCTCGGCGAGCATCAGCGGCGACGGCGAGGGCCACCTCGTCGTCCCCACCGGCGGCGGCACCACCGCCCCCGCCTACCTGTACTTCGACGGCACCTCGTGGACCCGGGTCAGCGGCCCGGCCCGCCCGTCGGCCGGGTACGCGGGCGCGTACGCGGTGGACCGCGTCCCCGGCACGTCCACGATCCTGTCGGTGGGCGGCGCCAACGTGACCAACCTGACCGGGTTCGCGATCAGTGAGCTGATCAGCCCCCGCTGAGCGGGCCGGCGCGGACCCCCGGGCGGGGAGGGGCGGCAGGCCCCTCCCCGCTCACGCGCGCCCTGACGCCGCCGGAGTACGGCCCGCGCGGACCGCCGCGAGCAGCGTGCCGGCCAGCAGCAGCGCCGAGGCGGCCGTCAGGACGACGCCCAGCCGGTGCAGGCCCTCGTCGGTGGCGCGCTCGCCGTAGGTCACGCTGATGAGCAGCGCCGAGCAGATGGCCCCGGCGTACTGCGAGGTGCGCAGCAGGCCGGCGGCCATGCCGATCTGGCCCGGCGGCGCCTGGGCGTACATGGCGGCCTGGTTGCCCACGATGTTCAGCCCGTTCTGCACCCCGAAGACCATGCTGAGCAGGCACAACGACAGGACGGACGCCTCGCCGTCGAGCGCCGGCAGCCAGGCGCAGCCCGCCAGCAGGAACGCCGCGCCGGCCGGCAGCATCCAGCGCGCCCGGCCCGAGGCGCCGTCGGCCCGCGCGGCCAGCCCCGAGACCACCGCGCCCACGGCCGAGGTGGGCATGAGCAGCAGCCCGGCGACCGCCGCCGTCAGCCCCCTGCCCTGCTCCAGCCACTGCGTCCAGCCGTACAGGAAGCCGTAGGTGGCCATGAACGTCACCGCGTTGCGCAGGTAGGTCACCAGCAGCGGCCGGTTGCGGGCCAGGTCGCGCAGGCTGCCGCCGCCGCCCGTACGGGCGCGCTCGTACGGCTCGTCGCGCGGCAGCCACACCAGCGCCGAGACCACCCCGGCCGCGGCCATCGGCAGGTTGACCAGGAAGATCCAGCGCCAGCCGCCGAGCGCGTCGAGCAGCCCGCCCAGCGGCGGCCCGAGCACCATGCTGACCTGCCCGGCCATGGCCAGCGCGCCCATCACCGAGGCGGGCGCGGCCCCGCCGGACCGCTCGGACCTGCGGCGGACCATGCTCATGGCGGCCGGGTAGGCGGCCGAGGTGCCGAGGCCGATCAGCACGCGGGCGGCCACGAGCAGGCCGAGGGTCGGCGCCCAGTAGCCGAGCAGCCCGCCGGCCGCGACCGTGACCAGCCCGGCCAGGTAGACGCGGCGCGGGCCGAGCCGGTCGGCCAGCCGGCCCAGCACCGGCTGGCCGATCGCGGTGGCCAGGTACAGGCCCGACACCAGCCAGGACGTGGCGTCCGCGCCCACGCCGAAGTGGTGGGCGATGGGCACGAGCGCGATGGCGATGATCGAGGAGTTGATCGGGTTCAGCAGCGAGCCGACCGAGACCGCCGTGACGAAGCGGGGGCCGAAGGGTGCCTGGCCGGGCTCGCTGTCCGGCCGGGGCGGCGCGGTCACAGCTGGTACTTCTCCTCAAGCTTCTCGTAGATCTCGATCTTGTAGTCGATGGCGGCCAGGTCGTCCTTGAGCTGGGAGATGCGCTTGGCCACCTCCTCGCGGTGGGTGAGCAGGATCTGCTTGCGCTCGGCCGCGGTGCTCTCGCCCGCGCGGACGAGTTCGGCGTAGCGGCGGACGTCGGCGATGGACATCCCGGTGCCCCGCAGCCTGGTCAGGAACCGGATCCAGGCCAGATCACGTTCGGTGTAGCGGCGGTGCCCGTTCCCGCCGCGCGGCGGCGTCTCCCGCATCAGGCCGGCCTTCTCGTAATAGCGCAGCGCGTGGGCGCTGAGGCCGGTCTCGGCTGCGACTTCCGCGATCGTCAGGCTCTGACTCATACCGATCATTGTCGCCCTTCGAGCGCGATCCAAGTCAAGTGCATTCGGCCGAATTCCGGTGAATGCGAGCCCGGACTTGACGGAATGGGATCGGCTACCTCCATACCGCCCGGTCACCGCCGGGCGGCGCGTTGACGCGTTTTCCGGCGGCTGGACATGATTTCCCCGTAGCGCCGGACGAAATGGTGGTGCCAATGGCGAAGAGCGAATTCGTGAGATTCCTCGGCGACCTCCGGGAGAATCCGCAAAGACGCGCTGAGTATAGCGCGAGAAATCTCAGTCAATTGTTGTTCCACGCCTCCGACGAGGGCTTCCGGTTCACCGCCGAGGAGCTGGTGTCGGTGGTCGGGGCCCTGGAGATCGAGGTCATCGTCGCCAAGGACGGCGAGCCCGTCGACGGCGGCAGCACGCTCTGGCGGCACATGTGGGGCAGGCGGTACCTGGACTACCTCCTCGATCACGTGGTGGCCAGGTTCGGCGAGGAGGAGCTGCGCGGGTTCGCGGCCGACGAGAGGCGGCCGGTGGCATGAGCGGGACGAACCTGATCGCGTTCCTGCGCCTGGCGGGCTCGCGTCCCGACGTGCTGGAGTCGCTGAAGGCCAAGAGCAAGGCGGAGGTCGTCGCCGCCGCGGCCGGGCACGGGCTGCCGTTCACCGAGGCCGACTTCGACGGCGTGGTGTGGGAGCTGGAGGAGCGCCTGGCCGACCTGCGCGGGGAGCCCTTCGACGCCACCTTCCCGCTCTGGCGGACGATGTGGGGCCGGCACTACCTGGAGTTCCTGGTCGGCGACCTGCTGCCCGCCCTGGAGCGGGCCCGGCTGCTGGAGTCGTCGTGAGCGCCTACGACTACATCGTGGTGGGCGCGGGCAGCGCCGGCTGCGTCCTGGCCAGGCGGCTGCTGGACGCGCTGGGCTGCCGGGTGCTGCTGCTGGAGGCCGGCGGCCCGGACGTCGCCGAGTCCGTGCACCGTACCGACGTGCCGTCGATGACCTCGATGTGGGGCTCGCCGGAGTTCGTGTGGGACTACGCGACCACCCCGCAGCCGGAGCTGGGCGGCCGGGTCGTGCCGATCCCGCAGGGCCGCGTGGTGGGCGGCGGCAGCTCGGTCAACGCCATGATGTACGTGCGGGGCAACCGCCGCGACTTCGACGGCTGGGCCGCGCTGGGCAACGACGGCTGGTCCTACGACGAGGTGCTGCCCTACTTCAGGCGTTCGGAGGACTACCCGGGCGGTTCGCCGGAGTACCGGGGCAGTGGCGGGCCGCTGAAGGTCGTCGACTACGGCTCGCCGTCGGACGCCTCGCGGGCCTTCGTCCGGGCGGCGATCGCCCGCGGCCGCGCCGACGGCACCGGCGACTACAACGGCCCCCGGCAGGAGGGGCTGGCCTTCTTCTACCAGTCCACCCGGGACAAGGACGACCGCCGGTCCAGCACGTCGGAGGCGTTCCTGGCGCCGGTGCTGGGCGAGCCCGGTCTGACGCTGGAGACCGGCGCCGTGGTCACCCGCCTCACCGTCGAGGGTGGCCGGGCCGGCGGCGTGGAGTACGTCAAGGACGGGCGTACGCACCGGGCCACCGCCGGGCAGGAGGTCATCGTGGCCTGCGGCGCGCTGGGCTCGCCCGCGCTGCTGCTGCGCTCGGGCCTCGGCCCGGCCGCCCACCTGCGCGAGCACGGCGTCGAGGTGGTCGCCGACCTGCCGGGCGTGGGCCGTAACCTGCAGGACCACGTGCTGTTCGGCATCGGCTACGAGAGCCTGCGCGAGCTGCCCTTCCCCGAGCTGCTGGCCGAGGCGGGGCTGTTCACCAACGTCCTGGGCGGCGACGGGCCGGACCTGCAGTTCTTCTTCGGCCCGGTGCAGTTCATCGACGACCGGTACAGGACGGACGGCCCGGGGTTCACCTTCGCGCCGATCCTGCTGCGGCCCGAGAGCAGGGGCGAGGTGCGGCTGCGCCCCGGCGACCCGCTGCGTCCCCTCGTCGACCCGCACTACCTGGAGGCCGCCGCCGACCTGCGGCTGCTGACCGAGGCCGTCGTCCTGGCCAGGGAGCTGGTCTCGGACGCGGCCTTCGACTCCCTGCGCGGCCGGGAGCTGGCCCCGGGGCCCGGCGTGACGAGCCCGGCGGCCCTGGCCGCGTACGTGCGGGCCAGCGCCTCGACCGTGTGGCACCCGGCCGGCACCTGCCGGATGGGCCGCGACGGCGAGGCGGTCGTCGAGCCCGACCTGCGGGTGCGCGGCGTGGACGGGCTGCGCGTGGCCGACGCCTCGGTCATGCCGGTCATCACCCGGGGCAACACCAACGCGGCCACGATCATGATCGCCGAGAAGGCCGCCGACCTGGTCGCCGCATCGGCACGGAGGTGAGCTGAGATGACACAGACCTTCGACTTCGTCGTCGTCGGCGGCGGCACGGCCGGATCGGTCGTCGCCGCCCGGCTGAGCGAGCTGCCCGGGGCCCGCGTGCTGGTCCTGGAGGCGGGCGACACGAAGATCACCGACGCGGTCGAGGACCCCGCGCGGTGGAACGAGGTGCTGCTGACCGAGCTGGACTGGGCGTACATGAGCGAGCCTCAGCCGGGGCTCGGCGGGCGCCAGGTCTATTCGGCGGCGGGCCGCGGCCTGGGCGGGACCTCGAACGTCTACCACATGATCCACACGCGCGGCCGTCCGGCGGACTTCGACGCCTGGGCCTACGACGGCTGCCCCGGCTGGTCCTTCGCCGACGTCCTGCCCTACTTCCAGCGCCTGGAGGGACAGCGGGACGCCACCAACCCCACGGCCGGCCACGAGGGCCCGATCAGGATCGTCAACGCCCGGGACATGGGCAACCCGGTCTCCCGGACGTTCGTCGAGGCCTGCGTGGAGCTGGGTTACCCGCAGGTCGAGGACTTCAACGCCGACAGCTTCGGCGTGAGCTGGCACCACGTCGACATCGACGTGGAGAAGGGCACCCGCTGCGGCGTGCGCGCCGCCTACCTGGAGCCCGCGCTGGAGCGGCTCAGCGTTGAGGTGGGCGCACTGGCCACCCGGCTGCTGTTCGACGGCGAGCGCTGCGTGGGCGTGGAGTACCTCAAGGACGGCGGGCTGCGGACCGTCAGGGCCGAGCACGAGGTGATCGTCACCGCGGGCGCGATCCAGTCGCCCAAGCTGCTGCAGCTGTCCGGCATCGGCCAGGCCGGGGAGCTGGCCGCGCTCGGCATCCCGGTGGTCGCCGACCTGCCCGGCGTGGGCGCCAACTTCCACGACCACCCGCTGGTCATCGGCCCGATCGGGTACATGGACAAGGCGGCGCCCGACCCGCGCGGCCAGGTGACCGAGGTCGGGCTGTTCTGGGGGTCGGAGCCGGGGCTGCCGGTGCCCGACATGGAGATCTGCCTGGTGCACCGGGCGCCGTTCGGCGACCAGTTCTTCGCCAACGTCATCAAGCGGGTGGAGACCGGGCAGCCGCTCACGCCGGTGCGCGAGCTGGTCGACCCGAAGATCGTGCTCACCCTGCCGGGGCTGGTCCGGCCGCTGTCGCGGGGCAGCGTACGGCTGGCCGGCACCGACCCGACGGCCTACCCGAGGGTCAGCGCGAACTACTTCGGCGAGCGCTCGGACCTGGAGCGCACGGTGACGATGGTGGAGATCGCCCGCGAGATCTACGCCAGCTCCGCCTTCCGGCGCGACTGGGGGCTGACCGAGGTCGCGCCCGGCCCGGACGTGCGCACCCGCGAGCAGCTCAGCGCGTGGGTGACGGAGAACGTCGGCTCGTACTACCACTTCGCCGGCTCCTGCAAGATGGGCTCCGACAGCCTCGCGGTGGTGGACACCCGGCTGCGGGTCCGCGGCGTCGAGGGGCTCCGCGTCGCCGACGCCTCGATCATGCCGACGATCGTCTCGGCCAACCCCCACACGACCACCGTGATGATCGGCGAGCGCGCCGCCGAGTTCGTCGCGGCGGACTTCCGCCCGGCCCGACAGGAGGCTACGCGATGATCCACCAGTTCATCTTCGGCGCTCCCAAGCCCGGCTTCACCGCCCAGCAGTTCCAGGACTACTGGGTCAACGTGCACGCGGTGAAGTTCGCCGGCAAGATCAAGCAGATCAGGCAGTACCTGGTCGACACCCGCATCCCCTTCGACGGCGACGTCGGCCGGCCGGCGCTGCCGCACCAGGGCATCGCCGAGATCTGGCTGCGGAACGCCGAGGAGCAGCTCGCCTCGCTGCAGAGCGAGGAGTTCCTCCAGGGCGCCCGGCTGGACGAGCCCAACTGGGCGGCGTTCTGGTCCACGATCGTGGTCGACACCGTCGCCCACGAGCTGGTGCCCGGCCCCAAGCCCCGGCCGGAGAGCTGGGTGAAGGTCACCACGCTGATCAAGCGGCGGCCCGGCCTGCCGCTGGACACCTACCGCAAGCAGTCCCTGGAGTCCTACGCCGCCGCGGTGGCCGGGCTGCCGGGCCTGCGCAGGCACCTGCACTGCCACACCGTGGACGGCGCGTACACCTTCGGCGAGGCCGGCTTCGACGCCGTGGACCAGCTCTGGTTCGACGACGTGGACGCGCTGCGCGCCGCACTGGCCTCGGCCCACCACGCCCGCCGGGTCAAGCCGGAGCTGGAGGCGATCGCCGACCCGGCCCACGTGTTCTCCATGACCTGCAAGGAAAACTGGATCATCCCCGGGGAGTCGGCATGACCAAGCGCGTTCTCGTGATCCTCTCGGAGTTCGGCTACTGGGGGGAGGAGCTCGTCGGCCCGCTGTCGGCCTTCGACGAGCGCGGCTACGACGTCGTGTTCGCCACGCCGACCGGCAAGCAGCCGCACGCCCTGCCGCCCAGCATGGACAGCGACTACGTCGACCCGCCGCTCGGCCGCTCGGTCACCACGCCCGAGGTGGCCAAGCTGACCCGCGACCTGGACGAGTCCGGCCGCCTGGCCAACCCGCTCAACCTGTCGGCGTGGGCGCCCGAGCGTCCCTACACCAGCAGCCCCGACTACCTGCGCCGGCTGGAGGCCTACCACCGGGCGGTGGCCAAGCTGGAGGCCGAGCTGGTGCCCTACGACGCGGTGCTGATCGTCGGCGGCAGCGGGCCGATCGTGGACCTGGCCAACAACGAGCGGGTGCACGAGATCGTGCTCGCGTTCGTCCGGGCGGGCAAGCCGGTGGCCGCCGAGTGCTACGGCGTGGCCTGCCTGGCCTTCGCCCGCGACTGGGAGGACCGCAAGAGCATCATCTGGGGCAAGCGCGTCACCGGTCACTGCAAGGAGTACGACTACAAGGACGGCACCGGGTTCCTCGGCGTGCCCGACTTCAACATGGGGCCGCCGCCGTACCCGCTGGAGTACATCCTGCGGGACGCCACCGGGCCCGAGGGGCGCTACGTCGGCAACTTCGGCCGGGAGACCTCGGTCATCGTGGACTTCCCGTTCGTCACCGGCCGGTCCACGCCCGACTCGTTCCTGACCGGGCAGAAGATCGTCGAAGTGCTAGAGGGCGGCCTGCGCCGCTTCGGCTGGTGATGGCGGGCCATGGCCAGGGACGGCAACACCGCGATCATCGAGCAGTTCCTCAGCGACGGCATCACGTACATGTTCGGCAACCCGGGGACGGTCGAGCAGGGCTTCCTCGACGCGCTGGAGGGCTTCGAGGACTTCCACTACATCCTCACCCTCCAGGAGACGGTGGCGGCCGGCATCGCCGACGGCTACGCCCGTGCCACGGGCGGTCCGGCGCTCCTGCAGCTCCACAGCGGCGTGGGGCTGGGCAACGCGATCGGCATGCTGTACCAGGCCAAGCGGGGGCACTCCCCGCTGGTGGTCGTCGCGGGTGAGGCCGGTGTCGGCTACGACGCGATGGACGCCCAGATGGCCGCCGACCTCGTGGCCATGGCCCGGCCCGTCACCAAGCACGCGATGCGCGTGATCGACCCGGGCTCGGTGCTGCGGGTGCTGCGGCGGGCGGTGAAGATGGCGATGACGCCGCCGCGCGGCCCGGTCTTCGTGGCGCTCCCGCTCGACGTGCTGGACCAGCCCAACCACGAGCCGGTCGAGCCGTCGGTGCTGCCGCACTCGGCCGTGCTGCCCGCCCCCGAGCTGGTACGCCGGGCCGCCGGGCTGCTGTCCGGCGCCCGGTCCCCGATCATCCTGGCCGGCGACGGCGTGTCGGTCTCCGGCGCGCAGGCGGAGCTGACCCGGGTGGCCGAGCAGCTCGGCGCGGACGTGTGGGGCGTGGAGTTCTCCGAGGCGAACATGGACGGCCGCCACCCGCTCTTCCGGGGCCAGCTCGGCCACATGTTCGGCCAGGTCAGCGCGGACGCGGTCAAGGACGCCGACGCCGTGCTGGTGGTGGGCACGTACCTGTTCCCCGAGGTGTTCCCCTCGCTGAGCAGCCCGTTCGGCAAGGACGCGCGGATCGTGCACATCGATCTGGACTCGTACGAGATCGCCAAGAACCACCCGGTCACGCTGGGTCTGGTGGCCGACCCGCGGCTCACGCTGGCGGCGCTGTCGGCGGAGCTGGAGGGCACGCTGAGCGCGGCCGACCGGCAGGCGGCGGCGGCGCGGCTGGCCCGGCGGACGGCCGCGCCGCGCCCGGCGCCGGCCGAGGACTCCATCCTCAACGCGTTCATGCGCGAGCTGGCCGCGCGGGCCCCCGAGGACGTGATCGTCTTCGACGAGGGGCTGACGGCCTCCGGCGTGATCGGCTCCTACTTCCCGCCGCGCGGGCCGGGGAGCTGGTTCCTGACCCGCGGCGGCTCGCTGGGCGTGGGCATCCCGGGCGCGATCGGGGCCAAGCTCGCCCACCCGGACCGCACGGTGATCGGCTTCACCGGCGACGGCGGCAGCATGTACACCTTCCAGGCCCTGGCCACCGCCGTCCGGTACGACGTCGCCGCCAAGTTCGTGATCTGCAACAACCACAGCTACCGGCTGCTGGACAACAACATCGAGGAGTACTGGCGCGGCCGGGGCATCCCCGGTCACCGTTTCCCTCGCTCCTTCGACCTCTCCTATCCCGATCTCCAGTTCACCGACCTGGCCAGGGGTTGCGGCGTGGACGGGCTACGGGTGGAGAAGGCCGACCAGATCGAGGAGGCCGTCGAGCGGCTGCTCGGCCACGACGGCCCCTTCCTCATCGACCTCGTCACCGAACCGGGGAGGCCATTGTGAGCGGCATCGAGCCACGGGCCGGCGCGGCGCTGAACGGCCGCAAGGTCGCCGTCCTGATGGAGAGCGACTACGTCGAGCCGGAGATCTTCTACTACGAGCGGCGCTTCGCCGAGGCCGGCGCCGAGGTGCACTTCATGACGCGCCTGTGGGGGCAGCCGTCGATCACCTTCACCGGCCACGAGTGGCGGGTGCCGTTCACCGTGGACCGCGGGTTCGAGAACCTCACGGACCGGGAGCTGCGCTCCTACGCCGCGGTGATCGTCCCCTCCGGCATCGTCTCGGACCGGCTGCGCTTCACCGACGACGTCAACCGGCTGGCGCCGGCCACCGCGTTCGTGCGGCGGGCGCTGGAGGAGCCGTCGATCATCACGGGCGTGATCTGCCACGGCCTGTGGCTGATGGCGGCCGCCCCCGAGACGATGCGCGGGCGCAAGGTCGTCGCGCACAACAACCTCGTGGGCGACGTGCGCAACATGGGCGCCGAGTACGTGGACCAGGACGTGGTCATCGACGGGAACCTGATCACCGGGCGCAGCGTGTACCACTGCCATCTGTTCGCCCACACCATCATCGGCCAGCTCGCCGAGACGCTGTAGGAGCAACGATGAACTTCACCTTCATGGACACCGTGGCCGGGCGGGTCGAACGGTTCGACGCCGGCTCCGGCTCCTTCCGGCTGGCGACCATCGACGGCCGCGTGGCCGAGGTGCGCCTGGACGGCGAGGTCTCGGCCGAGGTGCTGCGCAACCTGGGCGAGCCGTACGTGGACGCGGGCGACCACGTACGCGACATGCTGACGCCGGGCCGGCACCTGTTCGTCTACGGGATCTTCTACCCCGAAGGCGATGAGCCGGTCTTCTCGGCCAAGCGGCTGATCTTCCTGGGCCGCGGCCCGGGCGAGTACCGGTTCGAGCAGCCCGACTGGTGGATCAACCAGCTCGACGAGATCGCCGCGTTCTACCGCCGCGCCCAGTTCGGGCAGGGGCCGGTCGACTTCCGCGACTACCGGACGATCCTGCGCCTGGGCGGCGACAAGACCGCCAGCCACGTGCAGGAGACCGACACGATCTCGCGGCTGGTGTACGGCATGGCCTCGGCGTACCTGCTGACCGGCGACGACGCCTACCTGGAGGTGGCCGAGCGCGGCACCCGCTACCTGCGCGAGCACATGCGCTTCGTGGACCCCGAGAACGACGTTGTGTACTGGTACCACGGCATCAAGGTGGACGGCGAGCACGAGAAGAAGCTGTTCACCTCGGAGTTCGGCGACGACTACGACGCCATCCCGATGTACGAGCAGATCTACGCCCTGGCCGGCCCGACGCAGACCTACCGGGTGACCGGCGACAAGCGCATCGCCTCCGACGTCGACGCCACGCTGCGGCTGTTCGAGAAGTTCTTCCGCGACCACCGGCACGGCGGCTACTACTCGCACGTCGACCCGATCCTGCTCAACCCGCACCACGAGTCGCTCGGGCCGAACCAGTCGCGCAAGAACTGGAACTCCATCGGCGACCACGCCCCGGCCTACCTGATCAACTACTACCTGGCCACCGGCGACGAGCGTCACCTGGAGATGCTGGAGCGCACCTTCGACACCATCGTCGAGCACTTCCCCGAGCCGTCGAGCCCGTTCGTCAACGAGCGCTTCCACGACGACTGGAGCCACGACCTGACCCACAGCTGGCAGCAGGACCGCGCGGTCGTCGGGCACAACCTGAAGATCGCCTGGAACCTCCTGCGCATGAACGGCGCCCGCCCCAAGGACGCCTACCGGGACCTGGCCGAGCACCTGGCCCGCACGATGCCGGCGGTCGGCAGCGACCAGCAGCGCGGCGGCTGGTACGACGTCGTCGAGCGGCACCGGGCCGAGGGCCAGCGGTGGCACCGCTTCGCCTGGCACGACCGCAAGGCGTGGTGGCAGCAGGAGCAGGCGATCCTGGCCTACCTGATCGTCGCCGGCGAGCTGGGCGGCGACGACCACCTGGAGCAGGCCCGCCAGGCGGCGGGCTTCTACAACGCCTTCTTCCTCGACCACGACGAGGGCGCGGTCTACTTCAACGTGCTGGCCAACGGCCTGCCGTACCTGCTCGGGACCGAGCGGTTCAAGGGCAGCCACTCGATGAGCATGTACCACTCCTCCGAGCTGTGCTATCTGGCGACCGTCTACACGCGGCTGCTGGTCAACCGGCAGCCGCTCACGCTGCACTTCAAGCCGGGCCCGGACGCCGAGCGCATCCTGCGCGTCGCGCCCGACCTGCTGCCGGCCGGGCGGGTGCTGCTCACCGAGGCCGAGGTGGACGGCAAGCCGTACGAGGTGCTGGACCCGGTGGCGATGACCGTGGAGCTGCCGGACTCCACCGAGGCCCTGCGCGTCAAGGTGACGCTGACCCCGGTGCAGGAGTGAGCGTGCCGACCATGGAGATCACGACGGACACGATCGGCCCGGTCACCGTGATCGGGCTCACCGGCCAGCTCGACAGCAGGTCGGCGCCGGCCGCGCAGGAGCGCATCCTGTCGCTGCTGCCGGCCGGCCGCCCGGTGCTGCTGGACCTGACCGGCGTCGGCTACCTGTCCAGCGCGGGCCTGCGCACGATGCTGCTGGTCTACCGGCGGGCGCGGACCGTGGACAGCTTCATCGCCCTGGTGGGCCTGTCGGCCGAGCTGCGCGGGGTGATGGCGGCGACCGGGTTCCTGCGCTTCTTCGTCGTCGCCGACTGCGTGGCGGACGCGCTGGAGATCGTCCGGGCCGCCGAGCCGCGGGAGGAGGCCACATGAGCGTCGAGGCGCAGGGCGTGCCCGGCAGGATCGACTCCTTCCCGACGGCCGAGCTGGCCGGGTTCGGGGTGCGGGCGGGCCATCCGATGCCGTTCGGCGCCACGCTGGTGCCCGGCGGGGTGAACTTCTCGGTCTACTCCAGCGGCGCGAGCGCGGTCTCGCTGGTGCTGTTCCGGCACGGCGAGCGGGAGCCGTTCGCCGAGCTGCCCTTCCCCGGCGAGTACCGGATCGGCGGCGTGTGGGCCATGACGGTGTTCGGCCTCGACCACGAAGGCGTCGAGTACGGCTACCGCGTCACCGGCCCGGACACCCCGTCGCCGGGCGACCGGTTCGACCCGGCCAGAATTCTGGCCGACCCGTACGCCAGGACCATGTCGGGCCGGGACGTGTGGGGCGCCGAGGTGGACTGGGACGACCCCTACCCCTACCGGTCGGTGCTGGCCTCCGACGACTTCGACTGGGAGGACGACCGGCCGCTGCGCGTCGCTCCGGAGGACCTGGTCGTCTACGAGCTGCACGTGCGCGGCTTCACGGCGGACCCGTCCTCGGGGGTGTCGGCGCCGGGCACGTACGCGGGGCTGATCGAGAAGATCCCCTACCTCAAGGCGCTCGGCGTCAACTGCGTGGAGCTCATGCCGGTCTTCGAGTTCGACGAGTTCGACATGAGCCGGGTCAACCCGGTCACCGGCGAGCGCCTGTACAACTACTGGGGCTACTCGACGCTGGGCTTCTTCGCGCCCAAGGCGGGCTTCGCGGCCACCGGCAGGTACGGGATGCAGGCCGACGAGTTCAAGAACCTGGTCAAGGAGCTGCACCGGGCCGGGATCGCGGTGGTGCTGGACGTGGTCTTCAACCACACGGCCGAGGGCAACGAGAACGGCCCGACCATCCACTTCCGCGGCCTGGACAACGGCACGTACTACATGCTCACGCCGGAGGGCTACTACTACAACTTCAGCGGCACCGGGAACACCTTCAACTGCAACCACCCGGTGGTGCGCGACTACGTGCTCGACTGCCTGCGCTACTGGGCCGGCGAGTACCACATCGACGGCTTCCGCTTCGACCTGGCCGCGATCCTCGACCGCGGCCAGGACGGCGCGCCGCTGGCCGACCCGCCGCTGATCGAGACGCTGGCCCACGACCCGCTGCTGCGCGACTGCCTGCTGATCGCCGAGGCGTGGGACGCCGGCGGCCTGTACCAGGTGGGCTCCTTCCCCGGCTACCAGCGCTGGTCGGAGTGGAACGGCCGCTACCGCGACGCGCTGCGCCGCTTCCTGAAGGCCGATCCCGGCTCGGCCGGCGAGCTGGCCACCCGGCTGGTCGGCTCGCCCGACCTGTACGCCTCCCGCGGCACGCTCGCCTCGGTCAACTTCGTCACCTGCCACGACGGGTTCACGCTGGCGGACCTGTTCGCGTACGACGGCAAGCACAACGAGGCCAACGGCGAGGACAACCGCGACGGCAACGACGACAACCTGAGCTGGAACTGCGGCGCCGAGGGCCCGACGCGGGACCCGGAGGTGCTGGCGCTGCGCGGGCGGCAGGCCAAGAACGCGATGCTGCTGCTCCTGCTCAGCCAGGGCATCCCGATGATCCTGGCCGGCGACGAGGTCGGCCGCACCCAGCACGGCAACAACAACGCCTACTGCCACGACGGGCCGCTGTCGTGGTTCGACTGGGGCCTGGCCGAGCGCAACGGCGAGCTGCTGCGGTTCGTCCGCGAGTGCGTGGCCTTCCGCGCCGCGCACCCGATGGTGCGCGACCGCCGTCACCCGTGCGGCGACGAGGGCGCCGGCGGGCTGCCGCAGGTGTCCTGGCACGGCGAGCGGGCCGGCGAGCCCGACTGGTCGGAGGGCAGCGCGCTGGTGGCGATGCTGCGCAGCGGCACGGCGGCCGGCGGCGGCGGCGAGCACCTCTACCTGGCCGCCAACGCCCACTGGGAGGCGCGGGAGCTGGAGCTGCCCGCCCTGCCGGACGGCGCGGTGTGGCACCTGTTCGCCGACACCGGCGCGGCCGCCCCCGAGGACGTCCACACACCGGGCCAGGAGCCGCCGCTGGCCGACCAGCGGCGGATCGTCGTCGGCCCGCGGGCCGCGGTCGCGTTGGTCGGCCGCGCCCATCACTGAGATCCATGGAGGAGATCCCATGTCGTTCAACGCGATCCTGACCCACGACGGCAGCACCGCACTGATCACGCTGGAGGGCGAGCTGGACGCCCTGACCGCCGAGACCTTCAGGAGGGAGGTGGAGCGCGCGGCCGAGGCCGCCGCCGAGCTGCTGGTGCTGGAGATGTCGCAGCTCAGCTACATGTCCTCGGCGGGGCTGCGCGGGCTGGTGTTCGCCCGGCAGAAGCTGGCCGACGACGTGCGCATCGTGCTGGTCGGCGCCAACGACGCCATCGAGCAGACCATCCGGCTGGTCGGCTTCCATCACAGCGTGGACTTCAGCGATGCGATCCCAGAGTAGGCAGGCGATGGAGCGGCTCAGGCTCCCCGCCGAGCCCGAGTCGCTGGACGAGCTGATGGCCTACGTGCAGACGTTGAGCGCGCTCGGCGGGCTGACCCGCACGCGCGCCCACTGGCTGCGGCTGGCCGCCGAGGAGCTCATCGTCAACATCATCACCCACGGCCACCGCGACCGGCCGGGCGAGCTGGAGCTGACCGGCGGGGTCGAGCCGCGCCGGGTGTGGCTGCGCCTGTCCGACGCGGCGCCGCCGTTCGACCCGACCGCCTATGAGGCCGTTCCCGACCTGGAGCGGCCGCTGGGCGAGCGCCGGCCGGGCGGGCTGGGCGTCTACCTGGCCCGTACGGTCGCCGACGAGGTCCGCTACGAGTACAGCTCGGGTCGTAACGAGACGACCATCATCATGAACCGCGTCTAGGAGGTGCCGATGGATGCGGAGGCGACCCTCGTCGTCAGCGGCCCCTCACCAGCCGCGGAAGAGCTGTGCCTGCTGCTGGCCGCGGACGGCGCCCCGGTGGCCCGGCGCACTCCCGAGCAACTGCTGGCCGAGGCGCCTCCGCCCGCCGACCTGCTGCTGGTGAACGCGAGCCTCGACGTGGAGGTGGTGCGGGAGGTGACGCGGGTCGTCCAGGCGGGCGCGCGGCCTCCGGTCGTGGTCGCGTTCTCCGACGGCGACCTGCGCCAGCTCGCGCCGCACGTGCTGGCCGGGCTGGACTACGTCGTCCCGCCCTTCGTGCCGGAGCTGCTGCATCGCAGGCTGCGGGCGGGACAGGTGTTCGGCCGCCACCCCGGCGCCGAGGAGGAGGCGCTGCTGAAGTACGAGCGTGAGCTGCAGATCGGACGGGAGATCCAGGCGGGCTTCCTGCCCGACGCGCTGCCGGCCCGCGCCGGTTGGCAGCTCACCGTCCGGTTCCAGCCGGCCAGGGAGGTCGCGGGGGACTTCTACGACGCCCTGGAGCTGCTGGGCGGGGCGCGGATCGGGCTGGTGGTGGCCGACGTGTGCGACAAGGGCGTCGGCGCCGCCCTGTTCATGGCCCTGATCAGGACCCTGCTGCGGCACACCGCCGCCCATGTGGAGACCGGCGAGGCCGAGCCCGTCCAGGACGACGTCACGCCGCTGCTGCGCGCGGTGATCGCGACCAACGACTACCTGACCGCCAACCACCTGCGCCAGGGCTACTTCGCCACGCTGTTCTTCGGCGTGCTCGACCCGGTCACCGGCGCGCTCGTCTACATCAACTGCGGGCACAACCCGCCCATCATCCGCCACGCGGGCGGCGGCCACACCCTGCTGCGTCCCACCGGACCGGCGCTGGGGCTGGTGCCCGACTCCGTCTTCGAGGTCGGCAGGGCCCACCTGGACCAGGGGGACCTGCTGTTCGCCTACACCGACGGCGTGCCCGAGGCCAGGGACGAGTCCGGCCGCTTCTTCAGCGAGGAGCTCATGCTGACCCTCGTCTCGCAGCCCGCCACCGGGGCGGACGACCTGCTGGACAGGCTCGAACGGGAGATCAGCGCGCACATCGGGTCCGCCGAGCAGTTCGACGACATCACCATGATCGCTCTACGTAGGACACCCACGGGGAAGTACGGACAATGAACGAGATCGCCGGAATCGCACTGGCGGGCGGACAGGGCCTCCGGGCCCGGCCGCTCACCCTGGAGGCCCCCGGCCACCTGCGGAGCAAGGCCACGGTCTGCTTCGCCGGACGGCCGGTCATCGAATGGCAGATCATGGCCCTGCGCGACCAGGGGGTCAGCGACTTCTACTTGATCGCCAACGGCCGGGAGAACCGCTACCAGGCCAAGGACGTGCTCGGACACGGCGAGGGGCTGGGCGTGCGGGTGCGCTACTCGCGGCCCCGGATGGACTGGACCAACACCGGTTCCGGCGAGGCGACGCTGAGCAGCCTGGACTACTGGGAGCTCGACGGGCTGGCGCTGGTCTTCCCGACCGACTCGCTGTTCGAGTTCGACCTGGCCGAGCTGGTACGCCGCCACCGCGACAGCGACGCGGTGGTCACCGTGGCCGTGGTCGAGCGCCCGGCCGAGGAGGTGGCGGGCAAGTACGGGACGATGGTCACCGACGCCTCCGGGCGCATCCGCCGTTTCGTGGAGAAACCGCCGCTGGCCGAGGTGCACGCCCTGGCCGCCGACCCGGCCCGGGTGCCCGTCAACGCCGGGCTCTACCTGGTCGACTGCGGGCGGCTGCGGAAGCTGGCCGGGGAGCCGGCGCTGGCCGAGCTGGCCCGCGACCGGCTCGACTGGGGGCACGACCTGCTCCCGTGGCTGGTGGGCGCCGGGCACCGGGTCGGCATCGCGCCCATCGCCAAGCTGGGCGACCTGGGCAACCTGCGCGACTACCTCGACACGCTGACCGACGCGCTGAGCGGCGGCTACCCGCACGTGCTCAAGGGCATGCTGCGGGCCTACCCGGGCAACGTGCGCATCCACGAGTCCTCCCTGCGCCAGCGGGACGCGACGTCGGGCATGACGCTGGCCGAGAAGATGAGCGCCGGGCTGGTCAGGATCGGCCCGAACGTGCACATCGGCCGGGACGTCGAGATCGGCCCCGGCGTGGTCGTCTCCGACTCCGCGATCGGCGACGGCGTGGACCTGCACACCGGGTGCCGGCTGCAACGGGTGGCCTGCCTGGACGGCGCGATCATCGGGCCGTGGGCCCGGCTCACCGACACCCACGTGGGGACGATGGCCACGGTGGAGTCGTTCGTGGACTGCGTCACCGTGCTGAGCGGCTACAGCGCGCTGGGCAACGGGGTGACGGTCCAGGCCGGCGTGCGGCTGTCCGGGGTGACGGTGTACCCGGGGCTGACCGTGCCGGCGCACTGCGAGGCCGCCGCCGGCACCTCGATCGAGACGCTCGCCGACCTCCAGGACGCGTGACACATGACTGAGACGCTGGTGCTGACCGAGATCTCCGAGATCGTCGCGGGCCGCGTGCCCGTCGTGGGGGTCCGTCCCGTCGTGGCGGGCGGGTGCCGGCCCGCGCGCGCGGTGCCGGGCGAGCCGTTCGAGGTGTCGGCGACGCTGTTCAGGGAGGGGCACGGCGTGGTGGGCGCGAACGTCGTGCTCACCGACCCCGACGGCAAGCAGGCCGCCTGGATCCCGATGGCGGCCCTGTCCCAGGGCTCCGACAGGTACGCGGCCGAGGTGGCGGCGCACCGGGAGGGCGAGTGGACGTTCCGGGTGGAGGCGTGGAGCGACCCGGTCGCGACCTGGCTGCACGTGGCCGAGGTGAAGATCCCCGCCGCGATCGACGTGGCCGTGACGATGGAGGCCGGCGCCCGGCTGCTGACCAGGGCCGCCGCCCAGCCCGAGGTGCCGCCCGCCGACGCCCGGCTGCTGCGGGTGGCCGCCGCGACGCTGCGCGACGGCGAGCTCGACCCCGAGGCGCGGCTGGCGATCGCGCTGGCCGAGCCGGTGCTGCGGACGCTGGCCCGCCGGCCGCTGCGCGACCACGTGACCGCCGGGGAGGAGCTGCCGCTGCTGGTGGAGCGCGAGCGGGCGCTGTTCGGGGCCTGGTACGAGTTCTTCCCCCGCTCCGAGGGCGCCGTGGTCGACCCCACGGGGTGTCACCCGCCGCGCTCGGGCACCTTCCGGACCGCGGCCGCGCGGCTGCCCGCCGTCGCGGCGATGGGCTTCGACGTCGTCTACCTGCCGCCGATCCACCCGATCGGCCTGACCAACCGCAAGGGGCCGGGCAACTCGCCGATCGCCGGGCCGCACGACCCCGGCTCGCCGTGGGCGATCGGCTCGGCCGCGGGCGGGCACGACGCCGTCCACCCCGACCTGGGGACGATCGACGACTTCGACTTCTTCGTGGCCAGGGCCGGCGAGCTGGGCCTTGAAGTGGCGCTGGACTTCGCGTTGCAGTGCTCGCCCGACCACCCGTGGGTACGGGAGCACCCGCGGTGGTTCGAGCACCGGCCCGACGGCAGCATCGCCTACGCCGAGAACCCGCCCAAGAAGTACCAGGACATCTACCCCGTCTCCTTCGACGCCGACCCCGGCGGCATCCTGGCCGAGTCGCTGCGGGTGCTGCGGCACTGGATGGGCCACGGAGTGCGGATCTTCCGGGTGGACAACCCGCACACCAAGCCGGTGTTCTTCTGGGAACGCCTGATCGCCGAGGTCAACCGCACCGACCCGGACGTGCTCTTCCTGGCCGAGGCGTTCACCCGCCCGGCGATCATGCACACGCTGGCCGCCGTCGGCTTCCAGCAGTCCTACACCTACTTCACCTGGCGCAACGCCAGGCCGGAGCTGGAGAGCTACCTGGGCGAGCTGGCCGGGGAGGCGGCGGCGTACATGCGGCCGAACCTGTTCGTCAACACGCCCGACATCCTGCACGCCTACCTCCAGGAGGGCGGGCCGGCCGCGTTCCGGGTGCGGGCCGCACTGGCCGCGACGGCCTCCCCCACCTGGGGCGTGTACGCCGGGTTCGAGCTGTGCGAGCGCGAGCCGGCCGCGCCGGGCAGCGAGGAGTACAAGGACTCGGAGAAGTACCAGTACCGGCCGCGCGACTGGTCGGCGGACGGCACGCTGGCGCCCTTCCTGACCGCGCTGAACCGGGTCCGGCGCCGCCATCCGGCCCTGCGCCTGCTGCGCAACCTGCGTTTCCAGCACGCCGACGACGACGCCGTGCTGTGCTTCGCCAAGCAGGCCGGGGAGGACACCGTGATCGTGGTGGTCAACCTCGACCCGCACCACGTGCGGCAGGCCACGGTGACGCTGGACCTGCCCGACCTCGGGCCCTCCTTCCGGGTGCGCGACGAGCTGACCGGCGAGGTCTACCAGTGGGGGGCGCGCAACTACGTGCGGCTGGACCCGTCCCGGCAGCCCGCCCACATCCTGACGGTGGAGAGGTGATGGACGTGCTGACCGGCGGGGGCCCGTCCGTGCTGGGCGAGCTGGACCTGCACCTCATCGGCGAGGGCAGGCACGAGGAGCTGTGGCGGGCGCTGGGCGGGCGCGTCCGCACCGTGGGCGGCGTGGCGGGCGTGTCGTTCGCCGTGTGGGCGCCGGGCGCGCGCGAGGTGCGCCTCGTGGGCGACCTGAACGGCTGGGACGGCGCCGGGCACGCGCTGCGCCGGGCGCCCGGCGGCGGCCTGTGGGAGCTGTTCGTGCCGGGGGCCGGCGACGGCTGCCGGTACATGTACGAGATCACCGGCGCGGACGGCCGTACCCGGCGCAAGGCCGACCCGCTGGCCCTGGCGGCCGAGCACCCGCCGCGCACCGCGTCGGTGGTGTTCACCTCCCGGCACCGCTGGCGCGACGGCGCGTGGCTGGCGGCCCGCGGCGACGGCCCGGCCCGCGAGGCGCCCATGAGCGTGTACGAGCTGCACCTCGGCTCCTGGCGGCGCGGCCTGACCTACCGCGACCTGGCCGAGCAGCTCCCCGGGTACGTGCGCGGCATGGGTTTCACGCACGTGGAGCTCATGCCGGTGGCCGAGCACCCGTTCGGCGGCTCGTGGGGCTACCAGATCTCCTCCTACTACGCGCCGAGCTCCCGCTACGGCACCCCGGACGACTTCCGCGCCCTGGTCGAGGCGCTGCACCTGGCCGGGATCGGGGTGATACTCGACTGGGTGCCCGCGCACTTCCCCCGCGACGACTGGGCGCTGGCCCGCTTCGACGGCGGCCCGCTGTACGAGCACCCCGACCCGCTGCGCGGCGAGCACCCCGACTGGGGCACGCTCACCTTCGACCTCGGCCGCCCGGAGGTGCGCAACTTCCTCATCGCCAACGCCCTGTACTGGTGCGCGGAGTTCCACATCGACGCTTTGCGCGTGGACGCCGTCGCCTCGATGTTGTACCTGGACTACTCCCGCCCGGACGGCGCCTGGCGGCCCAACGCCCACGGCGGCAGGGAGCATCTGGAGGCGATCGCGTTCCTGCGGGAGCTGAACGACACCGTCCACCGGCTCTGCCCCGGCGTGCTGACGATCGCCGAGGAGTCCACGGCGTGGGAGGGGGTGACCCGGCCGACGTCCGCCGGCGGGCTGGGGTTCGACTTCAAGTGGAACATGGGCTGGATGCACGACACGCTCGGCTACATGCGGCGTGACCCGGTGCACCGGCCGTACCACCATCACGCGCTGACGTTCGGGTTGACCTACGCGTACGCGGAGGACTTCCTGCTGCCGCTCAGCCATGACGAGCTGGTGCACGGCAAGGGGTCGCTGGCCGGGAAGATGCCGGGCGACGAGTGGCAGCGGCTGGCGAACCTGCGCGCGTACCTGGCCTTCATGTGGGCGCATCCGGGCAAGAAGCTGCTGTTCATGGGCCAGGAGTTCGCGCAGCACAGCGAGTGGTCCCACGATCGCGAGCTGGACTGGGCGCTGCTGCGCGACCCCCGGCACAAGGGCGTGCGCGACCTGGTCAGGGACCTGAACCGGCACTACGCCGCCACCCCAGCGCTGTGGCGGCAGGACTGCTCCCCCGACGGGTTCACCTGGATCGACGCCGACGACGCCGGTTCCAGCGTCTACTCCTTCGTCCGCTGGGACCGGCAGGGGGCGCCGCTGGTGTGCGTGAGCAACCTGTCCCCGGTGCCGCGGCACGGGCACCGGCTGGCGCTGCCGTCCGGCGGACGCTGGCACGAGGTGCTCAACACCGACGCCGCCTGTTACGGCGGGGGGAACCTCGGCAACCTGGGCTCGGTCACGTGCACGGAGGGGGGTGCGGTCGCCGAGGTGCTGCTGCCGCCGCTGGCGACGCTCTGGCTGGCCCCCGGAAAGGAGGCGTCAGAGCGTCAGCAGTGAGGCGGCCATGGCCTTGTTCACCGCGTCGAGGCGGGAGGTGGCGTCGAGCTTGGTGAAGATGTTGCGCAGGTGACGCTTGACCGTGCCTTCGGCGATCATCAGCCGGGTGCCGATCTGGGCGTTGCTGAGGCCCTGGGCGGCCAGGGACAGCACGCTCAGCTCCCGCTCGGAGAGCTTGCCGGCGCGCGGCCGGCGGGACATCATCAGGCTCTCCCGCGACACCGACAGGACCACGCGCTCGGCGTCCGCGCAGACGCCGCGGATGGCCTGCACCAGTTCCTCCCGGCCGACGCTCTTGAGCAGGTAGCCGCGCACGCCGTGGGCGATGAGCTCCTGCACGAGCACCGGGTCGTCGTACATGCTCAGCACGATGACGCGGGACCGGGGCGAGACCCGGTGGATGTGCGTGGTGGTGCGCACGACGCCGTCCCCCGGCATCTCCACGTCGAGCACCACGACGTCCGGCCGCAGCGCCTCGGCCGACTTCACCGCCGCGCGCGCGTCCCCCGCCGTGGCGACGACACGAAGGTCGGGTTCGAGCTCCAGCGTCTGCTTGAGCGTCTCCCGCAGGATCGTGTGGTCGTCGGCGATGAGGACGTCAATGCTGCCTTCTCTTTGCATCCGATGTTTCCTTCGGCCGCTCGTCCCGGACAGCCCGGACAGGGGCACGGAAGACGACCTCGGTGCCCTTCCCGGGGGTGCTCTCTATCGTCACCAGGCCGCCCAGAGCGACCCCGCGCTCGCGCATGGAGGTCAGGCCGTTCCCATGTTTCGCGCGCCAGCCCGAGAACCCCCGGCCGTTGTCACGCACAATTGCTGTGATCCGGTCGTGCGCAATCTTGACGCACACTTCGAGCAGGTCGGCGCCCGCGTGGGAGATGCTGTTGGTAATGGCTTCGCGTAATATGAGGAATAACTCGTCCCGAATGTGCGGAGGCAGGCCGTCGACATCGCCGATAAGGGTGATCCGATGCTCCAGCCGAGGGTCCACGACCGTTGTCATGAGCCGCACAAGCGCTTGCTCCATTCCCGGCCAATGGGCATGAACGCGCAGGTCGGATAAGACGTCGCGGATTTCCTGGTGAGCCCGGAGCAGCGCCGCCTTCGCTTCTCTCACATGCACCGGGAAACTTCCCCTGCCACGTGCGTGCCCGATTTCGGCGAGCTCCAGCTGCCGGCTCGCCACGCTGATCTCGTGGCCCACCCGGTCGTGCAGGTCGCGGGAAATTCGCCGCCATTCCCGCGCGTCGGCGCGGCCGCCGTCCATTAGCGCGGTCAAGGCCCCGCCGGAAGGCTCCGTAGCGGCCTTGAGCCGGGCCACGATCAGGTCGAGGAGCTCTTCCGCCAACTCCGTGAACTCGTCCGGAGCGGCGCCGGAAGTTGATTCTTCAATTTCGCCGCACAGCTGTGCCAAGATCTCAGCCTTATGAGCTTCGATCCGTTCGGCTATCACAACCGTGGGCTGGATGTTGCATTGCACTGGTCATCCCCCGTAGTGTGTGTCGCCTTACCCAGTCACCGGCGCAGATCCCCGCATCATATGATCACATGATTCCGGCGGATGCAAGAGTGCACTCCAGACTCATCGGGCCTCCGATCCATTACCCGCACGCCCGACTGAGGCCGCATGTGACGTAATACCGGGTTATCGAAGAGCACTCCGGAGATGCCTCTCGGAGTACTCCCTTTAATACGCCTGGACAGCTCCGCTGCCACCTTGGTGTTACTCTCTTGTGCGCACTCGAACTTAACTGCGATCCTGACCGCGTTCGCCATTACGGATCTTCTCTAATGCAGGTGAGGGGCGGTCATGAGAGAACTCGCGGTGAACGAACGCGAAGAGTTCGCGGAATTCTTCGCGACGATATTCGGCTCGCTGCCGCGCTCCGACCAGCGTAGCGCGGCGGAGTCCTACGTGCTCGGCCTGCTGCACGCGGGCGGACGCAAGTCCATCCAGCGCATCGCCGACGAGGTGGGCGGCCCGCACAACGGCCAGTCGCTGCAGCAGTTCGTCAACCAGAGCCGCTGGGACCCGCGGCCGGTCCGCCGTACCGTCGCCGACGTGCTGTCGGCCGGCGCGCCCCCGGCCGCGTGGCTGGTGGAGGAGGTGGCCTTCGCCAAGCACGGCCGCTGGTCGGCGGGCGTGGAGCGCCAGTACGTGCGCGGCCTCGGCCGTACGGTCAACTGCCAGGTGGGGGCGGCGGTGCTGATGAACTCCGGCGAGGCGTCCGTGCCGGTCAACTGGCGGCTGTGCCTGCCGCAGTCGTGGGAGGCCGACCACGACCGGCGGGCCAAGGCGCACGTGCCCGACCAGGAGCGCCACCGGCCCTTCGGCGAGCACGTGATCGACCTGGTCGACGACCTGACGCTCGACTGGGGCACGCCCGTCGCGCCGCTGGTGGCCGACTTCACCCACGTCCGGGGCGCCGCCGACCTGGTGCGCGGCCTGGAGGACCGGGGCCTGGACTACGTGGTCGAGGTCGACGCCCGCCACCGGGTCAGGGCCTCGATGAGCGTGGTGCGCGGGGGCGGCCCGCGGGCCCGCGTCACGCTGGCCGAGGCGGCGCAGGCCGCGGCCGGGCTGGAGCGGCGCACGGTGGCCTGGTGGGAGGGGCCGCGGGGGCGGTCGCTGCGCTCGCAGTTCGTCCTCCTGCCGGTCTCCGACGAGCAGGCGCGCTCACGCCGGCTGCTGATCGAGTGGCCGCTCGGCCGCCCCCGGCCGCGCACGTTCTGGCTGACGAACATGTCCGCGCCGGCGCAGGAGCTGGTCGCGCTGGCCAAGTCCCGCTGGCGGGCCGCCCACGCCATCGCCGAGCTGGCCGACGGCTTCGGGCTGTTCGACTACGAGGGCCGTTCCTTCCACGGCTGGCACCACCACGTCACGCTGGCCTCGGCCGCCTACGCCTTCGACGTGCGCTGGCGGCTGGCGGCCGGCGCCGAGCCCGCGCTGCTGCCCGCGTGAGCACCCGTACGACGCACGAGGAGTCACACCGCTCGATGAAGCCGAAAGCAGACAAGCAAGTCACCTGGGTCGAGCTCTTCTTCGACCTGGTGTTCGTGTTCGCCGTCACCCAGCTGTCCGACCTGCTCCACCGCGGCCACGGCTGGGGCAGCGTCGGGCAGGCCGTCGTCGTGCTGGTGCCGACGTACTGGGCCTGGGTGGGCATGGCGGTGCACGCCAACACCCGCGACGTCAACAACACCCCCGACCGGCTGGGCATCCTGGCGCTCAGCCTGTGCGGCCTGTTCATGGCGCTGGCCACCCCGCTGGCCTACGAGGAGCGCGGCCTGATGTTCGGCGCCGCCTACTTCGCCCAGCGCTCGCTGCTGGCCGTCCTGTACTTCCGCGGGCGGCCGTTCGAGCTGGTCAACCCCTTCACGCTCTCGGTGTGCGTGACCGGGCCGCTGCTGCTGGCCGGGGGCCTGCTCGACAGCGGCACCCGGGTGTGGGTCTGGGCCGCGGCCGCCGCCATCGACCTGGCCGCGCCGGTGCTGACCCGCAGCCACCTGGTACGCGTCACCTTCCACCCCCATCACTTACCCGAGCGGTTCGGCCTGTTGCTGATCATCGCGATGGGCGAGCCGATCCTGGCCATCGGCGCGCAGGCGTCGGCGGCGCGCCCGCTCGCCGTCGGCTCGATCACCGCGGTCGCCGCGACGTTCGTGCTGGCCTGCGCCCTGTGGTGGGTGTACTTCATCTTCGCCGCCGAGTCGCTGCCCAAGGCCCTGGACGAGGCCGTGATCCGCACCGACCTGATCCGGCGCGTCTTCTCCTACGGCCACCTGTCCTTCATCGGGTCGATCATGGCGATGGCGGTGGGCATGGCCGAGGTCGTCTCCCATCCCGGCCAGGTCTTCACCGCCCCCGTGACCGCTCTGCTGTTCGGCGGCTGCGCCCTGTACTTCGCGACGTTCTGCTACGCCCGCTGGCACATCTTCGGCAGATGGTCGGGACCGCAACTGGCCATGCCGGTGGCCATCCTGGCCGTCATCCCGATCGCGTTGCAGGCGCCGGCGCTGCTGTCCGTGGTCGTGCTGGCGCTCGTGGTGATGACGTTCAACTTCCTGGAACATTCGCGGGCCAGATCCGAGAGCGACGCCTTGACTTAGCGCGCGCTCTAACCGGCAGGGTATGGGCGGCGGCGCCGGTCGTACGGGCGCCCGCAGGACCGGAGCCGAGGTGGAGAACTGAGGAGCGTCATGAAGAATCCCGCTGTTCGAGTCGCGGTCGCCTACCTGGTGTCCGCGGTCGTCGGCGCCGTGATCATCGGCTCGTTCGTCGGCGCGCTGCACCACCCGGTTCCGCACGGGGTGCCGCTCGCCGTGGTGGGCCCCGACGCCGCCCGGCTGGAGCAGGCCGCGGGCGGGGCCGTCGACGCGCGCCCGTACGCCGACGCGGCGGCCGCGCGGACGGCGGTGCTCCGGCGCGAGGTCGAGGCCGCCTACCTGGGCGGCGAGGGCCGCCTGCTGGTCGCGAGCGCCGGCGGCGACACCGCGGCCCCGCACTTCACCGCCCTGATGCAGCGCGCGGCCGGACGGCAGCTCGCCGTCGAGGACGTGCGCCCGCTGGCCGAGGGTGACTCCTCCGGCGTGTCCGGCATGTTCTACGTGCTGGGCCTGCTGCTGACGGCGCTGGCCACGACCGTGCTCACCATGCGCATGCAGCCGATGCTCAACCGGGGGCTGCGCCTGGCGGTGCTCGCGCTCGGCGCGGTGACCGGCGGCCTGGCGCTCACCTGGGTCGTGAACGGCCTGCTCGGCGCGCTCACCGGCGCCCCGCTCGGGCTCCTGGCCGTCTCCGGCGCGGTGATCTTCCTGGTCTCGGTCGCGGTGAACGGGCTGATGCGCCGCTTCGGGCCGCGCGGCGTGATCGCGGCGGCGGTGCTGTTCATCCCCATCGGCCTGCCGGCCAGCGGCGGCCCGTTCGGCGCCGCGTTCATCGAGCCCTGGTACGCCGCCCTCGGGTACGTGCTGCCCACCCGGTCGGCGCTCGAACTGGTGCGCAGCGTGGTCTACTTCGACGGCGCCGCCCTGGCCGTCCCGCTGACGGTGCTCGGTGTGTGGGCGGTGCTCGGCCTGGTCCTGATGGCTCTGCCGCCACGGCCGATGCCCCGCCCGGCCGCGCCCGCCGCGCCGGCGGTGCCCGCCGCCGGGGCCGCGCCCGCAGCCCACTGACCGGCCTCTCCTGGACCGGCGCGGCTGCGGGTGCGGGAGTCCGCGTCCGTGGTCGCGCCCTCATCGGGGTGTCAGCTGGCCGCCGGAAGCGCGAGGACCAGCCGTACGCCGGGCCGCAGCGGCTCGGCGCGGACCGATCCGGCGTGCGCCTCGGCGATCTGCCGGACGATGGCCAGGCCGAGCCCCGAACCCGGCAGGGAACGGGCCGACTCGGCGCGGTAGAACCGGTCGAACACGAACGGCAGGTCGTCGGGCGCGATGCCGGGCCCCTGGTCGGCCACCGACAACACGCCCGCCGCGTCCACCCGGACGAGCACCACGCCCCCGGGCGGGCTCCACTTGATCGCGTTGTCCACCAGGTTGGAGGCCGCCCGCTCGATCGCGTCGGCGTCGGCCGTCACCAGGCACTCGGCCAGCTCGGCGCGCAGCCGGACGTGCGGGGCGCGGGCCGCGGCCCTGGCCAGCACGCGATCGGCCACCAGGTCGAGCCGCACGTCCTCCAGGTGCAGTTCGGCGTCGCCGTGCCTGGCCAGCTCGACCAGGTCGTTGACCAGCACCCGCAGCTCCTCGGCCTGCACGCGGGCCTCGTGCACCAGGGCCGGGGCCTGCGGGTCGGCCGTGCCGCGTCCCTCCTCCAGCAGTTCCAGGTTCGTGGTGAGGCTGGTCAGCGGCGTGCGCAGCTCGTGGGAGGCGTCGGCGACCAGGCGGCGCTGGGCCAGCACCGACTCGCGCAGCGCGTGCGTCATCGTCGTGAACGAGCCGGCCAGGCGGGCCACCTCGTCCCGTCCCGCGCCCATGCCGTCCAGGCCGTCGGCGGTGAGGGTGCCGGTGGCGGTGACCCGCTCGACCACCGCCGTCAGCCGGGCGACGGGCCGCAACGCCCGGCCGGCGAGCCAGCGCGCGCCCGCCGCCGCGACCAGCGCGCCGCCCAGGGTCAGCGCCGCCAGCAGCAGCTTCAGCCCGTTCAGGGTCTGCTCATCCAGGTTCAGTGGGAACGCCGTCCGCACCAGGACGCCCTTGCCCAGGTTGAGCGGCGCGGTGTAGAGCCGGTAGCGCACGCCCTCGTACGTCACGTCCCGGAAATAGGGGGGCAGCTTGCCGTACGCGACCGCCGCGTCCTGCTCGTCCAGCGGCACGAAACCCTTGGTCGGACCGGTCAGCAGCGGGTCGGGGCAGAACTGCAGCAGCGTGTTGCCCAGCGGGAGCGGCGTGGCCGGCAGCGGCGAGTCGGCGGTCTTCAGGGACTCCAGCAGCCGCGGCGCCTGCCCGGCCGCCAGCACCAGCTCGCCGTCGTGCTGCCCGGCCAGCCCCGCCGCGGTCGCCGGGTAGACCACCAGCGAGACGGCCACCAGCGCCGCGGCCACCACGGCGGCGACCGTCAGCGCGACCCTGGTACGCAGCCTCACGGCTCCTCCCGCAGCACGTACCCCAGGCCGCGGACGGTCTGGATCAGCCGCGGCTCTCCTCCGGCCTCCAGCTTGGCCCGCAGATAGCTGATGTAGACCCACAACGCGTTCGAGGACGGCCCGAAGTCGTACCCCCAGACCGAGTTGAAGATGACCTCGCGGCTGAGCACCCGGCCGGGGTTGCGCAGGAACACCTTCAGCAGCGTGTACTCGGTCCTGGTCAGGTCGAGCGGGCGGCCGCCGCGCGTGGCCCGGCAGGCGGCCGGGTCCAGCTCCAGGTCGGCGTGGCGGAGCAGCCCCTGCGCGGGCGCGCTGCGACGCAGCAGCGCGCGCAGCCGGGCCCGCAGTTCCTCCAGCGCGAACGGCTTGACCAGGTAGTCGTCGGCACCCGCGTCCAGCCCCGCGACCCGGTCGCCGACCAGGTCGCGGGCGGTGAGCATCAGGATCGGGGTGCGATCGCCGACGGCCCGCAGGCGGCGGCACACCTCCAGGCCGTCCAGGCCGGGCATCATGATGTCCAGCACGACCGCGTCCTGGCGGCCGCCGGTCGCCGCCTCCAGCGCGCGCAGGCCGTCGGCGGCGACGCTGACGTCGTAGCCCTCGCGGGTGAGCGCGTGGGTCAGGGAGCGGCGGACCGCCTCGTCGTCATCGGCAACAAGGACGTGCATGGTGCCACTCTCCCCTCCGCACCCCCGGCTGAGGAAGATCGATGGCGGTCTCTATGCGGGCCCGGACTTGGCCAGCGAGCGCTTGACGTTCCGCAGCGCCCGCTCCAGCCGGTCCGGCGTGACGCCGAGGTGCTCGGCCACCGCGCGGAACCCGGCCGAGCCCGGGTCCACCCGGCCCTTCTCCGACAGCGCGTCCAGTTCCTTGACGGCTCGCAGGGCGCGGTCGTGGGCGACGCCCAGCTCGGCCGCGAGAGCCTTGGCGATCGCCTCCTGGGAGATGCCGCGGTCCTTCTTGTCCCCCTTTCCCGGCTTACCCGACTTGTCGGGCTTTCCGGGCTTGTCCGGGCCGCAGCCGGGCTTGCCGTCCCGGTGGCGGTCCTCGCGGCCGGGCTTGCCGTCGCCGGGGTCCTTCCGCACGTCTCCGGACTTCTCGTCCGCGGGGTCCTTCCGCACGTCCACGACCTTCTCGCCCGCGTGGGCCTCGGCCACGTCGGCGGGCGAGCAGGTCGCCGAGACCTGGGCACACGGGCCGGCCGCCGCGGCCGGCAGCGCTCCGGAACCGGTCAGCGTCAGCGCCGCCGCCGTCCCGAGGGCCAGCGCGGTCTTTCGTGCGTTCATGTCGGTCGCCCTTCTGGCGGCCGGTCCCCAGTGGCCCGGCCCGCTGCGGGCAACTCAACCGCGACGACCTTCACCCCACCGTCGGGGAACCTTAGAAACGCCATAGAAGCGTCGCGGCTCCACCACGAACGCCCCCGGCGGCGGGGAATTGTGCCGGGCCCCTGGGGAAGAGACCCATCCGCCCAGCGGAAGGGAAGGCGAGGACCCGTGAGACTTCTGGTGATCTGCAACCGGCAGGCCGGCGGCGTCGGCGAGGACGGCACCCGGGAGGTGCTGCGGCTGCTGCGGACGGAGGCCGACGTGCGGGTCTGCGACGGCGGCGCGGAGGAGGCCGCGCGCTCGCACGACGACCGGGTCCCGGTGGTGATGGGCGGCGACGGGAGCGTGCACGCGCTGGTCGCCGCGCTGCTGGAGCACGGTCGCCTGGACGCCGGCCCGATCGGCCTGATCCCCATGGGCACCGGCAACGACCTGGCCCGCACCCTGGGCATCCCGCTCGACCCGGCCGAGGCCGCCCGCGTCGTGCTGGCGGGGCACGAGCGGCCCGTCGACCTGCTGATCGACGACGACGGCGGGATCGTGGTCAACGCGGCCCACCTCGGCGTGGGCGCGCACGCCGCCGAGCGGGCCGCGCCGCTCAAACCGCTGCTGAGCCGGGCCGCGTACGCGGTGGGCGCGGTGCTGGCCGGCGCGGGGACGGGCGGCTGGCGGCTGCGGATCAGGGTGGACGGCGCCCAGGTGTGCACCGGCCGCCGCCGCGTGCTCATGGCCGGCGTCGGGAACGGCGCCACGATCGGCGGCGGCACCCCGCTGGCCCCGGCGGCCCGGCCCGACGACGGACTCGCCGACGTGGTGGTGTCCTACGCCACCGGACCGCTGGCGCGGCTGGCCTTCGCCACCGGCCTGCGCCGCGGCAAGCACCCCGACCGGCCCGACGTGCGCACCTACCGGGGCAGGCGGATCACCGTCGCGGGCGGTCCCGTCCCGGCCAGCGTGGACGGCGAGCTGGAGCAGGTGGCGGACCGGCGTACCTGGATCGTGCGGCCGGCCGCCTGGCGGGTCCTGGCGCCGCCCGCGGCCTGACCCGGTCAGTGCTCGGGGTGCAGGGACTGGCCCAGGTACATGGCGGTGAGCATGGTGAACAGGTACGCCTGCAGGAACATGACGAAGATCTCGAACGCGGTCAGCAGGCACGTCATGAACACGCCCAGCACGCCCACCGCCACGCCGCCCACGGTCGGCCGCTCCACCAGGAACCAGTAGCCGACCGCGCTAAAGAAGGCCAGCAGCGTGTGCCCGGCGAACATGTTCGCGAACAGCCGCACGGCGTGGGTGAACGGCGCGGTGACGAAGATGTAGAACAGTTCGAGCGGCGCGTACAGGGTGATCGCCAGGGCCTTGGGCAGGCCCTCGGGGAACATGGCGTTCCTGAGGTAGCCGGCCAGGCCCTGGTGCCGGAAGCCCAGGTAGAGCTTGAGCACGTAGACCGCGCCGGCCAGCACCCAGGGGAAGGCGACGTGCGCGGTGACCGGGAACTGGAGCAGCGGGATCACCCCCATCACGTTCCAGAGCAGGATCAGCAGGAAGAGCGTGAGCAGCAACGGCATCCAGCGGTCGGCGTCCGCGCCCAGCGAGGGGCGGGCGATCTGGTCGCGGACGAACAGGTAGGCGTACTCGCCGGCGTTCTGCAGGCCGCGCGGCACCAGCCTGGGACGGGAGAAGGCGCCCCAGGCCAGCGCGCACACCACGAGCACGCCGGCGACGGCCAGCAGCACCGGCTTGGTGAGCCAGAGCGGCGCGCCGTCCCACAGCGCGGGGTAGTCGAACAACTCCGGTCCGGGCGGGCGGAAGTCGCCGGAGGGCATGGCGAAGCTCCTCTGAGAGGTTGCGGGATCGTTCGGGGGTTTCCCGAGGGGTGCGGATTCAGAGCCAGCCGCGTGACTCGGCCACGCGGACGGCCTCGGCTCGGTTGCGGGCGCCGGTCTTGGTGATCGCCGAGGACAGGTAGTTGCGGACGGTGCCCTCGGTGAGGAACAGCGTCCGGGCGATGTCGGCCACGGTGGCGCCACCGGAGGCGGTCCGCAGCACCTCGGCCTCGCGCTGGGTGAGCGGGCTCGGCCCGACGGTCAGGGCGGACACCGCCAGCTTGGGGTCGATCACCGTCTCCCCCGCCATCACCCGGCGCACGGCCGCGGTCAGCTCGGCCACTGGCGCGTCCTTGACGACGAACCCGGACACGCCCGCGTCGAGGGCGCGGCTGAGATAGCCGGGCCTGCCGAACGTGGTGACGATGACCACCCGATGGCCGCGCAGCCGTTCGGCGACCTCCAGGCCGGACATGCCGGGCATCTCGATGTCGAGCAGGACCACGTCGGGGCGGTGCTCGGCCACCGCTCGCTCGACCAGGTCGCCCCGGCCGACCTCGGCCACCACCTCGATGCCGTCCTCCAGGGCGAGCAACGCGGCCAGGCCGCCCCGGACGAGGTCCTGGTCGTCGGCGATGAGGACGCGGATCACGGACCCTCCAAGGGAACTCGGGCGAGCAGACGGTAACCGCCGCCGGGCAGCGGCCCGGCCTCCAACCGACCACCGACGGCGGCGATCCGCTCGGCGAGCCCGGTCAGCCCATTGCCTCCGACGGCCCCCGCAAGCCCGGCACTGCCGGCCCCGGCAGCCTCAGCCCTGGTCGCTTCGGGGGCGGGGGTGGTGGCTGTGCCGTCGTCGCGGATCTCGACGGTGGCGGTGTGGCCGTCCACGCCGAGGTCGATGTGGCAGCGGTGGGCGCGGCTGTGGCGCACGACGTTCGTGGCGGCCTCCCTTACGGTCCAGGCGAGCAGCGTCTCGGCGGCCGCCGGGACGGGGCCGCCCGCGGGCGAGATCTCCAGCCGGATCCCGGCCAGGTTCAGGCTGTGGGCGGCCGCGCGCAGTTCGCCCGACAAGGAGGGGACACGACAGCCCGCCACGGCGTGGCGCACCTCGTCGAGCGCCTGGCGGGCGGCGCGCTCCACGTCGGCCATCTCGCGGGCGGCCCGTTCCGGGTCGGTACGGGCCAGCCGGGCGGCGAGCTGGCTCCTGATGGTGATCGAGGTCAGCGTGTGGCCGAGCGTGTCGTGCAGGTCGCGGGCGAAGCGCAGGCGTTCGTTGTCCACGGCGAGCCGGGCGACGTGGGCGCGGGCCGCGTCGAGCCGGGCGACCAACTCGCCCAGGTGCTTGATGCTCGCCACCGTCACCGCCTCGACCACGATCGCCAGGGGCACCCACCAGACCTGCCCGAACGGCCGCCCGTACGCCGTCAGCGAGACCACCACCACGACGATCGTCACCGCCACCGACGCGGCGAAGGCGGCCCGTCCGAGGTAGGCCGACAGGGCGCTGACCACGTACACGAACGCGACGTAGGCCCACGGTGCCCGCAGCACCGGCAGCAGCGCCAGTGCCGCGGCCACCAGCCCCACCACCGGCCAGGTCAGCGTCGCCGCCCCCAGGGGGCTGAGCACCCGCCACATCACCCGCAGCCAGCACGCCGCGAAAACCGCGACTCCGGCGACCACCCACACCGCCGCGAGCACGCCGGGACGCGAGGAGAGGAACGACCACAGCGGCCACCCCAACAGCAGCAGCCACACGCACGACCCGGCGCGCGCCGCCACCCGTCCCCGGACGAACTCCAGCTCCCGCACCGCAGCGTCACCCGTCACAGGGCCCGACGGTAACGCCCGGCGGCCGGCGCGGCGACTGTCGGGGGCCGCCGTCCTTGATTCTCAGCATGGGAACAGCCTGCTGGGAGGGGCCGGGCCGGGTGTAGTGCCAGGCGTCAGAGACACCGACATGACAAACGTCATGGAACGCAAGGGGGGCTCGGTGGTGGTGACGGAAAGGCGGAGTCAGGTGGACGTGCGGCGGGTCAGGACGAGCAGGCCCGCGGTGACGAGCCCGGCGGCGTGCAGGCACAACGCCGGGACGATGCCCACGACCTCCCCCAGCACCCCGGCCGCCGCCATGCCGAGCAGCGAGGTCACGGCCTGGGCACTGCCGAGCAGCCCGATGACGCCGCCCCGGCGATCGTCGGTGGTGGCCGTCTGGGCCAGCGTCGTGAACCCGGCCATCGCGGCCGCCGCGGGCAGCCCGGCCAGCGCGATCAGCAGCAGGGCGGGCCACAACGCGTCCAGCGCGAGGGGGTAGGCGAACAGCGCGAGGTCCAGCAGCCCGAACGCGACCGTCCCCCAGCCGAGGAGCGTGCGCGGCGCCGGGTCGCGCCGGGGTAAGGCCACGGCCAGCGCGCCGGCCAGGCCGCCGACCGCCTGCACCGACAGGAACAGACCGTACGCGTCGCCCTGGCCGCCCAGGACGTCCGCCACGAAGGGGGCGGCGAGCGTGGCGAAGATCCCTTCACCCAGCCCCGTGATCACCATGTACGCGACCAGCAGCCGGATACCGGCGTTCCCCATGGCCAGCCGCAGCCCGGAGGCCCACTGGGCGCGGACGGACGGCGCCCGCGTGCCGGACGGCGGCCGGGCCGGGACACGCAGGGTCGCCTGCAGTGCCGCGGAGATCATGAAGCTGGCCGCGTCGAGCAGGACGATCGCGGGCAGCCCACCCGCCGTGACGGCTACGCCGCCCAGCATCGCGCCGAGCAGGCGGGCGAGCTGGCCGCTCTGGCCGTGCAGGGCGTTGGCCCGGACGAGCCCGGAGGCGGGCACGAGCTGCGGGACGAGCGCCCGTTGCGCCGGGGCGAGCAGAGTGCCGAGCACGCCGGTCCACAGGGCGACCGCGTAGACGATCCAGACCTGGGCCGGGTCGCGTACCGCCAGCAGGGGCAGCAGCCCCAGCCCGAGCAGCACGTCGGTGACGACCAGCAACCGGCGGCGGTCCCAGCGGTCGGCCAGCACCCCGGCGACGGACCCGAGCAGGACGTGGGGCATCCGGGAGACCAGCAGCATGATCGCGGTGGACAAGGTGGAGCCCGTCAGGCGGTAGACGTGGAACGCCAGCCCGGTGCTGATCACCCAGTCGCCCGTCTGGGACACGACGGACGCGACCAGCAACCGCCCGAACCCACGCCCTCCACCCACCAGCGCCCGCACCCCACCATCCCGCCCCGACGCCTCCGCGACGGGCCGCCCACCGGCACGGTCGGCGAGCGATTCCACGGCCGGCCGCTCACCGGCGCGGTCGGCAAGCGGCTCAGTGGCAGGCCGTTCACCGGCGCGGTCGGCAAGCGGCTCCGGGCCGGGTCTTTCGCCCGCTTGGCCGGCCGCCCCGGTGAGGCTGCGGCGCTCAGTCACCGGAGGCCGTCGGAGCGAGGGGGATCAGCAGTTGGGTCATCAGCACGGGCCGGGCTCCTTCGGGGCGGGCCGCCGTGTCGTCCACGCGGGCCATCAACGGCCGCAGCAGGTCCGCGACGGCGTCGCTGAGCGCCGTGACCTCCGCCGGGGTGACGTAGAGGTAGCTGTTGCCGATGCCGCCGACGCCCCGCCAGGGCTCCTCCTCGTCGCGCCGCGCCTGCTGCCATTCCACCAGCCGCGACAACGCCCGCTCGGCCATGACCTGCTCCAGCAGGCTCCGGGCGGCCGACTGCTCCGCCCCCGCCACGTCGTCGTCCCACACCTGGACGCTGACGGTGACCTTCCAGGGCCGCTCCCGCTCGTCGCGCGCCTCGGCCTGCTCCACCAGGCCGTACTTGGCCAGTTGCCGCAGGTGGTAGGAGGCCAGCGCCTGGCTGATGCCGACCTCGCGGGCGGCGTCGGCGGCGGTGGTGGCCCCCGCCCGCAACAACAGCTCGTGCAACGCCAGCCGGACCGGATGGGCGAACGCCCGCATCGCGGCCGGATCGTTGAGCACCAGCCGCCGCCCCGAGGATTCCAAAGACATGCTTGGAATGTTCCGCCACCCCGGCGACCGATGTCAAGGATTCCTTTGGAATCCGTCCGGTGGTCGCCCGGCAGGCGCGGGAGCCACCTCCGGCCGTGTACGGATCGCATGACCTGCGGAGTAATCGACGGCGTACGGGCGCGCCGGAAGACTGGGGGCATGACGACGACGAGGGGCATCCGGCGGTGCCGTGGATCCGGCCCTGGTCCGGCCGGGACGAGGTGGCCGATCACTACCGGTCGCTGGGCACGCATCACGTGCCGGAGCTGAACGCCACCACGGTGCGGCAGATTCTGGTGGACGGGCCGGACGCCGTGGTGCTGGGACGGATCGTGCAGACCGTGCGCGCCCACGGGGTTTCCTACACGTCGCCGTTCGCGCTGCATCTGACCGTCGAGGACGGGCTGATCACCCGTTGCCACATCTACGAGGACAGCCTGACGGTCGCGGAGGCCGTGAGCGCCAAGGGGTGAGCGGGCGGCGCGCCACCGGCGGGACCGGTGGCGCGCCGGGTCAGCGCTGGATCAGCGGTGGATCAGCGGTGGATCAGCGGTGGATCAGTGGTGGTAGGCGTGGACGACGGCGTGGCCCTTGCCGCGTCCGATGATCCACTTGTTGATCGGGGTCGTGACGAGGAACGCCACCACCAGCGAGATCGCCAGGGCCGCCCAGAACAGGACGGACGCGAGCCCGGCGTCCATCGCGCCCGGGATGATCAGCATGACGCCGTTGTCGACGATCTCCATGACGAGGATGGACAGCGTGTCGGCGGCCAGGGCGAGGCGCAGCGCGTTGCGCCAGTCCACGCCGGCCCTGAACAGCCCGCGCAGGGTGAGCGCGTAACCGAAGAAGAACGCCAGGACGATGGCCAGGACGACGCTGGGCAGGTTGTGCCAGCCCAGAGCGGTGGCGATCACCATACCGAGCACCTCGCCGATGGCACACCCGGTGAGGCAGTGCAGCGTCGCGGAGGCGGCCACCCCCCAGGTCGCCTGCATCGTGTGCCCGTGGCCTCCGCCGTCATGCTGCGCGTGGTCGCCGTGGGCGGATTCCTGGTGGTGGGCGTGGTGGGCGTGGTCGCCGTGGGCGGAGTCCTGACCGTGGTGGGCGTGCGCGCCGGGGGCGGCGGTGTGGGGGTGGGGGTGGGGGTCGGGGTGGGGGTCGGGGGCAGCGTCCTGGTCGTGGGGGTGGGGGTCGGGGTGACCGGAGTCGTGCCGACCGTGCCTCATAGATTCCGACATTTGCTACCTTCTACCTCGAACAGCCACATCTCAACCCGCGCAAACCTATACCCCCCATCTGTATTCGGCAATGTTCGGTACCGTTTTGCCCCTCGACCAGGTCAGAGACCCCCGCCGCCCCACCCGGCCCGGGTTACGGTGATCACCACAGTCCGTACGGTCGGAGGGATGGGATGGACGGCCGTGCCCCGCTCCGGCTGCGCGTCAACGGGCAGCCGCACGAGCCGCCGGCGGACCCGCGCGTGTCACTGCTCGACTTCCTGCGCGACCACCTCCGCCTGACCGGCACGAAGAAGGGCTGCGACCAGGGAGCCTGCGGCACGTGCACCGTCCTGGCCGACGGCCTGCGGGTCTACGCGTGCCTGCTGCTCGCCGTCCAGTGCGTGGGGATGGAGATCGTCACCGTCGAGGGCCTGGCCGACGACGAGCTGGGGGCGCGGGTGCAGGAGGCGTTCGTCCGGCACGACGCGCTGCAGTGCGGATACTGCACACCCGGCCAGGTCTGCTCGGCCGTCGGCCTGCTGGCCGAGCTCCGGGACGGCGTGCCCAGCGCCGCGACGCCCGACCTGACCGCTCCCCCGGGCGAGCTGACCGACGCCGAGCTCGGCGAGCGCATGGCGGGCAACGTGTGCCGGTGCGGGACGTACCACCACATCGCCGCCGCCATCAGGGAGGTGGCCGCGACGTGAGGGAGTTCGTCTACCTGCGGGCGGCGAGCGTGGCGGAGGCCGTCGCGATGGCCTCGGACGACGGCCCGGCCCGCTACCTGGCCGGCGGGACGAACCTGGTCGACCTCCTGCGGGAGGAGGTCGAGCGTCCGGCCCGGGTCGTGGACATCTCGGGCCTGCCGCTGTCGGCCGTCGAGGACCTGCCCGGCGGCGGCCTGCGGCTCGGCGCGCTGGCCGGCAACACCCAGGTGGCGGCCGACGCGCGGGTGCGGCGGCGGTATCCGGTGCTCGCCCGCGCCATCCTGGCGGGCGCCTCGCCGCAGCTGCGCAACCGGGCGACCGTCGGCGGCAACCTGCTGCAACGTACGCGCTGCCGCTACTTCTACGACACCGGCGCCGCCTGCAACAAGCGCACGCCCGGCGCGGGCTGCGACGCGCTGGAGGGCTTCAACCGCGCGCACGCCGTCCTGGGGGCGAGCCCGAGCTGCGTGGCCGTCCACCCGTCGGACATGTGCGTGGCGCTGGCCGTCCTCGACGCGACCGTCAACCTGACGGGGCCCGAAGGGGAGCGGAGCGTCCCGTTCACCGGCTTCCACGTCCTGCCCGGCCTGACGCCGCAGGTGGAGACCGTGCTGCGGGACGGCGAACTGGTCACCAGCGTGGACCTGCCGCCCGCGCCGCCGGGACACGGGACGTACGCCAAGGTCAGGGACCGGGCCGGGTTCGCGTTCGCGCTGGTGAGCACGGCGCTGCTGCTGCACGTCGAGGACGGCCGGATCGTGTTCGCCCGGGTAGCGCTCGGCGGGGTGGCGCACAAGCCGTGGCGCGCCCGCGCGGCCGAGGACCTGCTGGAAGGAGCGACGGCGGACGCGGCCTCCTTCGAGCGGGCCGCGAGCCTGGCCCTGGCCGACGCCCGCCCGCTGCGGCACAACGGCTTCAAGCCGATCCTGGCCGCCCGCCTGGTCCGCCGCACCCTCACCGAACTCGCCGCCATCACGCCGTAGATCCGCCGCGCGCCCGGCGTCCCGGGCGAGTAGGTCTGGTAACCATGACGCTGAGGACGTTCTACCCGCCCGTCGAGCCCTACGAGAGCGGCCTGCTCGACGTCGGCGACGGCGCCGAGATCTACTGGGAGACCTGCGGCAACCCCGACGGCAAGCCGGTCGTCGTCCTCCACGGCGGCCCCGGCGGCGGCCTGCTGCCGGTGCAGCGCCGCTTCTTCGACCCGGCCGCCTACCGGATCGTCCTGTTCGACCAGCGCAACTGCGGACGCAGCCGCCCGCACGCGGGCGACCCCGGCGTGTCGCTGGCGGCCAACACGACCTGGCACCTGGTCGCGGACATGGAGCTGCTCAGACGGCGGCTCGGGATCGACCGCTGGCAGGTGTTCGGCGGCTCGTGGGGGACGACCCTGGCCCTGGCGTACGCGCGCCGGCACCCCGGCCGGGTGACCGAGCTGGTGCTGCGCGGCGTCTACCTGGCGAGCGCGGCCGACGAGGAGTGGGCGTTCACCGGCTCGGGGGCGGCCCGGCTGTTCCCCGCGGAGTGGACGGCCTTCCGCGACGCGATCCCGGAGCCCGAGCGGGACGACCTGCTCGCCGCCTACCACCGCCGCCTGTTCGACCCGGACCCGGAGGTGCACCTGCCGGCGGCGCGGGCGTGGGCGGCGTGGGAGCTGGCGGCCAACACGCTGCTGCCCGTCCCTCCCCCGCCCCTGGAGGACCGGGAGGTGCTGGGCTTCGCCCGGATCGAGGCGCACTACTTCACCCGGCGCTGCTTCCTGGAGGAGGGCGAGCTGCTCGACGTGGCGGCGATCCGGCACGTCCCCTGCGTCATCGTCAACGGCCGCTACGACATGAAGACGCCGCCCGACGCCGCCTGGGAGCTGCACCGCGCCTGGCCGGAGGCCGAGCTGCGGATCGTCGAGGACGCCGGCCACGGCGGCGCCGAACCGGGCACCCTGCACGAGCTCGTCAGGGCCACCGACGGCTACCGCCGGAAGGCCCGTGCACCACACGATTCGTGATCTACACTACGAATTTGTAGTGGTTTTGCGGGACTTGCTGGTTCCGTGCACCTCTGCTCACCGTTGTTGACATGTCACCACGTTCGCAGCCTGCCGCGGAGCAAGACGTGATCCGGATCGCCGTGATCGACGACCACGAGCTGATCCGCCATGGGCTGGAGTACCTCCTTCACCGGCACGAGGACCTGAAGGTGGTGCTGCGGGGCTCGTCCGTCGGGGACCTGCGCGGCTTCGACGCCGGGTACGACGTGCTGATCCTCGACCTCTACCTGGCCGAGGACCGGCCGTGCCTGGCCGCGGTCAAGGAGCTGGCCGCCGTCACGCGGGTCCTCATCGTGTCGGCCTCGGGACGGCCCGCCGACGTACTGGCGGCGATCCGCGGCGGAGCCAACGGCTACGTCACCAAGGACGCCCCCTCCGAGCTCATCGTCGCCGCCGTGCGCACGGTGGCCACGGGCGGCTTCTACCTGTCGGCGGGCCTGGCCGACATCCTGCAGAGCGAGCTGGACGACACCACCCGTCCGCCCGCCGGGGACGGTGGCGGCGAGGACGCCGAGGCGAGGCCCCGGCTGTCGGCCCGGGAGGAGGAGACCCTGTCCTACATCGCCCAGGGCTTCACCCACGCCCAGGTGGGCCGCCGGATGGGTGTCAGCAAGGCCACGGTCGACACCTACGTCGAGCGCATCAGGGCCAAGCTCCAGGTCGGCAACAAGGCCGAGCTCACGCGCGCGGCGCTCAACCGGCTCGAACGCCGCGACCGGCCGTGAGCCCCCCGCGCCCGCCGGGGACGGCGGTCGCCGGCATCGAGCGCAGCCGGGCCATCACCATGGTGGTCGTCCGGGTGGGCGCGCTGGTGCTGTGCGGGTCGCTGGAGGTCCTGGGCGACGGGCGGTGGCTGACGCTTGGGCCGCTGCCGTACCTGCTGGGCGTGATGGGGGCCGTCAGCCTGCTGGTGTGCGTGGTCACGACCGTCCGCGCCGCGCTCGCGCCGCGCGCGCTGCTCGCCGCGGACCTGGGCCTGGTGACCGTGGCGGTGCTGGCCGCCGGTCACTACGCGGGCTCGCGGGTGACCGACGGCTGGCCGGGCACGGTCCTGCCGTACGTGCTGCTCGTCGGCATCATGGCCGGGATCTCCTTCCGCACGTTCCCGGTCGTGCTGGCGTGGACGGCGGCGCTGGGCGGCGCGCTGGTCCTCGGTTACGTCCAGGCGGATCTGGCGTGGTGGGCCGGCCTGCCGCACGTCGCCGGGCTGACGACGAACGCCACGATGGCCGCGTACGTCATGCGCATCCTGTTCAGGACCGCCCGCGACCTGGACGAGGCCAGGGCCGGAGAGCTGCGCCGCTCGGCGCAGCTGTCGCAGGAGCGCGAGCGCGGCCGGACGGCCCGCGTGCTGCACGACCGGATCCTGCAGACCATGGAGGCGCTGACCCGCGACGGCTGGATCGCCGACGCCTCGGTCAGGGCGCGGGTGGCGGAGGAGTCGCAGTGGCTGCGCGCCTTCCTGCGCGGCGACGACGGTGACCCGGCCGAGGACGTCGTGGCCGCTCTGGAGGAGGTGGTGCGGCAGGCCGTCGGCAGCGGGTTGCGGGTGGAGTTCAACGCGGGACGGCTGCGTTCCGCGCCGGAACGCGAGGGCATGCCCGCCGAGGTCGTCGAGGCGCTGAGCGGCATCCTGCGCGAGGCGCTGACGAACGTGCGCAAGCACGCGGGCGTGCGGCACGCCGTGGTGCGGGCGGAGTGCCGGTCCGGGACGCTGGCGCTGAGCGTGCTCGACCACGGCAGCGGCTTCGACCCGGACGCGCCCACGACCGGCCTCGGCATCGCCCGGTCCATCCGGGAGAGCGCCCGCGCGGTGGGCGGCAGCGCCGACGTCGAGGCCGCGCCCGGCGAGGGGACGCTGGTGTCGGTGCGCATCCCGCTGCCGTCCGGCGAATGACGTCCTGTCAACGCACCACGAGCCGCACGACAGATCCGGACCCGCCGCCCGGCCCCCGATCGCGCCGACGAACCCGAACTCTCCCTGGAGGTGGCCGAAGCTGCTCCGGACCGGCCTTCGACGGCTGCCTCGAACTGCGGCGGGCGCCGACGGCACGCGGGGGGGTCAGCCGAAGCCCTGGGGGCACAGGAAGCTCTTGATCGAGGCGGGGGCGTTCGCCAGCAACGCCGGGCGGTCCTGCTGGGAGCAGAAGTTGCTGCCGATGTCGGCGTCGAGGAACCGTGTGGCGTTCCGCCGGGCGATGAGGTCGATGCCGCCGACGCTCGGCGAGCTGAGCTCCGCGGCGACCCAGGAGCCGACGCAGCGTTTGCGGGCGACCACGGCGTCCTGGGGAAGGCTGCCGCCGTTCAGCGCGGCGGCCTCGCGCAGGATCGAGCCCGAGGACGCGCACGGCAGCGCGCGGGGCCTGTGCGTGGTGGGCGTGTCCTCGGGCGTCTTCTCGGGGGTCTCCTCCGGGGTGCCGGTCTCGGTCGGGGTGTCCTCCGGGGTGTGCGTCTCCTCGGGGGTCTCGCTCTCCTCGGGGGTGTCCGTCGGGTCCGGGTCGGCGGAGGTGGCGGGCGGGTCGGTGTAGGCGGAGGTGGTGGGGCCGTCGTCCGGGGACTGCAGCGCCTCCGGCGTCCCGGCCGCGTTCAGCGCGAACGCCGCGCCGACCCCCACGACCGCGACGACCGCCACGGCGGCGACCGCCACCGGCCACAGCGGCGCCCGCCTCCCGGACGGGGACGGCGGCCCCTGCCCGCCAGACGGGGGCGGCGGCGTCAGGGAGAGCGTGCCGGGCGGAGGTGGCGGCGGCGTCAGGCTGAGCGTGCCGGACGGCGGCCGCGGCAGAAGCACGGTGCCCGACCCCGAGCGGAGTGCGGCGAGCAGGTCGCCGGACCCCGGACGCGCCGCCCGGTCCTTGGCGAGCGCCCCACGGACCAGGTCGCGCACGCCCTCGGGCACCTCGGACAGGTCGGGATCGACGCTCATGACCCGGTAGGCGAGCACGTCCGGCGCCCCGATCCCGAACGGCGGCCGCCCGGTCGCGGCGTAGACCATCAGCGCGCCCCAGGCGAAGACGTCGGCGGCGGCGTCGGCCTGGTCACCCCGGTACTGCTCGGGGCTGATCCAGCCGGGCGAGCCGATGAGCGCGCCGGTGCCGGTCAGCCCGCTCTCGTCGAGGGCCCGCGCGATGCCGAAGTCCAGCACCTTCGCCCCGGACGCGGCCACGATCACGTTGCCCGGCTTGAGGTCGCGGTGGACGATCCCGGCCCGGTGGATGTCGGTGAGCGCCTCGGCGATGTCCACCCCGAACGCACCCAGCTCGTCCGGCGGCAGCGGCCCGTGGTCGCGTACGTGATCGGTCAGCGTCTGGCCGGGCACGAACTCGGTGGCCAGCCACGGCGGCGAGGCGGCGGTGTCGGCGGACAGGACCGCGACCGTGCATCGCCCGCGCACCCGCGACAGCACCTCCACCTCGCGGACGAACCGGTCGTGGAAGTGCGGGTCGGCCGCCAGCCCCGGATGGATGACCTTGACCGCGACCCGGGCCCCGTCGGGCGCGACCCCGGCGTAGACGACGCCCATGCCGCCCGCGCCCATCCGGCCCACGATCCGGTAGGGACCGATCCGCTCGTGCTCGTCCATCTCCAGGGGGCCGAAACCGCCGGGGTCGCTCATCGTGCTCCCGATCGCCGGATCTTCGCAACAGCGACGATCTTATTGACCATCGGTGTAAAGCGCGCCCCCTCAGGCGGTTGCTTCGTCGAGGAGCTCCAGGAGATGCCGGTAGGTCTGGCCGGTGGCGCGGGTCAGGCCCAGCTCGCAGGTGCGGTTGACCGAGGCGTGGGCGGCGCAGCCCGCCTCGGCCACGGAGGCGGCCTCGGCGCGGGTGGCCGAGGCGGTCAGCTCGGGGTGCAGCAGGCCGCGGTCGCCGGCGAAGGCGCAGCACTGCCAGCCGTCCGGGATCACCACCTGCTCGGCGACCGCCTCGGCGACGCGGGCGACGGCGGCGTCCAGGCCGAGGCGGGTGGAGGAGCAGGTCGGGTGGAGCGCCAGCGACGGCAGGCGGCGCGCCTCGGGCAGGCGGGGCAGGATGTGCTCGGCGGTGAAGGCGACCGCGTCGACCACCTGGAGGCCGGGCACCAGGTGGGCGTAGCCCTCGGTGCAGGAGGCGGCGTCGCTGACCACGGGCAGGCGGCCGCCGTCGGTGGCCCGCGCGAGCACGTCGCCGACGCGCTCGCCCATGGCCTCCTGGCCTCCGGCGAAGCCCTTGGACGACCACGGGGTGCCGCAGCACAGGCTGGCGATCTTCTCGGGGACGTGCAGCGTCACCCCCGCGCGGGCGGCCAGGCGCTGGAAGGCGGTCATCACGCCGGGGCCGCCGTCGGCGGGGGCGAAAAGGGTGTTCAGGCAGGACGGCAGGTAGACGGCGTCGGCGCCCCCGGCCGGGGACGGGCGGCGCCTGGTCCCGCCGCGCGGCAGGTCGCGGCTCCAGCTCGGGACGTCGTCCGCGCCGGCCAGGGCGCGGGCGGCGCGGGAGGCGGCCTCCGGGAGCGCGGGCGGGACGGCGGCGGCGGTGTCGAGGGCCAGGTTCATGGCGCGGGTGACGCCGTCCCAGTGGCGGGCGGCGCTCGTCCAGGCCCGGCGGGCGGACCGGCCGTGGCGCTCGGCGCGCAGGCGTTTGGTCAGGTCGCCGGTGTTGATGAGGACGGGGCAGGCGGTGGCGCACATGCCGTCCACGGCGCAGGTGTCCACGGCGTCGTAGGCGTAGGCGTCCTCCAGCTCGCGGGCCAGGGCGTCGTCGCCGGCCGCCCGGGCCGCGGCCAGCTCGCGGCGCAGCACGATGCGCTGGCGCGGGGTGGTGGTCAGGTCGCGGCTGGGGCAGACCGGCTCGCAGTAGCCGCACTCGACGCAGCGGTCGACCTCGGGTTCGACGGTCACGACGGTCTTGAGGTCGCGCAGGTGGGCCTCGGGGTCGTCGGTGAGGACGACGCCGGGGTTGAGCGTTCCGGCCGGGTCGCACAGGCGTTTGACCTCGCGCATCACCTCGTACAGCTCGTCGCCGTACTGGCGGCGCACGAACGGGGCCATGACGCGGCCGGTGCCGTGCTCGGCCTTCAGCGTGCCGCCCCTGGCCAGGACGGCCTCGACCATGTCCTCGGTGAACTCGGCGTAGCGGTCGAGGTCGGTGGCGAAGCGCTCGTTGAGCATGAAGTGCAGGTTGCCGTCCTTGGCGTGGCCGAAGACGACGCTGCGCTCGTAGCGGTGCTCGGCGAACAGGCGGGTCAGGTCGTCGCACAGGTCGGCCAGGGCGGGCACGGGGACGGCGACGTCCTCCAGCAGGGCGGTCGTGCCGCTGGGGCGGGCGCCGGCGACGGTGGCGTACAGGCCCTTGCGGATGTGCCACAGCGCGGCCCGGCCGCCGGCCTCCCTGCTCAGCCGGGCGGGGGTGGCCAGGCGCAGCCCGGCGAAGAGCCGCTCGGCGGCCTGTTCGCGCTCGGTGAGCAGCTCGGCGTCGGTCTCCTGCCATTCGATCAGCAGCGCGGCGTGCTCGGCGACGGCCAGCGCGCGCAGCGCGTCGTCGGCCTTGGGGTCGGTCTGCGCGACGCGCAGCGACTCGGCGTCCAGCAGCTCGACGGCGGCGGGCCCGGCGGCCACCAGCTCCGGCATCGTGGCCATCGCCGCCCGCAGCGTCGGGAAGACGAGCAGGCCGGTGGCGGCCAGCCGATGGGCGGGGACGGTGCGGAAGACGGCCTCGGCGACGAAGCCGAGGGTGCCCTCGCTGCCGATGACCAGGTGGGCGAGGATCTGCGCCGGGCCGTCGTGGTCGAGGAAGCTGTTCAGGCCGTAGCCCATGGTGTTCTTCAGCGAGAACTGGGCCTGGACGCGGCGCACCGAGTCGGGGTTGCCGCGCACGCGGTCGCGCAGCCGTTCGAGGCCGGCCGCGAGGTCGGGCTCCAGGGCGCGCAGCCGCTCGTCGGCGTCGGGGGCGCCGGTGTCGACGACGGTGCCGCTCGGCAGCACCAGCGTCATCGACTCCAGCGTCTGGTAGGTGTTGGCGTGCGTGCCGCAGGTCATGCCGCTGGAGTTGTTGGCCACGACGCCGCCGATCGTGCAGGCCGACTCGCTGGCCGGGTCGGGGCCCAGCTTGCGCCCGTACGGGGCCAGGCGGGCGTTGACCTGCCGCAGCACCGCGCCGGGCTGGACCCGTACCCGGGCGCCGCCGTCGAGGACCTCGATCGAGCGGAAGTGCCGGCGGGTGTCCACGAGCAGGTGCTCGCTGACGCCCTGGCCGCTCAGGCTGGTGCCCCCGGAGCGGAACGTCAGCGGCAGGCCGGTGCGCAGCAGCGCGGCGACCTGGCCGGCGCTCTCGGCCACCAGCACGGCCTGCGGGGTCAGCAGGTAGTGGGAGGCGTCGTGGGCCATGCCGAGCCGGTCGCTCGCGCGGGCGCGGGTGATCCCCGGGACGGCCGTCTCGACCGCCGCCAGGACGGCGGCGTCCGGCGCGTTCAGCCGTCGCGGTTCACGGTGGGTCATGCTCGTGCTCACTTCCGAGTTCATTACCGGGGGTCGATGTGGATCTTGGGCCCCGGGCCGGCGCCGGACGGTCGCCGTCCGGCCAGGACGCCGGCCGTGTCCGCCAGCCCGACCGTGGCGGCCACCAGCGAACGGGCGTCCACCGAGCCGCCGGCGTAGGCGTCGATGGCCCCGGCCAGCCCCGCCGAGCCCCCCAGGACGCCGACCGCGGTGACGTCCTTGAGCACCAGGTCGCGGGTGTCGAGCGTGGACGGCGTGCCGGCCAGGCCGATGTAGACGACGCGGCGGGCGGGTTCGGCCAGGCCGAGGGCGAACGCGGGCAGCTCGGCGGCGTTGGTGGCGTCGAGGACGGCGTGCCAGGGCAGGCCGGGCAGGGTCGCCCGCGTCCAGGCGTGCCGGAAGCCGAGGTCGGCGGCCAGGCGCAGGTCGGCCTCGGCGCGGCCCATGAGGTGCACGTCGGCGCCGCCGGCGCGCGCGAACAGCGCGGCCAGCAGGCCGATCGTGCCCGTGCCCAGAACCAGCAACCGCTCCCCCGCCTCCAGCCCCGCCGCGCGGACGGCGCGTAAGGCGTTGCCACCGGGCTCGACCAGCGCGCCCAAGGTCTCGTCCACCGTATCGGGCAGTGCGTGGAGCGCCGCGACCGGGACGGCCAGCCGCTCGGCCAGCGCCCCCGCGGCGCCCCGGCTGATGCCGAGCTCGGCCAGGTCGGGGCACACGTGGTGGCGGCCCTGGCGGCAGCGGTCGCAGCGTCCGCAGCCGAGCATGGTGTCGCCGACGACCCGCCGCCCCAGCCACGACGGGTCCACGCCCTCGCCCACCTCGGCGACGCGCCCGCACCACTCGTGGCCGGGGCGCAGCGGGTAGCGGGAGCGGCCGGTGCGCAGGTAGCTCATCTCGCCGCTGAACAGCTCCATGTCGGTGCCGCACACACCGGCGCGCTCGACGTCCACGACGACCTGGCCGGGCCCGGCGGACGGGGGCTCGACCTCCTGGACCTCGGCCGCGCCCGGCCCGGTCAGGACGAGCGCCCGCACTACCGGGGCTCCACGACCCGCTGGCGCTGGCTGCCGAGCCCGTCGATGCCGAGCTCCATCACGTCGCCGGGCCGCAGCCAGATCTGCGGGTCGTGGCCCATGCCGACGCCGGGCGGGGTGCCGGTGTTGATCAGGTCGCCGGGCTCCAGCACCATGAACTGGCTCAGGTGGTGGACGATGACGTACGGGTCGAAGATCATCGTCTTGGTGTTGCCGGTCTGGCGGCGTACGCCGTTGACGTCCAGCCACATGCCCAGGTCGCGGACGTCGCCGAGCTCGTCGGGGGTGACCAGCCAGGGGCCGGCCGGGTTGAACGTCTCGGCCGACTTGCCCTTGCTCCACTGGCCGCCGCGTTCCATCTGGAAGGCGCGCTCGCTGACGTCGTTGACCACGCAGTAGCCGGCGATCGCGGCCGCGGCCTCCGCCGGTGAGTCGAGGTAGGAGGTGCGCCTGCCGATCACGATGCCGAGCTCCACCTCCCAGTCGGTCTTGGTGGCGCCGCGCGGGATGCGCACGTCGTCGTCCGGGCCGACCAGGGTGTTGGGCGACTTGGTGAACAGGATCGGCTCGGCGGGGACGGCCTGGCCGGTCTCGGCGGCGTGGTCGCTGTAGTTGAGGCCGATGCACAGGATCTGGTGCGGGCGGGCGATCGGCGCGCCGATCCGCTCGCCGGCGAACGCCTGCCGGGGGCCGTCGGCGACCCGTCCGGCGAGCAGGGCGGGGCCGCCCGCGGCGAAGAAGCGCTCGTCGAAGTCGGGGGTGAGGTCGGAGACGTCGACGTAGTGGTCGTCGTCCACGCGGACGACCGGCTTCTCGGCGCCGGGCGCGCCGATGCGCATGAGGTACAAGGGATTCTCTCCAGTTCTGCGGGGGTCAGGGAAGGTCTTGTCCGGCGGCGAGCGCGCGGATGGCCGGCACGTCCTCCACGAGCGCCCGCAGGGGCGTGCGGTAGGCCAGGCCGCTGATGCTGATCGCGCCGCTCGGCACGGTGGGCGAGGTCAGGTACGCCGGGACCGCCACGCAGTTGACGCCCGGCTCGTTCTCCTGGTCGTCGGCCGCGTAGCCCTGCTCGCGGACGCGCACCAGCTCGGCGTGCAGCTCCTCGGCGGTGCCGATCGAGCGTTCGGTGGGCCGTTCCAGCCGCCGGCCCCCCACCCAGGCGCGCACGGCGGCCTCGTCGCGCAGCGTCTCGGCCAGCAGCACCTTGCCGACACCGGTGCAGTGGGCCGGGTTGCGCCCGCCGACGACCGAGGTCAGCCGCACCGCGCCGGACGGCGGGTCGAGCTTGGACCGGTAGACCACCGACGCGCCCTCCAGCACCGCGTAGTGGACGGTCTCGCCGTAGCGGTCGCACAGCGCCTGGAGGATCGGGGTGACGCGGACGTGGTCGGGCCGGGCCTCGTGATGGGCGAAGGCCATGCGCAGGAACTCGTCGCCGAGCACGTAACGGCCGTGGCCGTTGCGGACGGCGAACCCGGCGCGGCGCAGCGCGGCCAGGGCGCGGTGGGCGGTCGGCTTCGGGCTGGACACCGCGCGGGCCATCTCCTCCAGCCCGATGCCGTCGGGATGCCGGGCTAGCTCGGCCAGCACGGCCAGCACGCGGTCGGCTCCCACGAGCTTGGCGTCGCTGTCGGACATGTTCCGAAGGTTAGACCACCGTTCCGGAAAACGGAAGTTCGCTCCCTCCGCGCCCTCCGTTGACGCAACCGAATGGTTGCCATAATGTGGCAACCATTCGGTTGCTACTAGTTGGAGGCCGCAATGAGTGTTCCTGTCGCGACCGTTGAGGCCGCCCCGCCGCGCCTCGACGGCAGACAACGATTGATCGCGTTCGTCCTGCTCGGCGCCGGTTTCATGCTGGCGGTCGACTTCTCGATCCTGAACGTCGCCCTTCCCCAGGCCGGCGCGGGCGTCGGGCTGAGCCCGGCCCAGTGGCCCTGGATCACCTCGGCGTACGCGCTGCCGGCGGCCGGGTTCACCCTCGTGTTCGGCCGGACGGCGGACCTGTTCGGCCGCCGCAAGCTGTTCCTGGCCGGCATGGTCGTCCTGGCCGGGGCCTCCCTCCTCGGCGGCTTCGCCGACGGGCCCGGGACGCTGCTGACCGCCCGCGTGCTGCAGGGCCTGGCCACGGCGATGACGATCCCCGCCGCGCTGTCGCTGCTCACCACCACCTTCAAGGAGGGCCCGCTGCGCGCCCGCGTCCTCGGGCTGAACGGCGCCCTGCTGTCGGGCGGGTTCACCGTCGGCGCGCTGCTCGGCGGCGCCCTGGTCAGCCTGCTGAGCTGGCGGGCGGCGTTCCTGTTCAACGTGCCGGTCGCGGTGGCGATCGTGGTGCTGACGCCGTTCCTGATCCGCGAGAGCGTGCTGCCGGAGCGGGTGCGGCTGGACCTGCCCGGCGCGGTCACCGTGACCGGCGGCCTGCTGGCCGTGATCTACGCGGCCGTCGAGACCGACCTGGTGGCGGCCGTCGTCGGCGTGGTGCTGCTGGGCGCGTTCTGGCGGATCGAGCTGCGCGCGCCGGCGCCGCTCGCGCCGGTGCGCATCCTGCGGCGGCCCACGGTGAAGTGGGGCAACTTCGCCGGCTTCGTGATCTTCACGATGGAGCCCGCCATGATCTTCCTGGTGACGCTGTACCTGCAACGCGTCCTGGGGCTGTCACCGCTGGCCACGGGCCTGGTGTTCGGGATACCCGGGCTGGCGTCGGTGGTCGCCGGCGTGATCGCGGGGCGGTTCGTCGGGCGCTACGGCAGCCGTCTGGTGCTGCTCGTGGGCATGACGGTCCAGGCCCTGGCGACCCTGCCCACCGTCCTGCTCGGGACCGGCTGGACGGCGCTCGCGGTGCTGGTCCCCGCGTTGTTCGTCGGCTTCTTCGGGCATGTCACCGCGATCGTCGCCTACACCGTCACCGGGACCTCGGGCCTGCCGGACGAGGAACAGGGGCTGGCGACCGGGCTGACGTCCATGACGCAGCAGGTGGCCGTCACCGTCGGCGTCCCGCTCCTCGGCGCCGTCGCCGCCACGCGCGGCGGGGAGCTGGCCGGCATCCGCCTGGCCCTGCTGGTGGACGTCGCGATGACGCTCGCCGCCGTCGCCCTCATCTCCTACGGCCTGCGCCGGCACCCACGGCCGGAGCAGTGACCGTCCACCGGTCGCCACAAGATGTGGCAACCTTTTCCCTGCTGCATATGGAGGTCGTCATGGGATTCCCCGATCGAGTCGAGCGCACCGTCGAGCTGGCGCACCCGCCCGGCAAGGTGTGGGCCGCGCTCACCACCCCCGAGGGGCTGGCCGCCTGGTTCGGCCAGGAGGCGGCGATCGAGCTGCGTCCCGGCGGGCCGGCGCGGATGAGCTGGAGCCACGGGCACACGGTCGACATGCGCGTGGAGCGTGTGGAGGAGCCGTCGGTGTTCGGCTTCACCTGGCCGGTCTTCGGCATGCCGGAGGACGACCTGCGCCGCACGTACGTCGAGTTCACCCTCGAACCGGCCGGCACGGGCACGCGGCTGACCGTCGTCGAGACCGGCTTCGCCCAGCTCCCCGACGACCACCACCGCAAGGCGTACGACGCCCACACCGAGGGGTGGGCGAGCGAGCTGGGCGAGCTGGTCGAGCACCTTGACGCCGCCTGACATCGAGGCGGTGGCCGAGCAGGTCTTCGTCGCCCTGGCCGACCCGAGCCGGCGCGCCATCCTGGCCGAGCTGGCCTCCCGGGGCCCGGCCACGGCGACCGACCTGGCCGCCCGCCTGCCGATCACCCGGCAGGCGATCGCCAAGCACCTGACACTGCTGGCCGAGGCCGGGCTGGTGACGGCCGAGCCGGGCGAGCGCCGCCGCGTCCGCTACCGGCTGCGCTCGGCCCCGATGCGGGTGGCCCAGCAGTTCCTGGCGGCGCTGGCGAGCGACTGGGACGGCCGCCTCGACGCGCTGAGGAACCACCTCGACGGCTGACCGCCCGTCCCCGCCCCGCTCACGCGGCCCGGCGGGGACGGGCGAGCCAGGAGAAGGACCCGGCCATCAGCAGCGCGACCAGCCCGCCGGCGACCATCACGGCCGATACCGAGTAGGCGTCGACGATCACGCCGCCCAGCAGCGCGCCGAGGGCGAAGGTCGCCTGGAACGAAGAGGTGAAGATGACGGTCGCCGCCTCCGGCGTGCCGGGCGCGGCCCGCAGGAACCACGCCTGGGAGCAGACCGGCACTCCGCCGTAGGCCAGCCCCCACAGCACCAGCAGCACGACGGCCCCGGCCTGGGACGTGCCGGCCAGGGGCAGCAGCGCGGTGGCGGCCGCGATCAGGCCGCCGCAGACGACGAACGTCGCGCGCGGCGCGGTGGCCACGGCCCGGCCAGCCAGGAAGTTGCCCGCGATCCCCGCCACGCCGTACGCCAGCAGGACGGCGCTGACGGCGGCCGGGGACAGCCGGGTGACGTGCTCCAGGAACGGGGTGACGTAGGTGTAGGTGCCGAAGTGCGCCAGCACGACGAGGAACGTGGCCAGCAGCGCGATTCTGGTGCCGTGCAGGCGCAGCAGGTCCAGCAGCACGCGCGAGCCGGTGGCCTGACGGGCGGGCAGCGGCGGCAGCAGGGTCAGCAGCGCGAGCAGCACGAGCACGGCCAGCCCGGCCAGCACCAGGAACGCCGTCCGCCAGCCCGCCAGGTGGCCGATGAGGGTTCCGGCCGGCACCCCGAGCACCGAGCCCAGCGGCACGGCCGAGAAGATCAGGGCCGTGGCGGCGCCCACGGCGGACGGCGGCACCAGCCGGGAGGCCAGCCCCGCCGCGATCGACCAGAAGCCGCCGATGGTGAGGCCGACGAGCACCCGCGAGACCAGCACGACCCAGTAGGCCCCGGCCACGGCCGCCAGGACGTCGGCGGCGGCCAGCACGGCCATCATGACGCAGAGCATCACGCGGCGGTCCAGGCGGCCGGTGGCCACGGTCAGGACGGGGGCCGCGACGGCGGCGACGAACCCGGGCAGCGTCATGGTGAGCCCGGCGGTGCCGTCGGTGACGCGGAAGTCGGCGCCGATGGTGGTCAGCAGGCCGATGGGCAGGATCTCGCTGGTGACGATGGCGAAGATGCCCAGGGTGATCGAGGCGACCGCGAGCCAGGAGATCAGCGGCGGGCGCGGCGGGGCGAGGGTGGTGGTGGTTGCCATGGTTCCGTTCCGGACAAGGAATGATCTACGGCGAACCAGCCAACCAGCCACGACGTCCCTGACACCGGCCGATTTCGGACCACACCATCACCCGCCTCCCGCTCCCCGGGAGGCGCTGTCAGTCGGCGTGGAGCGCGGTCCGGAGTCCGGCGAGCAGGTCGGGCGCGGCAGCGCCCGGCGTCCGGAGCCGGACCGACAGCAGCCGCCCGTTCCACCGGGCCGGGACGCGGTAGCGGTCGGAGACGGGCAGGCCGAGGTCGTGGCCGAGCCGCAACCCGGCCCCGCCGTGCTGGAGCGCGACCGGCAGCAGGCCGTCGAACGCCAGGGCGCCCACCACGACGTCCTCCTGCGTCAGGTGAAACGCCGATCCTCCGGGACCCGTCGTGTGGACGACGCCCACGGACCGGCGGCCGGCGGGAAGTGGACGGTCGGCGGTGAGCTCCAGCAGTTCCCCGGCCCGCGAGAAGGCGAAGGCCAGGCGGCCTTCCGTGACGTACAGGGCGAAGCCGCCGTTCCAGTCGCCCAGCGCGAACAGCACCCCTTCGGGCTCCGCCGCCGCCTCGATCTCGGCCGTCCAGCGGAAGCCGCCGAACAGCAGCGGCAGCGACTCGTCGCACACGGGCGAGGCCCCCGGCCGGAACGTGCGGTCGTCGCCGGGCGGCCAGGCCGGGCCGATGAGGGCGCCGAAGCGCGCCACGAGGTTGTCGAACAGCGGCAGGACGTTGTTGCGCCCGGCCTCCCGCTCCCACAGCCGCCGCAGCCCGGCGACCACCTCCGGATGGTCGGCGGACACGTCGGCGGCCTCGGAGAAGTCGGCCGCCAGGTCGAACAGCGCCCAGTGGTCGCCGTCGAGGTCCCGGCTGCCGGTCAGGAGCTCCTCCTCGTCCAGGACGCCCGTGGACACGTGGTCGGTGGTGACCTTCCAGCGTCCGTGGATGAGGGAACGTGAGCCCAGCATCTCGAAGTACTGGGTCTCGCGCGGCGCGGGCGCGGCGGCGTCGCCGAACGTGGCCAGGAAGCTGGCTCCGTCGACCGGCTGCTGCTCGATCCCGTCCACGACCGCCGGCGGCTCGATGCCGACGGCGTCCAGGAGCGTCGGGAACAGGTCGTTGACGTGCACGATCTGGTCGCGCACCGCGCCTCCGCCGGTGATCCCGGCCGGCCAGTGCACGATGAGCGGCGTACGGGTGCCGCCGAGCCAGGTGTAGCGCTTCCACAGCCGGAACGGCGTGTTCCCGGCCCACGCCCAGCCCCACGCGTAGTGGTTGTAGGTGCGCGGGCCGCCCCAGTCGTCGTGGTGGGCGAGGTTGTCCTCCAGGGACTCGCGGATGCCGGCGGAGAAACGGTGCTCGTTGACGCTGCCGTCCACGCCGCCCTCGGCACTGGCGCCGTTGTCGGAGAAGAGCACGACGATGGTGTCGTCGAGCCGCCCGGTCTCCTCCAGATGGGCGAGCAGGCGGCCGAGCTGGGCGTCGGCGTGGGTCAGGAAGCCCGCGAAGACCTCCTGCTGGCGGGCGTACAGGCGGCGCCGGTCGGCGGTGAGGTCGTCCCAGGCGGGCACCCAGTCCGGGCGCGGGGTGAGCACGGTGCCGGGCGGGACGACGCCGGTCTCCACCTGGCGCCGGAAGATCTCCTCCCGCCAGGCGTCCCATCCCCGGTCGAAGCGGCCGCGGTAGGGCTCGCTCCACTCGGGCCCGACGTGGTGCGGCGAGTGCGTGGCGCCCAGGCCGAGATAGAGGAGGAAGGGCTTGCCGGGGGCGGCGTGGCGCTGGTCGTCGAGGTAACGGACGGCCTGGTCGACGAGGTCTTCGGTGAGGTGGTAGCCCTCCTCGGGGGTGGCGGGCGGGTCCACGTGGTGGTTGTCCCGGACGAGGTTGGGCGCGTAGTGGTTGGTGTCGCCCTGCAGAAAGCCGTAGTGGCGCTCGAAGCCCAGGCCGAGCGGCCAGTGGCCGAACGGGCCCGCGGCCGAGCGCTCGTAGCGCGGCGTGAGGTGCCACTTGCCGACGGCCAGGGTGGAGTAGCCGTGGTCGCGCAGGATCCGCGGCAGGGTCGCGGCCGAGCGCGGGATGCGGGCGGTGTAGCCGGGGTGGTCGAGCGGGAGGTCGGCGAGGAAGCCCATGCCGACCGCGTGGTGGTTGCGCCCGGTGAGGAAGCAGGCGCGCGACGGCGAGCACAGGGCCGTGACGTGGAACCGGTTGTAGCGCAGGCCGCCCGCCGCGAGCCGGTCGATGTGCGGGGTGGCGATGTCGGAGCCGAAGCAGCCGAGCTGGGCGAAGCCGGTGTCGTCCAGGACGACGGCGAGCACGTTCGGGGCACGGTCCGGGGCACGGTCCGGGGCACGGTCCGGGGCACGGTCCGGGGCACGGTCCGGGGCACGGTCCGGGGCACCGTTGGAGGCACGGGGGGTCGGTTCTGCGGTCACGGCGAGGCTCCTGCGAGGAGAGGCGTACGGTCTTGGACAGCAGACGGCGGCAGAGTAAGACAGGGTGTCTTAATCCGCGACGATACCTCGGCGATCTGGAAAAGGTGGGAATGCAGGCCAAAGAGAAGATCCTCCTGGCGGCCGAACGGCTCTACGCCGAGCGCGGTCTCGACGTCTCGCTCCGGGAGATCGCCCTCGCGGCCGGGCAGGGCAACCATTCGGCGGTCCAGTACCACTTCGACGGCAAGGCCGGCCTGATCGACGCCCTGTACGCCCACCGCATGACCCCCCTCAACCACCGCCGCCGCGAGCTGATCGACGACCTGCGCGCCCACGGCCTGGAGCAGGACCTTCCCGCCCTGGTCGAGGCCTACCTCGCCCCGCTGGCCGAGCACGTGCTCACCCACCGGGGCGCGAGCTGGTACCTACGCTTCACCAGCCGGTACGTGCTGTCCGGCGCCTACCGGTCCTGGCCCTGCTCCAGCGACCACCACCCCGGCGTCGGCGAGCTGGCGGGCCTGCTGCGGCGGCGGCTGCCCGGCCTGACGCGGGAGCGCCTGCGGGTGCTCAACCTGCACGTCGTCGTGGTGCTGGCCGACCTGGAGCAGCGATTGGGCGACCCGGCCTTCGACGCCGCGCGGGCGGCGGCGGCCGTGGCCGACCTGCGCGTCACCGCCCACGCCCTGCTCACCGCCTAGCGTCCGGGCGCGAGGGCCACCGACGGCGTGCGGGCCAGGCGGGGCAGCACGTACTCGCCGACCCGGTAGGCCTCCTCCAGGTGCGGCCAGCCCGACAGGACGAACTCCGCCACCCCCGTGGCGGCGTACTCGCGCAGCAGCGCGGCGACCTCGTCGTACGAGCCGACCAGGGCGGTGCCCGCGCCCTCGCGGACCAGCCCGACCCCGGCCCACAGCCCCGGATGGATCTCCAGGTCGCGGGTGCCGCCGGCGTGCAGGTCCACCATGCGCCGCTGGCCGACGGAGTCGTAGCGGGCGAAGCGGCGCTGGGCGGCGGCCACGCGGACGGGGTCCATGCCCGCCAGCAGCCGGTCGGCCTCGGCCCAGGCGGCGGCCGAGGTGTCGCGGGCGATGACGTGCACGCGCAGGCCGTACCGGAGCTCGCGGCCCAGCGGCTCGGCCAGGGCGCGCAGCCGGGCGACGCGCTCGGCGACGGCCGCCGGCGGCTCGCCCCACATGAGCACCACGTCGGCGTGGCGGGCGGCGACCCGCTCGGCCGCCGGGGAGGCGCCGCCGAAGTAGAGCGGCGGGCGCGGGTCGAGCGGCGCGGCCAGCCCGCCGCCCTCCACGCGGTAGTGCTCGCCGTGGTGGTCGAACGGCACGCCGTCCCAGGCGCGGCGGAGCACGTGCAGGAATTCGGCGGTCCTGGCGTAGCGGGCGTCGTGGTCGAGGAAGTCGCCGTAGGCGCGCTGCTCGACGGGGTCGCCGCCGGTGACGACGTTGAGCAGCAGCCTTCCTCCGGAGATCTCCTGGAAGGACTGGGCCTGCTGGGCGAGCAGGGTGGGCAACGCGTAGCCGGTGCGGAAGGCGACCAGCGTCCTGAGCCGGTCGGTGTGCTGGGCCAGGGCCGCGCACACGATCCACGGGTCGGGGCAGCCCGCGCCGACGGGGGTGAGCGCGCCCTCGAACCCGGCCTGCTCGGCGGCCCTGGCGACCTGTGTCAGGTAGCCGAGCGTGGCGGGGCGGGCGGCCGGGCGGAAGGCGTCGGTGGTGGTGATGGCCGAGCGCACGTCGTGGCCGTCGCCGGTCGTGGGCAGGAACCAGTGAAAGCGCATCGGGGCTCCTCGGGACACCGGGCCATTGTCCTGCAAAAACGACTCGTTTAGTATGAAATAACCTCCGTCGCCGCGCAAGCCTCCGGGCACGCGGAACGCCCGGGGCAACCGCCCCGGGCGTTCCGGTCACGCTCAGGCCAGGTCGAACCGGTCGAGGTTCATGACCTTGTCCCACGCCGCGACGAAGTCACGGACGAACTTCTCCTTCGCGTCGTCGCTCGCGTAGACCTCCGCGACCGCGCGCAGCTCGGAGTTCGCGCCGAAGACGAGGTCGGCGCGGGTGCCGGTCCAGCGCACCTCGCCCGTGACGGCGTCGCGGCCCTCGAAGACGTTGGCGTCCTCGGTCGAGTGCCACGTCGTGCCCAGGTCGAGCAGGTTGGCGAAGAAGTCGTTGGTCAGCGTCCCCGGGGTCGTGGTGAGGACGCCGAGCGTCGACTGCCGGTGGTTGGCGCCCAGCACGCGCAGGCCGCCCACCAGGACGGTCATCTCCGGCGCGCTCAGCGTCAGCAGGTTGGCCCGGTCGAGCAGCAGGTACTCGGCCGGCAGGCGGTTGCCCTTGCCGAGGTAGTTGCGGAACCCGTCGGCGGTCGGCTCCAGCGCGGCGAACGACTCCACGTCCGTCTGCTCCTGCGTCGCGTCGGCCCGTCCCGGCGTGAAGGGCACCTGGACGTCGTAGCCGGCCTCCTTGGCGGCCCGCTCGACACCCGCGCACCCGGCGAGCACGATCAGGTCGGCCAGCGAGACCTGCTTGCCGCCGGTCTGAGCGCCGTTGAACGTCTTCTGGACGCCCTCCAGGGTGCCCAGCACGGTCGCCAGGCGGTCGGGGTCGTTGACCTCCCACGCGCTCTGCGGCTGCAGGCGGATGCGCCCGCCGTCGGCGCCGCCGCGCTTGTCGCTGCCGCGGAAGGAGGAGGCCGAGGCCCACGCGGTGGACACCAGCTCCGCCACCGACAGCCCCGAGGCGAGGATCTGCTCCTTGAGGGCGGCGACGTCGGCCGCGTCGACGAGCTCGTGCGTCACCGCGGGCAGCGGGTCCTGCCACAGCAGCGTCTCGGACGGGACCTCCGGGCCGAGGTAGCGGGCGACCGGGCCCATGTCGCGGTGGGTCAGCTTGAACCACGCGCGGGCGAAGGCGTCGGCGAGCTCGTCGGGGTGCTCCAGCCAGCGGCGGGTGATCTGCTCGTAGACCGGGTCCACGCGCAGCGACAGGTCCGTCGTCAGCATCGTCGGGGCGTGCCGCCTGGCCGGGTCGTGGGCGTCGGGGACGGTGCCGGCCCCGGCGCCGTCCTTCGGCCGCCACTGGTTGGCGCCCGCGGGGCTCTGGAACAGCTCCCACTCGTAGCCGTACAGGATCTCCAGGAAGCTGTTGTCCCAGGTCGTGGGGGTGTTCGTCCAGATGCCCTCAAGGCCGCTGGTGATCGCGTCGGCGCCCTTGCCGGTGCCGTGGCTGTTGCGCCAGCCGAGGCCCATCTGCTCGATCGGGGCGGCCTCGGGGTCGGGGCCGACGCTGTCGGCCGGGCCCGCGCCGTGGGTCTTGCCGAAGGTGTGACCGCCCACGATCAGGGCGGCGGTCTCCTCGTCGTTCATCGCCATGCGGCGGAAGGTCTCGCGGATGTCGCGGGCCGCGGCGAGCGGGTCGGGGTTGCCGTTGGGGCCCTCGGGGTTGACGTAGATGAGGCCCATCTGGACCGCGGCCAGCGGGTTCTCCAGCTCGCGGTCGCCGGTGTAGCGCTGGTCGCCGAGCCAGATGGACTCGGGGCCCCAGTAGACGTCCTCGTCGGGCTCCCAGGCGTCCTCGCGGCCGCCGGCGTAGCCGAAGGTCGTGAAGCCCATCGACTCCAGGGCCACGTTGCCGGTGAGGATCAGCAGGTCGGCCCAGGAGATCTTGCGGCCGTACTTCTTCTTGACCGGCCACAGCAGGCGGCGGGCCTTGTCGAGGTTGCCGTTGTCCGGCCAGCTGTTGAGCGGCGCGAAGCGCTGCTGCCCGGCCCCGGCGCCGCCACGTCCGTCACTGATCCGGTACGTGCCCGCGCTGTGCCAGGCCATCCGGATCATGAACGGGCCGTAGTGGCCGAAGTCGGCCGGCCACCAGTCCTGCGAGGTCGTCAGCACCTCGGCGATGTCCCGCTTGACGGCCGCGAGATCGAGGGTCTTGAACTCGGCGGCGTAGTCGAAGTCCGCGCCGAACGGGTTCGCCACGGCCGGGTTCTTGGCCAGGATCTTCAGGTTGAGCCGCTCCGGCCACCACTGGCGGTTGCCGCCGCCCTGGGTCGGGTGCGGGGCGCGCTCGTGCGCGACCGGGCAGCCGCCGCCGTCCTCCGACTTGGCGTCTGTGACGATCGCATCATGGTTCTCAGACATGGGAATCCTTCCGGACTAGGCGGATCGGGTGCTCAGGCACTGCTGCCGGTGGAACAGGCGGGACACAGGCCCCAATAGATGACCTCGGCCTCGTCGACGGCGAAGCCGCGGTCGTCGGAGGCGGTCAGGCAGGGCGCGTGGCCGACGGCGCAGTCGACGTCGGCCACGGCGCCGCACGACCGGCACACGAGATGGTGGTGGTTGTCCCCGACGCGGCCCTCGTACAGGGCCGAGCTGCCGGGAGGGTCGATGCGGCGGACGAGCCCCGCGGCGGCGAGCGCGTGGAGGGCGTCGTACACGGCCTGCAACGAGATATGACCCACGCGCTCGCGCACCCCGGAGGCGATCGCCTCGACCCCGAGATGGTCGCCGTCCCGGACGGTTTCGAGCAGCGCGACCCGGGCGGCGGTCACCCGCAGCCCGGCGCCACGCAGCTCCTCGGCGGTCGTCGGAGCGTTCGATGCGGTCATAGCCGCCAAACCTACCCACATAAACCTGAATGACACAAGAGAACGAATCATCCAAGTTTAGTAAGATGTCCGGAAATGTTCCCCCAGAAGGGGCATCACGCCGGGGCCGGACCCCCTTCCAGCAGCCGCCCGCCGGACAGCTCCAGCCTGCGGTCCACCCCGATCTCCGCCAGGAACCTCTCGTCGTGACTGACCACCACGAACGCCCCCTCGTACGCGCCGAGTGCGCTCTCCAGCTGACCCACGCTGAGCAGGTCGAGGTTGTTGGTCGGCTCGTCCAGCAGCAGCAGCTGGGGCGCCGGCTCGGCGCACAACACGCAGGCCAGCGTGGCGCGCAGCCGTTCGCCGCCCGACAGCACGGCGACCCGCAGGTGGGCCCGCGCGCCCCGGAACAGGAAGCGGGCCAGCAGGTTCATCCGCTCGGCGGCCGGCATCGCGGGGGCGAAGGCGGCCAGGTTCTCGGCGACGGTGAGCTCGTCGTCGAGCAGGTCGAGCCGCTGCGACAGGTAGGCCACCCGGCCGTCGGCCCGCCTGGTCGTGCCGCTGTCGGGTTCGAGCTCGCCGGTGATCAGGCGCAGCAGCGTGGACTTGCCGACGCCGTTGGAACCGGTCAGCGCGATCCGCTCGGGCCCGCGGACGACCAGGTCGAGGCCCGGCTCGGCGAACAGCCCGCGGGCCATGAGGTGCTCGCCCTGGAAGACCGTGCGCCCGGCGGGCACGTTGGTGCCGGGCAGTTGCAGGGAGATCCGCTGGTCGTCGCGCAGGGCGCGGCCCGCCTCGTCCAGCCGGGCCTTGGCGTCGCTGACGCGGGCGGCGTGCGTCTGGCTCGCCCGGCCGGCCGACTCCTGGGCGCCGCGCTTCATGTTCCCGGCGAAGATGCGCGGCAGGCCGGCGTTCTTGAGGTTGCGGGCGGCGTTGCCGGCCCTGCGCTCGGCGCGCTCGCGAGCCTGCTGCATCTCCCGCTTCTCGCGCTTGAGCTCCTGTTCGGCCGTGCGCACGTTGCGCTCGGCGGCCTCCTGCTCGGTGCGTACGGCCTCCTCGTAGGCGGTGAAGTCACCGCCGTAGAAGCGCACCTCGCCCCGATCCAGCTCGGCGATGCGGTCCATGCGGTCGAGCAGGGCGCGGTCGTGGCTCACCACGAGCAGGCAGCCCTTCCAGTCGCCGAGCACGGTGTGCAGCCGGTCGCGGGCGTCGAGGTCGAGGTTGTTGGTGGGCTCGTCGAGCAGCAGGACGTCGGGCCGCCTGAGCAGCTGCGCGGCCAGGCCGAGCGAGACGATCTGCCCGCCGCTCAGCGTGCGCAGCGTGCGGCCGAAGTCGAGGTGGCCGAGGCCGAGCCGGTCGAGCTGGGCGCGGGTGCGCTCCTCGATGTCCCAGTCGTTGCCGATGGTGGTGAAGTGCTCCTCGGCGGTGTCGCCCGCCTCGATGGCGTTGAGCGCGGCGATCACCGGGGCGATGCCCAGGACCTCGGCCACGCTCAGGTCGCCGGCCAGCGGCAGGCTCTGCGGCAGGTAGCCGAGCACGCCGGCGACGGACACGCTGCCGGCGCGCGGCCGGTACTCCCCGGCGATGAGCTTGAGCAGCGTGCTCTTGCCCGCGCCGTTGGGGGCGACCAGGCCCGTACGGCCGCCGGGCACGCTGAAGGACAGGTCGCTGAAGACCGGGGTGTCGTCAGGCCAGGAGAAGGACAGGTTGGAGCAGACGATGAACGCGTCGGACATGTGAAGAAGACCTCAACGGAGAACGCGGGCATGCCGAAGCCGCCCGGTGAAAGGACAGGGATTCGGGAAACGACGAACAGGGCCACACCGGCGGCGCACACGCGTTCACGCCGGGGCCGATCAACCTCCGGTATCACCCGGAGATGTCGTCGTCACCTGCCATGTCTGGTCTCCTAGCTGAGAATCACAAGCATTTCACACCTTAGCAGGCGGCCCGTCGTGCTCCGGCCGCCTGCTTCCCGGGTGAGGTGTCAGTGGGCTCCGGCGGCGCGGAGCAGGGCGGCCACCTGCCTCTGGCCCTTGGCCACGGCGTGCGCGAGTGGGGTGACGCCGTCGCGGTCGGCCAGGTCGACGTCGGCGCCCGCGGCGATCAGCAGCCGGACGATCTCCTGGTGACGCTCACCGCCGTCGCCCAGGATGACCGCCTCCAGCAGGCCCGTCCAGCCCAGGTCGTTGACGTGGTCGACGTCGATGCCGGTCTTCAGCACCTCGCGGACGTACTCGACGTGCCCGCGTTCGCAGGCGGGGATGAGGGAGACGCCGCCGTAGCGGTTGCGCTTGGTCAGGTCGGGCCCGGCGGGCAGCAGCGCCCTGAGCATCGCGACGCTTCCGGTGACGCCGGTGACCAGCCAGGGGGTGTCCTTCCTGAAGTCCTGGGCGTCGGGGTCGGCGCCCGCCGCGACCAGCAGCTTGGCCACCTCGACGTGGTCGGCCGCCGCCGCGAGCAGCAGGGCCGTACGGCGTTGCGCGTCGCGGGCCTCGACGTCGGCCCCCGCCCCGAGCGCGTCCCGGACGGCGGCGGCGTCACCGCGCGCGGCCCCCGCCAGCAGTTCCTCGTCGGCCATTCCCGCTCCTTTCACCTCGCGCCCGCCGCAGGCCGCGAGCATCAGACCGAGCCCCCAGGTCAGGACGGCTCGGCGCTTCATCCCTTCATCCTTCCGCCTTCCCGCCCCCGGCCGCGCGCCGGGGGCCGGGCACGGCCGGTCAGCGCAGCTGCCCGGCGACCGCCTTGAGGCCCGCCTGGGCGATGGACTCGTCGATGTCGCCGCTGGGGGCGCCGCCGACGCCGATGCCCGCGACGGGGGCGCCGCCCGAGGCGACGGGCACGCCGCCGCCGAGGAAGAGGGTGCCCGGGATGTCGGCGATGGACGGTCCGCCGCCGGTGATGCCCTTGCCGAGCTCACTGGTCGTCCGGCCGAAGGAGACCGCGGTGAACGCCTTGCGCCTGGCCGACTCCTCGGTCTGCGGGCCCGCGCCGTCGCCCTTGAGCACCAGGCGGGTCGCGCCGGACCGGTCGACGATCACGACGGAGACGCGCTGCTTCTGCTTGACGGCCTCCTTCAGCACGGCGTCGGCGATCTTCAGGGCGGCGTCGGCGGAGAGCGTCCCGGTCTGCACGACGGGCTCGGCGGCGGCCACGCGGGCACTGTGGGCGGCGTCGGCGGCCTGGGCGGGCGAGGTGGCGGCGACGGCGCCGGCCAGCACGGCCAGCCCCGACAGCGAGCCGGCGACCAGGCGAGTACGGATGTTCATGGTTTCTCCAGTTCGGCAGGGCGAAGTCGGACACCTCAAGGTTTCCCGGCGGACCGCGCCGGGCCATCGGGAGCACGGGCGATCCCCGCGCGCCGGCCGGTCGAGCGCCGGGTCAACCGATCGGTTGATGCGCTCCCGTGCTGGTGGGGGCCACCATCGGGCAGGGGATAGTGTCGGAGGGCATGGCGACGGGGAGGGCGATGAGGGAGCGCACCTGGCTCAACTGGGCCATGCACGTGGGGTTCTACCTGCTGCTCGCCGCCTCGGCCCTGCGGCTGGTGTCCCGGCACGGCATGGTCCCGCAGACGGTGACGTCGTTGGCCGTCTGCGCCCTGCTCGCGCTCGCGTACGCGGCCGGGATCATGGGGTGGAACCGGCTGGGGCGGCGGGGGCGGCTCGTCTGGCTGGGCGGCGTCGCGGCGGTGTGGCTGGCGCTGGTGATGCTGGCGCCGTCGTTCAGCTGGTGCGCGGTGCCCCTGCTCTTCCTGTGCCTGCGGCTGCTCGACGCGCGCGGTTTCACGGTGGCCGCCGCGGCGCTGACCCTGGTGGTGATCGTGGCCCAGCTGGAGATCGCCCGGGAGCTCGACGTCAGCCTGATCCTCGCGCCGGTCGGCATCGCGGCCATGACGGCGGTCATCTTCGGGGAGCTGCAACGCGAGAGCGCCGCCCGGCAACTGCTCATCGACGACCTGATCAGCACCCGCGGCACGCTGGCCGACTCCCGCCACCGCACGGGCGTGCTGGAGGAGCGCGAGCGGCTGGCCAGGGAGATCCACGACACGCTCGCCCAGGGCCTGACCAGCATGGGCATCCTGCTCCAGGCCGCCGACCGCATGTGGGCCACCGACCCCGCCCAGGCCCGCGCCCACGTACGGCGGGCCGCCGCGGCCGCCGCCGACAACCTCGACGAGGCGCGCCGGTTCGTCCGCGACCTCCAGCCGCCCGGCCTGGTGGACGTCTCGCTGCCCGAGGCGCTGGCCCGGCTCTGCGCCGACGCCGACGGCACCGGGCCACGGGTGCGCTTCCGGCTGGCGGGCGAGGAGTACCCGCTGGCTCCGGAGGTGCAGGCGGCGCTGCTGCGGGTGGCGCAGGCGGCGCTGGCCAACGTACGCGACCACGCCGGACCGGCGGCGGGCACAGCGGCGGGAACAGCGGCAGGGACAGCGGCGGCCACGGTGACGGCCACGGTGACGGCCACGGTGACGCTGTCCTACCTCGACGGCGAGGTCACGCTCGACGTGTTCGACGACGGCGTGGGCTTCGCCGAGCCCGCCCCCGCTCCCGGCCGCGGCTACGGGCTGCGGGCGATGCGCGACCGGCTGGCGGAGGTGCACGGCGTCCTGGTGATCGAGAGCGCGCCCGGCGAGGGCACGGCGGTCGCGGCCCGGGTGCCCGCCGCGTGGCCCCCGTGCGTCCTGGACGGCGGTGGCCCGGCATGAGGCTGTTCCTGGTCGACGACCATCCGGTGGTCCGGGCGGGGCTGGTGGCCCTGCTCGGCGGCGAGGACGACATGGAGGTCGTCGGCGAGGCCGCCGACGGGGCCGAGGCGCTGCGCGGCATCGCCGCCCGCTCCCCCGACGTCGTGCTCATGGACCTGCAGCTCGGCGACGGCATCGACGGCGTGGAGGTCACCCGGCGGGTCCGCGAGCTGCCCGCGCCGCCGCAGGTGCTGGTGCTGACGACGTACGAGAGCGATGCCGACATCATGCGGGCCGTCGACGCCGGGGCCATCGGCTACCTGCTCAAGGCGTGCCCGCCGGAGGAGCTGTTCCAGGGCATCCGGGCCGCGGCCAGGGGCGAGAGCGTGCTGTCGGCCAAGGTGGCGACCCGGATGATGCGGCGCATGCGCGAGCCCGGCCCGGCGCTGAGCGCCCGCGAGGTCGAGCTGCTGGAGCTGCTGGCCAGCGGGGCGAGCAACCGGGAGATCGCCCGGCGGCTCTTCATCACCGAGGCGACGGTCAAGACCCACCTGGTGCACATCTACGACAAGCTCGGCGTGGACACGCGCACGGCCGCCGTCACGGCCGCCGTCGAGCGCCGCCTCATCCGGCTCCCTTGAGCACCGGCCGCCCGCCCGGACGGCCGGGCGAGCGGCCGGGCGCGAGGGGGCGCGCCAGGCGTCAGCGGATGGCGGCGGGGGAGGTCGCGCCGGGGACGAGCCGGTGCGGCGGGCCGCCGGTGACGTCGGCCGCCCACACGTCGCCGTCCTTGGCGTACATGACCGTGCGGTCGTCCAGCCAGGCGGCCTGGTCGTCGATGCTGGCCCGCTCCCCCAGCGGGCTCTCCCGCATCGTGGCCAGGTCCAGCAGGTGCAGCCGCCACGGGCCGGGTGAGACGCGTTTCTTGAACACCAGCCGGGTCCCGTCGGGCGACAGGGACGGGCACTCGGCGTTCTCCCTGAGCACGCGGGCCCGCCAGGCCCCGAAGTCGCCTTCCACCAGGTACGTCCGGCCCTTGGTCCCGACGGTCGCGTAGAAGCGGTTGTCGTCGGCGGCGAACGTGACCCCCCAGTAGTTGACGTCGGCGGAGTGGTAGCGGCGGCCGTCGAGGTAGAGCGGGATGTCCTCCATGTTCGTGATGAGGTAGCCGGTCCGGGTGTCGAGGATGCCGGTCCAGGTGGAGAAGCCGCCGGTGCTGTAGGAGTCGCCGGTGACGAACACCGTCCAGGAGGCCATCCGGCCGCTGGCGGACACGCGGGCCCGGCTCGGCACCCCGGCCAGGTTGACCCGGCGGGTCTCCTTCAGCGACCGGTCCAGGACGAGCGCCTCGGTCTTCGGCAGCGGGCCGGGGCGGGTGGCCAGGCACAGGGTGGTGCCGTTCGCCGTGTAGAAGCGGTCGCAGGCCCGGGAGCTGACCCTCGGCGGCGCGCCCGGGTCGGCGAGGGGCACGGACGCGACGCGTCCGCCGCTGCGCACCAGCACCCGGCCGGGCTCGGCGGCGTCGAACCCCGCGACGGCGGGCGCGACCTGGCGCGAGGACGCCGCCCAGGTGGCGTACGCGGTCGCGCCGCCGGCCAGCAGCACCACCGCGGCCAGGAGTACGAGCACCCGTCTCATTGACGACCTCCTTGTCATCGCAGCGTCCGCCAGGCGATCACGGACGCCGTCACCAGCCCCGCGGCCATCACCGCCAGCGCCGGCCCCTCCCCCGTCCCCGCCCACAACAGGCCGAACAGGATGGACGACACCATCCGGGCCGTGGCCTGCCCGGTCTGGAGCAGCGCCAGGCCGCCGGTCCGCGCGCTCTCGGGCAACATCGGCCCGGTCAGCGCCATGAGCACGCCGTCGGTGGCGGCGTAGAACAGGCCGTGCAGCAGCAGCGCGGGCACCAGCCAGGCCGGGCCCAGCAGCACCAGGTACACCGCGAGCAGCGCCACGTGCCCGGCGACGAACACCGCCGCGCGCCCGAACCGGTCCGACAGCCTGCCGAGCGGCACCGCCAGCAGCAGGTACGCGCCCGCCGTGCCGACCGGCAGCAGCGGGAACAGCTCGGGCGCGATCGCCAGCCGCCGTTGCAGCACCAGGTAGACGAACGAGTCGCTGACCGTCACCAGGCCGAGCGCCACCGCCACCAGGCAGGCCCGGCGGAACCCGGGCTCCCGCGTCACCGCCGCCCGCAGCCGTACGCGGACGGTCAGGGGGCCGCGCCGGTCCCGTACGTACAGAACGAGCAGGAGCACGCCCAGGGCGGCCACGCAGAAGCTCGTCACGAACACCGCGTCGTAGGCGCCCGCCGTCGCCGTCAGCACCGCGAACGCGGCCAGCGGCCCGAGGAAGGCGCCCACGGTGTCCATCGCCCGGTGCACCCCGAACGCGCCGCCCAGCCGTTCGGGCGGGGCGCTCAGCGTGATGAGCGCGTCCCTGGGCGCGGTGCGCAGCCCCTTGCCGGTGCGGTCGGCGGCCACCACCAGGCCGAGCGCCGCGGCCGACCCGCCGGCCGCGAGCAGGCCCAGCTTGCAGACGGCCGAGAGCCCGTACCCGAGCCCGGCGACCAGCTTGCGGCGGCTCCACCGGTCGGCGGCGTGCCCGCCGGCCAGCCTGACCAGCGCGGTGACGCCGAAGTACAGGCCGTCCAGCAGCCCGAACTGCACCAGGCTGAGCCCGAGCGCGCCCACCAGGTACAGCGGCAGCACCGCGGTGACCATCTCCGACGAGATGTCCGTGACCAGGCTGACCAGGCCGAGCGCCACCACGTTGGCGGGCACCGCCCTGGTCAGCCGGGTGCCGAGAAGCGAGATGTACATCTAGTGGCAGGAGTAGGTCGGGCTGCTGTCCTTGACCGAGCCGTCGGTCCCGACCAGCTGCCAGCCGAACGTGCTCCCGGCGAACGTCAGCTTCAGCACGCCGAAGGTGTCGGTCAGCCGCTTCTGGCTGTTCGGCTGCACGTTCTCGATCTGGTACGGCGACGCGCCGCCCATCCCGCCGAGCACCTCGACGATGCCCTTCGCGGTGTCGGCCTGGGCGCTGGGGTTCTGCGGCCCGAACCGCTCGTAGTGGTGGTCGTGCCCGTTGAGCACCAGCTCGGCGCCGGCCGCGTACAGCGCCTGCCAGACGGGCTTGGAGACGGGGTCGTTGCCGTGCTCGCCGGAGCTGAACAGCGGGTGGTGCCAGTACGCGGCCACGCACGGCTTGGTGGTGGCGGCGAGGTCGTTCTTGAGCCAGGTGAGCTGGGCCGACTGGTCGAAGTGGTTGGAGTCGAGCGCGACGAAGTGCCAGTTGCCGCGGTCGTAGCTGTAGTAGCTCTTGCCCTGTGGGAAGGCGATGGCGCCGAAGTAGGACTTGTACCCGGCCTCGGACCCGGCCGGGTCGTAGGTCTCGTGGTTGCCGGGGACCGGGCGGGTCTTGGCCTTGAACCTGCCCCACGTCTTGTCGTAGTAGTTGCGGAAGTCGGACAGGAGGGCGTCGTCGTACTGGTTGTCGCCCATGGTGATGACGAACTCCGGGTTCATCGACTCGACCAGGGCGGCCGTCTTGGGGTGCACGCAGGAGGAGGAGCTCGCGGTGCACTGCTCGGCGATGTCACCGGCGGCGGCCACCACGAACGTGTCGCCCGGCGGGTCGGTGGGCGGGTCGGTCGGCTGGGTGCCGCCGCCGTAGACCTGCATCTCCCACAGGGAGTAGCCGTAGGAGGTGCCGCGCGCGGTCCCGTACATGCGGACGTAGCGGCCGGTGGCGGTCAGGGCGAGGTCGTCCACGCCGCCGTCGCCGGTGGTGGTGGAGTAGACGTCGGTCCAGGCGCTGCCGTCGGCGGAGGTCTGGATCTTGTACGACTTGCCGTAGGCGTCCTCCCAGGTCAGCTTGACCCGGCTGATCTGCTGGGAGGCGCCGAGGTCCACCCGCAGCCATTCGGGGTCGTGGCCTTCGGCCGAGGCCCACCGGGTGGCGGCGAGGTCGCCGTCGAAGGCCTTTGCGGCGGCGTAGGAGGAGGCTTCCTTGGAGGAGGAGGTGGCGGGTCTGCCCTGCGAGAGGAGCGTCTCGGCGGTGCCGGCCGAGGCGGTGGCGGCCACGAGCAGGCCGGCCACCAGGCCGATCACGGCCATGACGGCCAGGCGGACTCTGGACATGGCGATTCTCCTGGGGGTGAGAGATCGGAGCACGGTCCGGTGGGCGGCCGGGGCAGGAGTCTTTCGCTGAGCGCGTCACCTCCTCGTGGGAGGCCGCGCCGAGCCGCTTACCGGGATCGTGGCCCAGGGCGCGGAGGGCTGTCAATAAAGTTAGGAAGCTTTCTTAACCCTGTTGGGCGGGGTTCATCCGGCCGCCGCGCGGCACGCCGAGGCCGCCGCCCGGAGACCGGGCGGCGGGTCCGCGCCGCCGGTCAGCCCGGGGTCACCGGGACGTTCGTCAGGCCCCGGGTCGCGCCCGTGACGGTGTTGGAGGAGTGCACGACGTTCGGGTCGGCCACGCACTTCGAGGTCGAGGTGATCTTGATGGCGTACGCGCCGACGCCGCCGAGGTCGGAGCGGTTGCCGCGCCAGACGTTCCCGCAGCCGTTGAGGAGGGACGGCGTCGTGGCCGGATTGTGCGTCTCGTAGCCGTTGGCGAAGGTGCCGGGCGGGGCGAACGTGCCCGTGTTGTTCTCGATCGTGTAGCGGGAGCCCTTGACGTCCACCCAGGAGTCGGCGGAGTTCTGGCCGCTGACGCCGGTGCCGTCGAAGGTGTTGCCGCTGATCAGGCCGCCGCTCGTGCCCTCCTTGACGTCGATGTGCTCGGCGGCGACGTACGGGCCGATCGTGTTGCCGGTGACCTGGACGCGGTCCGACCGGTCCACGCCGCCGGTGTTGCCGTGGCAGCCCCAGTTCGAGCCGGCCGAGCCGAGGTAGACGCCCTCGCCGTAGCCGGGCTGGACGAGGCCCGTGTAGGCGACGCGGGAGTTCCTCAGGACGCCGTCGGAGGAACTGCGCCGGAAGTGCACGCCCTCGTCCTCGACGTGGTGGACGTACACGCCGTCGATCACCACGTGGGCGGAGGCGTCCAGGACGACGCCCTTCTTGGAGTCCTTGACGGTGAACCCGGTGAGCCGCCAGTAGGGAGCCGCGTACAGCCAGAGCCCGTAACCGGAGTCCCAGCCGCCGCCGGGCGCGGGACAGGACGGCGCGACGCCCGAGGGACCGTCGTTGACCAGGACGGCGTTCGCCGGGCCGGTCAGCGTGATGGGCGCGGCGGCGGTACCGGGGCGCTGGGCGACGAAGACGCCGTGGTACTCGCCGGGCGCGAGCCTGATGGTCTGCCCGGGAGCCGCCCCGGCCAGCGCGCTCACGAGCTGAGCCGCCGTGGACACGTCGACCACCTCACCCACCTCACCCACAGCGGCGCCGGGCGGAGAGGTGAGCAGGAAGGGCAGCAGGCCGGCCAGCAGGGTCCGTCTCATGGGGGTTCCTCCCTTCGGTGGGCCGTGCCCGCGAACGCCGTCCGCGGGCACGGCCGAGGGTTCCGCCGCCGGTCAGGGCACCCAGTGGTTGCCGGTCACCGTGATCATGACCTGGAGCTGGATGCTGGCCGAGTAGTAGCTGCTCGCGTCGATCGGCGTGCCGAGCATCTTGTTCCACAGCGCGTCCAGCCACGCCTGGCTGCCGGAGTCCGTCATCGCCGCCACCGCGAACGGCGCGAAGAAGGCGGCCTCGCTGCCGCTGGAGATCTGCGTGCCGTTCAGCTTGTAGCCGATCGCGATCTTGCTCGGGTCGCCGCCGGTCTTGCCCTTGATCCAGGAGTTGATCTTCCTGGCCGAGGCGAGCGACTTGGCGTCCCCGCTCGTGACGGCGTCGTCGCCGATGCGCCACGGGGTACGGCAGGCGTTCCACCAGTACTGGCCGTCGTTCGGGTCCTCCAGGACCTGGCCGGGGGCCGGCTTGGCGGTGGTGTTGGTGTTGACCACGAAGTCCGGCAGCAGGCCGGTGGCGGAGGCGTAGTTGGCCTGGAGCGTGGTGATCAGGTTCTGGTGGGCGGTCCTGATCGTGTCCCAGGCGCTGTTCCCGGTCGCCTTCCTGAAGGCCCTGAAGTGGTCGATCATCCAGTCCGAGGTACGGGTGATGTAGTAGTACTGGTCGCCCGAGCTGCTCCAGTCGCCCAGCTTGAGCAGGTTCGTGGACGGGTTGATCTCGTCCTTCTTGATGGCGTTGATGTGCTTGACCGCCAGGTCGAGGTAGTTGTACGTGCCGGAGCTGCCCCACTGCCGGTGGGCCAGGAGCAGGCCGTAGGCGACGTCCATGTCGCCGTCGGTGGCGCCGTCGCTCCCGTCGACGCTCTTGCAGGCGGTGTCCTGCTCGGCGGCCAGCAGGTCGGGGTTGATGGACGACGGGTGGTCGATCATCCACTTGACCATGCCGTCGAAGATCTTCTTGGCGTCGGGGTCGGCCCCGGCCATGGTCGCGACGATCGCCATGCCGTATCCCTGGGCCTCGGCCACGTACGGGTGGTCGGCGTCGGGCGAGATCACCTCGTACCAGCCGTTCCCGCAGTTCTGCCGGACGAAGGCGGCCTTCCACCGCTTGTAGTAGTCGACCACCCGCGCGTCCAGCGTGGCCTGGTCGCCCGTGGGACGCAGCATGCCCGCGGCGTACGGGATGGTGTGGCTGCCGAAGGGCACCGCGGGACCGCTGCCGCCGGGCTGCGTGGTCGCCGTGACGCCGCCACTGGCCGCCGACTGGTTGCCCGCGGCGTCGCGCGCCTTGACGGTGTAGCCGTAGGCGGTGGCCGGGGTCAGGCCGGTGTCGGTGTACGTGGTGCCCGCCACGGTGGTCACCAGGGTCGAGCCCCGGTAGACGAGGTAGCCGGTGACGCCCACGTCGTCGGTGGCGGCGTCCCAGGCCAGGGACACGCTGGTGGAGGTGGTGCCGGTCGCGCGCAGGTTGCCCGGGACGGAGGGCGGGGTGGTGTCGGTGCCTCCGCCGCCGCCGCTGCCGTAGACCTCCAGCTCGTACAGCGAGTAGCCGTACGTCGTGCCGCGGGCGGTGCCGTACATGCGCACGTACCGGCCGCTGCCGCTGACCGTCAGGTCGTCGGTCGCGCCGTTGCCGGAGGTGGTGGAGTAGACGTCGGTCCAGGTGCCGCCGTCGGGAGAGGTCTGGATCTTGTACGACTTGCCGTACGCCGCCTCCCAGGTCAGCTTCACCCTGGAGACGGTGTACGTGTCGCCGAGGTCGACCCGGATCCATTCGGGGTCGTGGCCTTCGACGCTGGCCCAGCGGGTGGAGGCGTTGCCGTCCACCGCCTTGGCCGCCTCGAAGCCGCTGCCCTCGACCGAGGACGAGGTGACCGGCCTGCCACGGGACAGCAGCGTGTCGGCGCTGACGGAACCGGCCGCGGCCGTGGCCGGTGGCGCCAAGGGCGTCGCCGCCATCAGCGCCGCGACCAGGGCCGTGACGAGAAGCGACGACCGCCGGGGGCGCCGCTCAGGACGTCTGATCATGCGTTGATCCTTCGGATAGGGGGTGCCATGGGGCCATCCGCAGGTGGACCGTGATCGAAAGGCGGGCGTTAGGAAACTTTCCTAACCCTCACAGCGGACGCTAAACAAGAACACCCTCTTCCGCAACCCTTCCCCCCAAACCAACCGCCCCCGTTCACCTCCCCGCCACCCCACCCCCTCCCCAAACCACCCCAAACCCACCCGAGCCCACCCGACAGCGGGCACCCCCAACGGCGCCAGGAGATGGGACGTGACGGCGGGTCGCCCTCAGCGACGTCAGCAGGCGGGATGTGACGGCGGGTCGATCTCGCCGGGCGGTGCCGTGACGTACCGGTCGCGGCGCCTGCGGGGGGCGCGTCTACCCCGGCCAGGGGGCCGGTGCCGCCGGGAACGTCCCGGCGGCAGGTGGGATCAGAGGCGTTCGAGGAGCTTGCGGAGCTGGGCCACCTCGGCCTGCTGCGCGCTCTCGATGCCCTTGGCCAGCTCCTTGGCCCGCGGGTCGGCCCCGCTCGCCTGCTCGGTACGCGCCATCTCGATCGCGCCCTCATGGTGGGCGATCATCTGCTCCGCGAACAGCTTGTCGAAGGCGGTCCCCTTGGAGCCTTCGAGCTTCTTCATGTCCTCGGCGGACATGATCCCGGGCATGTCGTGCCCCATCCCGCCGGACGGGACGGGCTTGCCCCACTCGGCCAGCCAGCCCTTCATGGTCTGGATCTCCGGGTCCTGGGCGGCCTTGATCTTGGCGGCGAGCTCCTTGATCTCCGGGTCCTTCGCCCGCTGCGGGGCCAGCTCGGCCATCTCGACCGCCTGCTGGTGGTGCGGGATCATCATCTGGGCGAACATGACGTCCGCGTCGTTGAACGACGCCTGCGACGGCTGGGCACCAGCGGTGGTGGCGGCCGCGTCGGGCGTGGCCGTGGAGGCGGTGTCGGTGCCGCCGCACGCGGTGAGCAGGGCGAGCGCCCCTGCGGCGACGACGACGGCGATCTTACGGTTGCTGGACATGCTGAGGTGATCTCTCGATTCGCTGGGACGGTCGGCAGGTTCTCGCGGATCGCCATGGAGGGCGTCCGCGCCGGCCGCCGGCCTATATGCGCAGGATCGAGAGGTGGGCCAGCCGTAGGGACGTGGGCCGTGGCGGCGGCCTGGCGACCGGCCGGAGAGACGACCCAGCGCCGGCGCCACCGAAGGCACGCCGCCGCGCGCCGACCCAGAAGGCCAGCAGCGCCACGACGAGCAGCGAGCTCAGCACGGCCAGGCAGACCCCGGCCGGATCGAGCCCCGGCATCTCGTGGCCCGATTGAAGCCCCGCGTGGCCGGACTGAAGCCCCGCATGGGCGGCGGGGGCCTCGTGGGCGATCGCCATGTCGTGCCGGGCGTTCACGTGCCCGAGAGTGTGCATCCCGCACACGCCGAGAGCGAGGACGACGAGCAGGAGGGCACGCGCACCCCGCCGCAGGATCCCCACCGGCCCTCCCCCGTAGCTCCGGCTCTGACGAACGAGCACGATACGGGAGCCGCCCACCTTGAGCAACCTGGACCCGGTACGGGTATATGAGACCTGAATCACGATGGTGACCCGGAGCCTTCCTCCTACATTCCCGGCTTGACCAGCGCGCCGCTCTCCCCGATTCTCGGCAGGCAGGCGGAGATCTCCCCTTCGTCGACGAGATCCCGTATCACCTCGACCATCCCGGCGACGCCCGCCTCCCGCACGAGAACCAGGTCGGGGGTGCAACAGTACCGACCGCCCATGCTCTCCCCGGACCGGGCGTGCCGGTCCATGATGCGCCCCGCCTCCTCCAGGGTGAGCATGAGAGCGCTGTATCGCTCGCCGGACGGCAACGTGACGATCGCGTCGCCCGCCTCCAGCCGCGAGGGGTCGGCCTCGCCGTCGAGCAGGATGTCCAGGGTGAAGCCGTCTTCGGCCCAGGTGAAGTAAGGGCTGTCGTCCAAGGGAGTTGCTCCGAGGGCGGCGGGGTCGTGGGACGCCTGAGTGTGTCAGAAGAACTGGGCGAGGCGGAACGGACGCACCACCAGCGGGACCTCCGAACGGCTGAGGACCTTGACCTTCCTGAAGCCGGTCCGCCAGTCCGCCGTCACCTTGACGCACTTCAGCCGCACCTCGTGCTCCCCCGGCGGCGCGAACCGCGAGATGACGACGCCCTTCTTGCCGAACCCCATCCCGCCCAGCCCGATGCCCACCTCGCGGAACATCCGCCACGACCCCTTGACGGGGAACGCGGTGGACCCGACGACGGCGTGGTTGGCCTGGGTGGGGCAGTGGATGAGCAGCCGGATGGCGTCGTTCTGGTGCGGCGCCGCCGGCGAGACGCGGAAGGACGTGAGCTTCTTCCAGGACGTGTCCCCGTCCTGGCCGGAGGCCACCTCGGCGAGGACGGCGGGCCCCACGGGGACGCCCGCGAGGGCGACCGCCGCCAGCACAGTGATCGACAGCATCTTTCCCCTCACGCATTGTGACCAGATGGTTCCATTCTGACCACTTCGCCCAGGCGAAGGACGACGCCACGCCGGACCAGCCGCGCGGATGAGGCCGCACGTCCCCCCGGGGCGAGGGGACGTGCGCGGTCAGGAACCCTGGTGCAGCCGGGCGATGCCGCGTTCGACGGCCTCGATGATCCGCGGACGCAGCTCGGCGGCGCTGACGATCGCGTCGACCGAGCCGACCTCGACCGCGCGCTGGATGTTGTGCACCCGGTCGAACTCCGCGGCCACCTCGCCGAGCTTCTCCGCCCGTACGGCCGGCTGGACCTCGGCCAGGCGGGCGTTGAGCGCGGCCCGTTCGGCGCCGCTCGCCGCCGCGACCTGCCGTTGCAGCTCGCTCACGCGCGGGTCGGTCGCGGTGCGGTTGTTCACCTCGCCGGAGAAGACCACCGCCGCCGCCGGGGCGCCGCCGAGCACCGAGGCGAACGAGCCCTCCAGCGCCAGCACGGTCATGTTCGGGTTGAGTGCCTTGGAGAACACCACGAACGCGCCGCCGTGGTAGCGGGAGATGACGCAGAACACGATCGGGCCCTCGAAGTTGACGATCGCCCGGCCGATCTCCGCGCCGTACTCCAGCTGGAGCTTGCGCATCGACTCGGGTGAGCCGTCGAAGCCGGACAGGTTCGCCAGCACCACCAGCGGCCGGTTGCCGGAGGCCGCGTTGATCGCCCGCGCGGTCTTCTTCGACGAGCGCGGGAACAACGTGCCGGCCGTGTACGCGTCCGGCCCGTCGGCGGGCGGGAAGCCGCGCCGCGGCACCGGCCGGGACTCGATGCCGATCAGGCAGACCGGCCGGCCGCCGATGTGCACGTCCTGGACGGCCGAGGTGTCGGCGTCGGCCATGCCCGCCCAGCGTTCCAGCACCGGGTGGTCCTGGTCGGACAGGGCGCGCATCACCGTGCGGATGTCGAAGGGCTTCTTGCGGTCGGGGTTGTGCTCGGCGGAGAAGATCTGGCCGACAGTGGTGAAGTCGCTGCCCGCCACGGTGTGCGGGTAGTCGCGGACGTCCCGGTCGGCCGGGTCGGCGGTGGGGGCCCGCCGGGGGCCGCTCTCGCCGGGCACGACGTAGGTGTGGTCGTAGTGGGCCATCAGCACGTCGCGGGCGGCCGGCAGGTTGGGCGCCCAGTACTGGGCCTGGCCGTTGGGGCCCATCACGCGGTCGTAGCCGCCGATGCCGAAGTTGTCCTCGGCCGACACGCCGCCGGAGAAGTCGAGCGACTGCTTGCCGGTGAGCACCATCGCCGAGTCGGGGGTCATGACCAGGATGCCCTTGGTGTGCATGAGCATCGTCGCCTCGGCGTTCCAGTACGGCTGCGCCCCCACGGTGATGCCCGCGACCACGATGTTGATCTCGCCGCCGGCCTGGGTGAAGGTGACGATGCGCTTGAGCGCCGCCGCCACCCAGTCCATGTTCTCGGTGCCCGAGGTCATCGAGATCCGGGCGCCGGCCGACAGCGCGAACCACTCCAGGGGCACGCGCATGCGCTCGGCCAGGTCGAGCGCCGCGATCACCCGCGAGCACTCCGGCTCCGACAGCGCGCCCAGCGCCTTGGTCGGGTCGCCGAGCAGCACCACCCGGGTGACGCCTTCGGGATGGCGGGCGGTCGGCGTGGTGACCACGCCGGCCACGATCGCCGCGGAGTTGTTGCCCTTGGGCCGCTCGACCGGGACGAGCACGCCGTCGGCGTCGAGGTCGTGCTCGACGAAGCCGCCCTGCGGGCCGGTGAGCAGGCCGGTCAGCTCGTAGGGGTAGGCGTTGCCGCGCCGGGCGGCGCGCAGCACCTTCTGGCGGTAGTCGTCGAGTGGCTGGACCGGCTCGTCCGACGGCTTGCCGACCTGGAGGCTGGCGCCGTGGCCGGGGTCGAGGGTGATGCGCACGGCGACCTCGCTCAGCTCGCCCGAGGGGGTGCGCTGGCGGGCCACGAACTGGACCTCCTCCAGCCCGGCGCCCGCCGTGGTCGGCAGGATGCGCTGGACCAGCATGTTGAGCTCGTCGGTGGTCAGCTCGGTCGAGGGCCAGACGTACATCATGATGCGGTTGGTGTCGAACCGCTTGTTCTGGGGGCGCTGGGCCTGGATGTTGCGGATCGCGTCGAGGCCGGCGTTGAGGGCGTCCTCGACGGCGGGCAGCGCGACCAGGCGGCCGTCGGCCTCGCGCAGCGGCGTCAGGTCGCGGACCTGGCCCATGGCGATGAGCCGCTCGTCGGCCGGGTTGCTCTTGGCGACGGCCTTGAACAGGTAGAGCTCCTCGTCGACCGAGGGCAGCCGGGTGAGGTCGAACTCCTGGAGCCGGTGCAGTTGCAGGCGCTGGGCGATCTGCGGGTGCAGGCCGCGGATCAGGCGGTCCTCGGCGAAGCCGGCGCCGTCGGGGCGGAAGGTGAAGTGGTGGTGCATCACCGCGCCGCTGGTGCCCACGACGGTGGTGGTGATCCGCCGGATGCCCGCGGGCTGCGGGCGCTCGGCCAGGACCCGCCCGAGCCGTACGGCCATCTCCTCGGCGTCGGGCTGGTCGTCCCAGGTGAGGTAGAGGTCGGCGACGAGCCCGCGCCCGCCGACCCCGTCGGCCAGCGCGCCGACGGCGTCGATGACGTCGGGCAGGGCGGCGATGTCGGCGGCGGTGGTGACCAGGCGGGTCACGCCGCGCGGGCCGGTGTGCTCGGCGGTGACGAACCGGCAGCCCGCGCTGTCGCTGGTGGCGACCTGCGACAACCCGCGGTTGCCGTAGTAGCGGCGGGTCAGGACCTCCAGCAGGGGGGCGAGGTCGCGTTCGGGCCGGCCGATGCGCTGGCCGAGCAGCCGGACGAGCGGCTCGGAGCTGGCCACCATGGCCTGGATGCGCTCGGCGCGGTCGGGCGCGTCGGGGTCGCGGTCGAGGTGCCGCAGCTCGTCGCGGACGGCGGCGTAGACCTTGGCGCGGTTGCGGCGCAGCAGCGGCTGGGCGAACCAGCGGAACACCACGCCGCGGGCCAGGTCGGCGACCACCGGGAAGCGCACCTGCGTGGCCTCGACCAGGTGTTCCAGGGCGAGCCCGGCCCGCTCGCCGAGCGGCTCGCGCGGGGGCGAGCCGGCCAGCCAGGCGCGCAGCAGCTCCGACATGACGGTGACGCCGGTGGTCATCTGCTGCTGGGCCAGGAAGATCCGGAAGACCGCGGCCTCCAGCTCCGGCGTACGGTCGAGCTCCTCGACGCCGTAGTGCCTGAGCATGCGGCGCAGCTTGGCCTGGAACGCCTCGGGCAGGCCGGCCCGTTCGACGTCGAGGCTCTGCAGGTAGCTGTGGAAGTACTCGCGCGGGCTGTGCACCGGGCTGCCCGGCTCGACGTCGAGCTCGCCGCCCGGCTTGTTGCGGCTCAGCTCCGACAGGTCGGCGAAGACGGTGAGCAGGTCGAGCTCGCCCTCGACGACGCGGTCGTCGAGCTCGGCCCGCGCGGCCAGGTAGTGCGACACCATGCGGCGGCGGTCGTGGGGGGCGGCGTCGAAGCCGAGCAGCAGGTCGCGCAGGTCCTGCACGCCGCGCTCGGCCTGCTCGGCGGCCGACGCCCGCGGCGGGGCGGCGGGCAGGTCGATCTCGGGGGCGGTCGTCGCGGCGGCGGCCGGTTCGTCCTCGGCGCCCGCGAGGGGTTCCAGGCGCATCAGCGGCGCGCCCGCCTCGACCTGGCTGCCGACCGAGACGGCGCACTCGCGGACGCGGGCGCGGAACGGCGCGCGCAGCACCGTCTCCATCTTCATGCTCTCCAGCACCAGGATGGGCGCGCCCGCCTCGACCTCGTCGCCGGCCGACAGGGGCGTCGCCACGACCAGCGCGGGCGCGGGCGAGCGGACGACGCCGCCCTCGTCGCGGCTGATGCGGTGGGTGACGCCGTCGACCTCGACCAGGTGGATCGGGCCGTGGGTGGCCGACATCAGGCGGAAGCGGCGGCCGTTGACCGTGATGCGGCCGCTGTGCTCGTCGAAGCGGTCGATCTCGACGTCGAGCGGGTGGGAGCGGTCGCCGTCGGAGATGCCGACGCGGAAGCGCCGCTGCCCGGCCCTGGCCACCGTGAGCCGGTATCCGGCGCCGCGGAGCTTGAGGGTCAGCGGGCGGCCGGTCTCGTGCTGTACCTGCGGGCGCCCGCCGTGGGCGGTGGCCAGCAGCCGGTTGCGGCTGACCTCCTCCTCGTCCTGGTAGGCCTCGATCGCGGCGGCGGCCAGGGCGACCGCGGAGTGGCGGTGACTGACCAGGCGGCCCTCGGCGCGTACGCGGTCGATCCAGCCGGTGTCGGCGACGGCGTCGACGACCTCGGGCTGGTCGAGCAGGTCGAGCACGAAGCTCTTGTTGGTGGCGCCGCCCTCGATGATCACCGTGGTGGCGGACATCGCGCGGCGCAGGCGGGCCAGGGCCTGCTCGCGGTCGCGGCCGTAGGCGATGATCTTGGCGATCATCGAGTCGAAGTCGGCCGGGATGGTGTCGCCCTCGCTGACGCCGGTGTCGACGCGGATGCCGGGCCCGGCGGGCAGCACCAGGCGGGCGATGCGGCCCGGCGCGGGGGCGAAGTCGCGGTCGGGGTCCTCGGCGTTGAGCCGGGCCTCCACGGCGTGGCCGCTCTCGCGCGGCTGGGGGCCTTCCAGGCGGCCGCCGGCGGCGACGTGCAGCTGCAGCCGGACCAGGTCGGTGTCGGTGGTCAGCTCGGTGATCGGGTGCTCGACCTGGAGCCGGGTGTTGACCTCCAGGAAGGCGAACAGCTTGTCGCCGGGGTGGTAGAGGAACTCGACGGTGCACGCGCCGCGGTAGCCGACGGCCACGGCGAGCCGTGCGGCCGACGCCTTCAGCTCGGCGGTCTGGTCGTCGCTCAGGACCGGGGAGGCGGACTCCTCGATGATCTTCTGGTTGCGCCGCTGCACCGAGCAGTCGCGGACGCCCAGCGCCCACGCCGTGCCGTGACCGTCGGCGATGACCTGCACCTCGACGTGGCGGGCGCCGGTGACCAGGCGCTCCAGGAAGACCACGCCCGAGCCGAACGCGCGCTCGGCCTCTTGGCTGGTGCGCTCGTAGGCGTCGGCCAGCTCGTCGGCCGAGGCGACCATGCGGATGCCCCGCCCGCCGCCGCCCGCGGTCGCCTTGAGCATCAGCGGGTAGCCGATCGCGTCGCCGGCGCGCAGGGCGTCCTCGAGCGTGGCCACCTCGCCGCGGCTCCACGGCGCGACGGGGACGCCGACCTCCTCGGCGATGAGCTTGGCGCCGATCTTGTCACCGAGCCGGCGCATCGCCTCCGCGCTGGGCCCGACGAAGGTGACGCCGATCTTCTCGCACAGCTCGGCGAAGGCCGGGTCCTCGGCGACGAACCCCCACCCGACCCACGCGGCGTCGGCCCCGGTCTCGACCAGCGCCCGCTCCAGCACGGCGTGGTCGAGGTACGGGCGCGCCGAGGCGGGCCCCAGCGAGTGGGCGACGTCCGCCTCGCGGACGAAGGTCGCGTCGCGGTCGGCGTCGGTGTAGAGCGCGATCGTCTCGATCCGCTTGCCGGTCTCCGCCGAAAGATCCCGGACGGCGTGGATGAGCCGCATCGCGGCCTCTCCGCGGTTGACGATGGCGACACGATTGAACACCGGTTGAGCCTCCCACGTACCCCGTACAAGTAGGCGAGTCCGGGGTGATCCCCCGGAGCCTCGCCCGTCACTGTCTCTACCGTGCTCGATCACCGCCGCGTGTACCAATGTCCGCATAGTGCACGCCGGGGCTCCTGCTTTGTGCGGTTTCCACAAAAAGTGACCCCGCCACAGGGTTCGAGCGCCGGTTCCCGTGGCACCCTGCCACAAGCCGCCACGGTACTGACGACTGTACCGGCGACCTGCCCCGCGCCCGCGCAGCGCTCGCCCTCGCGGCCGCCCTCCTGGGACGGAACGTCCGTGAATGTGGCAGAGTGCGGTGAACCTCAAGATCGAAAGGTGCGTGCCTTGGCAGTCCCCCTCGCCGGCCCCTTCGCCGCCTTGACGCTGGCCTCACTCCTCACCTCTCCGTCCGCCGCGCTGCCCGCCTGCCCGCAGATCTTCGGGCACGGCGGCTACCCCACCGGCGCCAACGCCTGGGAGCGGGACCAGGTGCGCCAGCCCAACAACCCCACCGCCGTACGGCGTTACAAGGGCTGGGGCGCCTCCGGCGTCGAGGCCGACCTCCAGCTCACCAAGGACGGCACCAAGGCCGTCATGTGGCACAACACCTCGACGTGGGGCCTGTCGGGCACCAAGAAGAACATCACCGAGATCTGGTGGGCGGCGGGCGACACCGCGCTCAAGGGCCGGACGATCGTGCGCGGCCTGTTCAAGGGCGAGACCGTCTACACCTTCCGCGAGTGGCTGGCCGCGATGCGCTCGTCCGGCATGGTCGGGCTGGTCGAGATCAAGCCCGAGGCCCGCCAGTCGCTGCTCAGCTCCAACGCCACGATCAAGGCGCAGGGCTGGAAGGAGGTGCTCGACCCGGTCAAGGAGAACTACCGGTCGCAGGAGATCATCCTGTACTCGCACGACAGCGCGATCGCCGCCGAGCTCAAGAGCCGCGTGACCGCCGCGGGGCTGAGCCAGGTGCTGACCGGCGGTCCGATCTGGCCGGAGGTGACCAAGTGGGAGGAGCCGCCCCCCTCCTGGACCCTGAACGTGAACGCGTGGAAGTCGGCGCTCGCGAGCGGGGCCAAGCGGGTGGCCACCGACTACACGCCGGAGTTCAGCGCGTGGCTGAAGGGCAAGTGCCAGTGACCACGTCCTGAGGGACGCGCTCGGCCGGGCCCGCCGCCCGGCCGCCGCGACCGGGGAAGGCGGCCCGCCGGGTCCGCGACCGGGCTCAGGGCGGCGGGGCGTCCGGGCCGGGGGCGGGCAGCGGGAGGCGCAGGACGAACCGGGGGCCGTCGGGGAAGTCCTCGATGTCCAGGTCGCCCTGGTGGGCGCGGGCGATGGCACGGGAGATGGCCAGGCCGAGGCCGCTGCCCTCGGGGTCGCGCCGGCGTCCCTCGGACAGGCGCACGAAGGGCTGGAAGACCCGCTCGCGGTCCTCGGGCACGACGCCGGCGCCGTCGTCGCGGACCGAGACCACCGCCTGGCCGTCGCGGCGCTCCACCCGGACCTCGACCACCGTACGGGCGTGCCGCTGGGCGTTGACCAGCAGGTTCGTCAGCACCTCCCCGAGCTGCACGCGGTTGCCGAGCACCTGGAGATCCTCGGCGACGTCCACCCGGATCAGCAGCCCGGCCCGCCGGGCGGCGACCTCCTCCCGGACCAGCTCGCTCAGCCGCACCGGCTCCCGGTCGCGCGGGGAGGCCGTGCGGACGCGGGCCAGCAGCAACATCTCCTCGATGATCGCCTGGAACCGGTCGGCGGTGGACAACGCGTCGCGCAGGGCGGCGCGGGGGTCGACGTCGGGGTAGGTCAGCGCCTCCTCCAGCCGGGCGCGCAGGCCGGTCAGCGGCGTGCGCAGCTCGTGGGAGACCATGGAGGAGAAGTTGCGCTGCTGCTCGACGGCCTCCTCCAGGCGCGCCAGCGTCCCGTTGGCGGTGCGGGCGAGCTGGGCGACGGCGTCGCCGCCGGGCGGCTCGGGCACCCGCATGCTGAGGTCGGTGACGGTGATCTCGGCCATCCTGGCCCGCATCCCCTCGACCGGCCGCAACGTACGCCCGATCAGGAACGCGGCGATCCAGGTGAGCAACGCGCTGACGGCCAGGCCGCCGGCGGTGATGATCAGCTCCAGGCGGTGGGTGGCCAGGAGGGGCGGCTCGGCCCGCGCGGCGTAGACGACGTGGGACGCCCCGCCCCACAGGAACTGCTCCTCCTGCGGCGAGGGCCTGGTGGCGGTGAACATCACGCACTCGCCGCGCGCGCAGGCCACGCCGTGCCGGATGCGGTTGCCGGAGGCGGGCCACAGCGTGCTGACGGGCGGCCTGCCGGAGGCGGCGCGGCTGGCCGCGACCACGTGGCCGTGGGCGTCCACGAGCTGGAGCAGGTCGACGGAGGACGTGGTGACCGGGGGCGGGAAGGCGGTGCCCATCGAGCCGATCCACTCGGTGGTGGCGCGCTGGGTGTCGGCGAAGACGTCCTGCCGGATGCGCTCGCGGATCAGCACGTCTAGGGCGACGCCGATCGCCGCGCAGACGATGAGCGACAGCACGGCGGTGGCCAGGATGAGACGCGCCTGGACCGAGAGCCGAAGCGGCCGCAGGGCCCCCACCCCCTCACCGGTCTCGCCGGGTCCTGCCGCCCAATGATCTCAACCCGGGTCTCATCGCACGTCCAAGGAGCGGCAATGACTCCGTGGCGGCCCGGACGTCGAGAATTGATCCCACAAAGGCCAAAAATATAGGCGTATTACCGATTTACCGTCACTTATACCGACGGTCAGGTCATTCGGATAAATGCCCGCTTTGTTTCATGGCGGCGGTCACGACTCCTGCTGTACGATCGCCATTCGTGGCAGCGGGGGTTCCGGTGGTGCCGAATGCGTCGGGGGGCTCGTTCGATTCGGGCCCGCGCTTGTCCGGGCGCGCGCCGCGATTCTCGCATTGCCCGGCCAGGAAACGCGCCGGCAGTCAGGAGAGAGCATCGTGAAGATCGCACACGCCGCCGCCGCGCTGGCCCTCGTCGCGGGCCTCGCGGCCTGCGGCGGCGGCGCGGCCCCCACCTCCACCAGCGGTTCAGGCGGTTCGGGCGGGCTGGAGAAGACCCAGCTCCTCGTCGGCGTGGTGCCGGTGCCGTCGGCGGCGCCGCTGTTCATCGCCGAGAAACGCGGCTTCTTCAAGGCCGAGGGCCTGACCGTCAAAACGGAGATCATCCAGGCCCCTCAGGCGGTCATGCCGAAAATACTCAACGGCAGCATGGACGCGTTCCTGACCTCCTATGTCTCGCTGCTGTCCATCAACGATTCCGGCGCGGCCAGGCTCAAGCTGTTCCAGCACAGCCAGGAGTCCGCGCCCGGCATCGCGGGCGTCGTCGTGCCCAAGGGGTCGCCGGTCAGGTCCGCCACCGACCTCAAGGGCCGCACGGTCGCGGTCAACGTGCTCAAGGCGCTGGGCCAGACGGTCACCAACGCCCACCTCCAGCAGGCCGGCCTCGCGCCCGGCGACGTCAAGTACGTGGCGATGCCGTTCAACGAGCAGCTCGGCGCGCTGGCCTCGGGCAAGGTCGACGCCGCCTGGCTGGTCGAGCCGTTCCTGACGGCGGCCAAGAAGGCGGGCGGCACCGAGGTGATCGACACCATGTCGGGCCCGACCGCGGGCATCCCGATCGACGGCTGGGGCGTGTCGCAGGACTGGCTGACCAGGAACCCGCGCACCGCCGCCGCCTTCCACCGCGCGCTGGCCAAGGCCCAGCGGATCGCCGCCGCCGACCGCTCGGCGATCGACGAGGTCATCCCGACGTACACGCAGATCGACGCGGCGAGCGCGGCCGCCATGAAGCTCGGCGTCTTCTCGATGGAGCCGCCTCAGGCGGGCTTCCAGAAGCTGGCCGACCTGCTCGTCGGCTACGGCTACCTGAAGAGCAGGCCGGTCGTCGCCCAGCAGATCGCGACCGGCCTGGGATGATCACGCGGGGCAGGCGGCCGGCGCTCGGGGTCGCGGGGGTGGCCGGGGTGCTCGTCCTGACCGAGATCGCGGGGCGGGCGGGGCTGGTCGACCCGGGCGTGCTGCCGTACACCTCCGACGTCCTGGCCGCCGCGGCCGGGCTGGCGGCCGACGCCGGGTTCCACGCCCAGGTGCTGGCCACGCTGGGCGCGTGCGCGGCGGGCCTGCTGATCGCCATCGCGCTGGCGGTGCCGGCCGGGCTGCTGCTCGGCACGGTGCCGGTGGTGGAGCGCTCGGCGCGGCCGCTGGTGGAGTTCCTGCGGCCGATCCCGTCGGTGTCGCTGATCCCGCTGGCCATGTTCCTGTTCCCCGACAGCGCCGACGCCAAGACCTCGCTGATCGTCTACACCTGCTGCTGGCCGCTGCTCGTCAACACCATGTACGGCCTGGCCGACGTCGACCCGCAGGCCAAGGAGACGCTGCGCAGCTTCGGCTTCGGCCCGCTGGCGGTCGTGCTGCGGGTCTCGCTGCCGAGCGCCGCGCCGTTCGTCGCCACCGGCGTGCGGATCTCCGTCGGGGTCACCCTCATCGTCGCCGTCAGCGTGGAGCTCATCGCGGGCGGCGACGGCATCGGTACGTTCCTGCTCCAGGCCGGCACCGCCAACCACGTCGACCGGGTGCTGGCCGGCACGCTGTGGGCGGGCCTGCTCGGGCTGGCGGCCAACCTGCTGGTCACGTCGGCCGAGCGGCGCCTGTTCCGCTGGCACCACGCCCGCGCGGAGGTCGCGGCGTGACCCGGTCCGGGCCGGGCGGGCCTGCGGCGAACACCTGGCGGTGGGCGCGCCGCCACTGGCTGCTGCCCGTGGTGGCGGTGCTGTGGGAGCTGGTCGCCCGGCGGGCGGAGGCCGTCTACTTCCCGCCGCCCAGCACGATCCTGACCCGGCTGCGCGAGATGTGGTTCTCCGGCTCGCCGGGCCGGCTGTTCCTGACCGACGAGGCGGTCGCCGACCTGCTGCCCAGCCTGGGGCGGCTGGTGGTGGGGTGGGCGCTGGCGGCGGTGGCGGGGGTGGCGCTCGGCGTGGCCCTGGGCCGGCTGGCCTGGCTGGCGGCGCTGGCCGAGCCGCTGCTGCACCTCGGCCGTTCGGTGCCGCCCGCGGCGCTGCTGCCGGTGTTCCTGCTGCTGTTCAAGATCGGCACCCCGATGCAGCTCGCCTCGATCGTGTACGGGGTCGTGTGGCCCGTACTGATCAACTCGATGGACGGGGGCCGCCACGTCGACCGCGGCTACCTCGACACCGGCCAGGTCTTCCGCCTGTCGGCGGCCACCCGCCTGTTCCACGTCATCCTGCCCGCCGCCGCGCCGAAGATCCTGGCGGGCCTGCGGCTCAGCGTCTCGCTGGCGCTGATCATGATGGTGATCTCCGAGCTGTACGGCAGCAGCGAGGGCATCGGCCACCGCCTGCTGGAGGCGCAGAGCCAGTTCGACATCCCGGCCATGTGGGCCGGGATCGTGCTGCTGGGCGTGCTGGGCGTGGCGCTCAACTCGATCTTCCTGGCGGCCGAGCGGGGGCTGCTGCGCCGCTACGCCCGCGCCTGACGTTCACTCCCGGCCGTACAGCCGTTCGATGACCTCGCGCTGCCGGGCGGCGTAGAAGGCGCGGTCCGGGGCGTCGGTCAGCTCGCCGGGCCGTTCGACGTCGTGCGCGGCGTACGCCTGGGCCCACAGCCGCGTCTTGACGCGGCTGGGCAGGTTCGCCATGCCGGGCCCGCGGCGGGCGCGGCGCAGCGCGGCCAGGTCCAGCTCGGCGGCGGCGACCAGTGTCTCCCCCGGCCCGGCCTGGGCCAGCGCGCGGCCCTCGGGACCGATCACCTCCGAGCCGCCGTTGACCGAGTCGCCCGGGATCGCGATGCCGGACAGCCCGGCGGTGTTGGCCGAGACGACGAAGGCCAGGTTCTCCACGGCGCGGGCGCGCCGGGCGACGGCCTTGGGGGTCAGGGCCGGCGAGTACGCCTCGGAGGTCGGGTTGCAGAACACCTCCGCGCCACGCAGGGCCAGCGCCCTGGCCAGCTCGGGCACCAGGATCTCCTCCGAGGCGAGCGCCGCCAGGTTCCCGATCTCGGTACGCGCGACCGGCAGCACGCCGTCGGGGCCGTAGCGGTCGAGGTAGCGCTCCCACACGTCGTACGGCGTGGGCGTGAACATCGAGTGCAGCCGCCGGTAGCGCAGCACCGCCTCCCCCGCCGGGGAGAGGATCACGCACGCCTGGAAGTACAGGCCGGGGAAGTGCTCGTCGCGCTCGTAGGCGTTCACGCAGAGGAACACGTCGTTCGCGGCGGCGATCGCGCCCAGCGCCCGGTACTCGGGCCCGTCCACGTCGAGGGCGGCCTTCTCGCGCCACTCGGCCGGGCCCTGCCGGGCGGGGAAGCCGGTCAGGACGTACTCCGGCAGCACCACCAGCCGCAGGGCCGGGCCGAGCCACGCCTTGCTGCCGCCGACGCGCTCTGCGACGCGCTCGACGGCGCGGGCCAGGTCGGCGCGGCCGGTGAGGGCCCTGGCCTCGATCTGGAGCGCCAGGGCGGCGTAGGCGGTCATGTCAGGCCGTCCGGCGCTCGTCGATCAGGGTGCGCCGGACGCATTCGCCGTTCCTGATCCACTGCCAGGTGCGGCTGCGGGAGTCGCCGTCCGCGCTCAGCACGATCAGCTCGAACAGCCGCAGGTCGTCGCCTTCGGCTTTGAAGCGCCAGGTCAGGTAGATGGTGCTGTCGTCGAGCTCCCAGAACTGGCCGGTCAGCCGTTCGGTGTCGAAGCCGCACCGGCCGCCGCCCAGGTACGTGCCGGGGAACTCGTGCACCTCGGTGCGGCCGTCGTCCCAGCGGTAGCGGTTGGTCTGGTGGTAGTGGGCGTCGCCGACGATCGCGCAGGTCATCTCGACGTGGTGCCGGTCGATCACGGCGCCGTCCTTGTCGACGTGCACGTACTCGCCGGCCCACTCGCCCTCGTGGCGGGCCAGCAGCGGCATCTCGGCACGCAGTCCCATGCTCTATCCCTTCCTCGGGTGCCACCACGGATCGGCGGCCCCGGACCGGTTGACCAGGTACGCCCTGCGGCGCAGGAACCGGCCGATCGAGGCGGCGCCCATGCGCGAGCCGCCGAGCCCCGACAGGCCGAAGGAGTTCTTCTCACCCTCGTGGACGAGCGCGGTCAGCGCGGCGTCGTTGACGCTGACCGCGCCGGCGTTCAGCCGGGCCGCGACGGCCAGCGCCTCCCGCTCGGTGGCGGCGAACACGGCGGCCGACAGGCCGTACACGCTGTCGTTGGCCAGCGCCACCGCCTCCTCCGCCCCGGACACGGCCATGACCGGCAGCACCGGCCCGAACGTCTCCTCCGTCATGACGAGCATGTCGTGCCGCACCCCCGACAGCACGGTGGGACGGCACCACAGGCCGCCGCCGTGCCGCTCGATCGCGCCGCCCGTGTGGGTCAGGGCGCCCTTGGCGGCGGCGTCGGCCAGGTGAGCCGCGATCACGTCGGCCTGCGCGGGGTCGATGATCGGCCCGATGGGACCGCCCTCGCAGGTCAGCCGGGTCGCCGCGGCCCGGTCGGCCAGCAGGCCGAGGAAGGCGTCGTACGCGCCGCGCTCGACGTAGACGCGTTCGACGGACTGGCAGGACTGCCCGGCGTTGGCCGTGCCGCCCCACAACACGGCCTCGGCCGCCCGTTCCAGGTCGGCGCCCGCGAGGACGATCGCCGGGTCCTTGCCGCCCAGCTCCAGGTGGGCGGGGACGAACGCGCGCGCCGCGGCCTCGGCCACCCGGCGGCCCGTCGGCACGCTGCCGGTGAACACGACGGTGTCCACCAGGCCGACGAGCCGTTCGCCGGTCTCGGCCGCGCCCTCGACCAGCCGCAGCGGCAGCTCGTCGGGGATCAGCCGCGTCAATGGCTCGATGAAGCGCGGCGTCACCTCGCTCGGTTTGACCAGCACCGCGCAGCCGGCCGCCAGCGCGGGCACCGCGTCGATCAGGCCGAGCAGCAGCGGGAAGTTCCAGGGACTGATCACCCCGGCCAGCTCGTACGGCACCGCGTCGCCGCCCACCGCGATCCCCGGCAGCGCGGCCGGTCGTTCGGGCGGGGGCGCGAGCAGGGCGGGGGCCTGGCGTGCCCATCGTTCGACGAGGCCGGCCGTGAGCTGCCGTTCCAGCCTGGACTCGGCCTCCCGGCCGGTGTCGGCCACCAGCGCGGCCAGCAGTTCGTCGTCGGCCGCCAGCGCCCTGCCGAATGCGGCCAGCACCTCCATCCGTTCGGGGATGCGGCCGGGGGCCCGCCAGGCGGGGGCCGTCGCACGCAGCCCGGCCGCGATCTCCGCCAGCCGCTCGGGGCCGACGGGCGCGAGCGGCCGCTCGACCCGCCCGGTGAGCGGGTCCCTGACGACGTGCCCGGTCGAAGGCGTCACGAGGCCCATTCTGAACACGTTGACCGTCGCGGTGTCCAGCCGTACGCTACCCCGAATGATCTTCGATGCCGGGGAGCTGCTGCGGGTACGCGCGGCGCTGCGCGCGGTCGGCTGCGCGGTGTGGATCGCCGGCGGCTGGGGCGTCGATGCCCTCGTCGGCCGGGCCACCCGCGACCACCACGACCTCGACCTGCTGCACCGGGCCGAGCAGGAGCCGCGCGTGATCGGGGCGCTGGAGGCGCTCGGCTACACCGAGCGGGACGGCGCGGTGCCCGGCCGTCCGGCCCGTTTCGTCATGGCCGACGACCTCGGCCGCGAGCTCGACCTGCATCCGCTCCGCTTCGCCGCGGACGGCTCGGCCGTGCAGGACCTCGACGACAGGGGCGGCGCGCTCTTCTACCCGGCGGCCGCCTTCACCTCGGGCACGGTCGCCGGGCGGCGCGTGCCGTGCCTGTCGGCGGCCCAGCAGCTCGCCTTCCACCAGGGGTACGAGCCGAGGGAACGTGACCTGCACGACCTGGCGCTTCTGCGGTCGCTGCCCGAGGCCACCGGCGGCTGAGCCGGTCAGCCGGGCCGGTCAGCCCTGGAGCAGCGCCGCGATCGTCGCCAGCAGCGCGATCGGCCCCATGACGGCCACCGTCACCACGGTCGCGCTGCGGCCGGGCAGAAGGCGGGCCAGCCACGCCGAGGCCCTGCGCCGCACCGGCGCCGCGCCGGGCAGCACGAACAGCCCCAGCGTGAACCCGCCCGCGGCCAGGGCCTCGGCGTGGCTGGTGCTCGATCCGGCCGCCTCCAGCAGGCCGGCCACGCCCAGGCCGCAGGCCAGCGACAGGAGCAGGTTGCCCATGGCCACGAGCGCGGCGCGGGACGCCGTCGGCCGCTCCTCGGTGAGGAAGTGGTCGGCGGCGCGCAGCGCCAGCGAGAGCGCCACCGCCAGCAGGCCGCCGACGACTGGCGTGACGACGGTCGAGGCCGACAGCGTCACCAGCGCCAGCACCCCGACGAACCCGCTGCTGGTCACGAACCGCCGCAGGTCGAAGGGTTCGGCGGGCGCCGGGGGCGCCGCGGGCTCGGCGGGACGCCGCGGGCGTTCCTCCGGCCGGCCCGCGTGGACCGTGGGGGCGGGGGGCGGCCGGTGCTCGTGGCCGCGCGGCGCGTACTCGACCGGCGGGAGCAGGGCGGAGACGACGTCCATGGTCAGCGTGCTCGCGGCGGGCGGCTCGGCCCTGATCGGGCGGCCGACCGGGTCGAGCGCCCCGGCCTGCCGCAGCAGCTCCCGGGCGCCGGGCCGGGCCGCCGGGTCGACCCGCAGCGCGCCGGCCAGCCAGCCGCGCAGCCATTCGGGCGCCTGGTCGAGCCGGGCCCGTCCCTCCATGGTGTTGAAGCAGACGGCCTCGAACGACCCGGTGCCGAACGGCGGCAGCCCCGTGGCGGCGAAGAACACCGTCGAGGCCAGCGCGTGCACGTCGGCCGCCGGGGTGACCTGCGAGGCCCGGATGATCTCCGGAGCCAGGTAGCCGGGCGTGCCGACGAACATGCCGGACTGCGTCAGCCGGGCGGCGTCGACCAGGTGGGCGATGCCGAAGTCGATGACCAGCGGCTCGCCGCCGACCAGCATGACGTTGGCCGGTTTGAGGTCGCGGTGGATCACGCCCGCCGCGTGGATGTCGACCAGCGCCTGGCACAGCCCCTGCGCGAGCCTGACGACCGCGCGGGCCTCCAGCGGGCCGTCGGTCAGGACGGTCTGCTCAAGCGTGCGGCCGTCGGCGAAGCGCGTCACGACGTAGGGCCGGTCCGCGTCGAACTCGGCGTCGACGACCTCGGCGACGAACCGGCTGCGCACCCGGCGCATGGTCTCCACCTCGCGCACCAGGCGGTCGCGCGCCTTGAGGTCGGAGGCGACGTGCGGATGCAGCACCTTGATCGCGACCTGGCGCCCCGCGCCGTCGAGACCGAGGTGGGCGACCCCCATGCCACCCTCGCCGATCTTCCTGATCACCCGGTAAGGGCCGAGATGCTCCTGCGTCTGAGCACTCATCCTCGACGTCATCCTCCGTGATTCCCCCGTGAGCCGTGCACCGGTGCGCGGCGAGGACATTCTCCCGCAGCGCACCTCCCCAAATGCACAGTAAGCGAAGATCTACCGAAGTGCGGCGAGATGGGATCAGAGCCAGCCGCGGGCGGCCGCCTCCGCGCCCGCCTGAAAACGGCTGGTCACGCCGAGGCTCTCCACCACGGCGGCGATCTTGCGGGTGGCCGTCCTGGCGCTGACGCCGAGGTGGCGGCCGATGGCCTCGTCCTTGAGCCCGGCGTTGAGCAGGCGCAGCACCAGCAGGTCCGCCTCCGCCGGGCGTTCCTGCGCCGCCTGCGGCAGCCCGGCCAGTGGCCGGCCGCGCTCCCAGTAGACGTCGAACAGCTCGACCAGCGCGTCCAGCAGCCGCGAGGGGTGCAGCAGCGCGATGTTGTCGTAGACGCCGTCCACCAGCGGGAACAGGCCGATCCTGCGGTCGGCGATGCGCAGCTTGAACGGCAGGTGGGCGACGAACCGGGAGCGCTCGCCCTCCTCGGCCAGCCGGATCAGCGTCTCCAGGCGGCCGGGCCGGTCCAGGGACTCGGCGCAGTAGACCACGCGGATGTCCACGCCGCGCGCCAGCAGCTGCCGGGTGCCGTCCAGCTCCGACTCGTTGGTGTCGTGGGAGTCGTCGGGGCGTCCCACGTACGGGGGGCGGTCGACGCCGAGCAGCTCCACGCCGACCGTGCGCTGGAGCTCGGTGATCACCCGCTTGACGGCCTCCTCCCCGGCCAGCACCTCCACGATCCCGGCGGGCCCGGAGCCCATCCGGCCGGAGTGGTAGAGCTGGGTGAAGTCCGACACAACCGTCCTGACCGCCGCGAGCCGTGCCTCGGTCTCCAGCCTCCGGCGGTCCAGCAGCCACTCGATCGCGGCCTCCGGGGGCACGGCGTCGTACCGGCCGGGTCCGGTGCGGCGCAGCAGCCCGGCGTCGGCCAGACGGGCCAGCGCGGGGCGCACCCGGGCGGCGCCGACCTCCAGCGCGGCCGCGGCCTCGGCCGTGCGCAGGCCGGGCCGGCGCAGCAGCAGCCGGTACAGCCGCTCGTCGAAGTCCGACAGGCCCACCGCGCCGAGCACCGACCCGTCCCCCAAGAAGCACCTTCCAAAATGTCGTTTTTGGTCATGTGGCCGAAAATGTCAGCACTATATCTCGACATCGATCTCCACTGGCCGCTTGACTCCATGACGGCCCTCCGGTGATCCTCCCCGGACGGGTGACCAGGCTCGCCCCCCTTGAGGAGCAATGTCCCGCAACACCCGCGTTCACCGCGTCCTGGCGCTGGCCGCCGCGCTGGCGGTCACCGCCGCCGTCCCGGCAGTGGCCCGCCCCGCGGCGGCGTCCACGCCGCCCGCCGCCCCCTCCCCCGGCCCGTCCCCCTACGTCGTCACCCTGACCGAGTCGCCCCTGGCCACCTATGACGGCGGCGTGACCGGCATCGCGCCCACCAAGGGCGGCAAGGGCAGGAAGGTCGACACCACCAGCGCCCACGCCAAGCGCTACCGCGACCGCCTGACCGGGCGGCAGGACGAGGTGGCCCGCAGTGTCGGCGCGTCCGCCACCTCCCACCACGTGGTGGCCTCCAACAGCTTCACCGCCGACCTCACCCCCGCCCAGGCCCTGCGGCTGCACGCCGCCCAGGGCGTGCTGTCGGTCACCCCGGACGTCCTGCACAAGGCCCTGGACGACCGGAACTCCGCCGACTTCCTGCGCCTGTCCGGCGACCGCGGCCTGTGGGCCGCGCTCGGCGGCACGGCCAAGGCGGGCAAGGGCGTGGTCGTCGGCGTCGTCGACACCGGCATCTGGCCGGAGAACCCGTCCTTCGCCGGCCCGGCCCTCGGCACGGAACCGCCCGCCGGCGCCGACCCGTACCGGCCCTACCTCAAGGACGGGGCCACGGTCATGAACAAGGCCGACGGCTCCACGTTCACCGGCGTGTGCCAGACCGGCGAGCGCTTCACCGCCGACCTGTGCAACGGCAAGCTGATCAGCGCCCGCTACTTCGGCGAGCAGTGGCTGCGGTACAACCCGCCGGAGCAGCGCGACGACTTCGCCTCCCCGCGCGACGCCCAGGGGCACGGCTCGCACACCGCCGGGACCGCGGCGGGGAACAACGGCGTCCCGGCCGCCGCGGGCGGCATCGACTTCGGCACGGTCTCCGGCGTCGCGCCGGGCGCGGCGATCGCCGTCTACAAGGCCCTGTGGCAGGGCAAGAACGGCGGCACGACCGGCGGTTACAGCTCCGACCTCATCGCGGCCATCGACCAGGCGGTGGCCGACGGCGTGGACGTGATCAACTACTCGATCGGCAGCGAGATGTCGGAGTCGGCCGCGGACGACCCGATCCAGCTCGCCTTCCTCGCCGCCGCCCAGGCCGGCGTCTTCGTCTCGACCGCGGGCGGCAACTCCGGCCCCGACGCCTCCACGCTGGACAACACCGCGCCCTGGACGACGACCGTCGCCGCCGGCACGATCGCGCCCCGCCGGGGCGAGGTCCGGCTCGGCGACGGCTCCGCCTACCGCGGCATCAGCACCTCCGTCGTCGCGCCGGTCGGTCCCAAACCGCTGGTCACCGCCGTGTCGGTGAAGGCCGGCCCGGCCGCCGACGCCGACGCCGAGGTGTGCGCGGCCGGCTCGCTCGACCCGGCCAGGGCCGCCGGGAAGATCGTCTACTGCGCGCGCGGGACGACCCCCCGCGTGGAGAAGTCGGCCGAGGTCAGGCGGGCCGGCGGCGTGGGCATGGTGCTCGGCAACCCGACCGTCCAGTCCACCGACGCCGACCTGCACGCCGTGCCGACCGTGCACGTGGACGCGCCCGACGCCGGGAAGATCGCGGCGTACGCGGCCACGCCGGGCGCGACCGCCACCCTGCTCCCGGCCCCCGCCGACGGCGTGGCCTACCCCGAGGTCACCAGCTTCTCCTCGCGCGGCCCCGCCCTCTCCGCCAAGGGTGACCTGCTCAAGCCGGACATCACCGCCCCCGGCTCGGCGATCCTGGCCGCCGTGGCGCCTCCGGGCAACGACGGCAAGGACTTCGACTTCTACTCCGGCACCTCGATGGCCACCCCGCACATCGCCGGCCTGGCCGCCCTCTACCTCGGCCGGAATCCGCGGATGTCGCCGATGGCGATCAAGTCGGCCATGATGACCACCGCGTACGACACCAGGACCCCGGACGTCTTCGCCCAGGGCGCCGGCCACGTGGACCCGTCCCGCATGTTCACCCCCGGCCTGGTCTACGACGCCGGGGCCGCGGACTGGTACGGCTTCCTGGAGGGCCTCGGGGTCGCCACCGGCACCGGCGTCAAGCCGCTGGCCGCCTCCGACCTGAACTACCCGACGATCTCGGTGGGCGAGCTGTTCGGCTCCCGCACGGTCACCCGCCGGGTGACGGCGCTGACGCCGGGCGTCTACCACGCCTCGATCGAGCTGCCCGGGTTCAAGGCCAAGGTCAAGCCGTCCACGCTGGTGTTCAAGGAGGCCGGTCAGGCCAAGGAGTTCACCGTCACGCTGGAGACGCTGCCCGAGGCCACCGGGGACACCGTGAGCGGGCACCTCACCTGGACCGGCGCGGGCACCAGCGTGCGCAGCGCGGTCGTGGCCACGCCGCTGAGCGCCAAGGCGCCCGCAGAGGTGCGGGGCACGGGCGCGGCCGGTTCGCTGTCGTTCGAGGTGACGCCGGGGCTGCGGAAGTTCCAGGTCACCCCGTACGGGCCGGTCTCGGGCGAGGAGCGGCCGGGCACGGTCAGCCAGGACGAGATCATGGGCCGCGAGATCCCGGTCACGGTGCCCGAGGGCGCCAAGGCCGTCGCGTTCCGCATCAAGGCGGTCGACCCGGAGGCGCAGGTCGGCGGCCTGCTTCTCTACGAGGGCAAGGGCGGGCGCGAGTTCGAGTCGTGGGTGTCCGCCCCGGACGGCGACCACCGCGCGGTGCTGTCCCGCCCCCGGCCCGGCCGGCACACCCTGCTCGTGCTCTCCCTCGGGGACCTGCCGGGGACCACGTCCACGGCGTTCACCACGCAGGTCGACATCGTGGAGCCGGGTCACGAGCGCGGCGCGCTCACCGTCACGCCGGCCAGGCCGAAGACGAGCGCCGGCACGCCGTTCACGCTGACCGCGTCCTGGACGGGGGCGACGCCGCGGGTCAACACCGGCTACGTCGAGTACCCCAACGGCAGCGGGACGATCGTCACGATCAACTAGCCGCCCGCCGCCCCGGCCGCCACGGGAGAACCTGTCCGAACCGGACGAGTTCCCCGTAGTGGCCGGGGTCCACCGGGCCGAGGGCCAGATCGAGCAGGGGGACGGCGGCCCGCTCCGGCGAAGGGGCGCCGCTGACGTCCCACCAGAGGCCGGACGTCGGCGTGTTGATCATCCCCGGGCAGACGGCGGCCAGCAGGATCCCGCGGCTCGCGTCCTCGTCCCGCCGCTGCCCGGCCAGGGCCCGCACCGCGGCCACCTGTGCGATCTTCGACGGGATGTTGACGAATCCCGGCCAGGCCTGGGCGCGGGCGCTGCCGTCCTTGACCGCGTCACGCCAGGCGGCCACCTGCGCGTCCACCTCCTCCAGGCTCTCCAGCCCGTCGAAGCGATCGTGCAGGACGGGCGCCAAATGGTTCAGCGTGCCCAGCGAGCTGACGACGACGAGGAGGCGGCCGCCGTCCCGCAGCAGCGGCGCCAAGGCGCGCAGCAGCCGGGTGGTGCCGAAGTTGTTCACCTCGGTGTAGGCGTCGATGAGCCGGCGCATGTCGTCGTCCGGGCCGACGCGCATGACCGCGTTGCCGATCACGACGTCCACGCCGCCGTGCCGCTGGCTCAGCAGGCCGGCCAGCTGGGCGGCGGCCTCGGGGTCGGCCACGTCGAGCAGTTCGCCGCGTACGCGGGCGCCGGTGGCGGGCATCGCCGTCACCGGCCGCGAGGACGGCAGCTCGGCACTGGTCCGCGCGCTGCGAGCCGGCACACTGGACGTGGCCCTGCTCAGTTCGGCGCCGCCCTTCCGCGCCCCGGACGCCGAGACGCCGGCGCTGGAGATCGAGATCCTGGCCGAGCGCGGCCTGCGCGTCGCCGTCCCCGCCGGGCACCCGCTGGCCCGGGGGGAGTACGTGGACGTCGCCGACCTGCACGGCCGTCCCTGGATCGCCGGCCCGGCCGCCGCGGCGGGCGAGAGCCCCACCCTGGGCGTGTGGCCGGGCCTGGACGAGCGTCCCGAGACGGTGCTCGTCGCCCGCGACTGGCTGGCCAAGCTCGCCCTCGTCGCCGCCGGCTGCGGCCTGACCACGGTGCCGGCGTCGATGGGCCCGGCCGTGCCGGAGGGCGTACGGGTGCTGCCGGTGCGGGGCGGGCCGCGCGAGCAGCGCCGGCTGCTGCTGGCCCGTCTTCCCGGCCCCGTCCCCGGCCCGGTCGCGCACCTCGCGGGCGCGTTGCGCGCCGCCGCCGTCGGCTCCTGACGCGGCCGCCGGTTATGGTGTGGCCTGTGATCCGTTCCGTGGTGGTTGATGTCGACGACACGTTGTGCCTCACCGAGGCCGCGTGCTTCGAGCTGGAGAACGAGGTCCTGGCGCGCCTCGGCCGAGGGCCCATGTCCAGGGCGGTGCACGTGGCGACGTGGGGCCGGCCGCTGCACGAGGCGATGCCGCTGCGCTCGCCCGGCCTCGACCTGGCCGCCTACCTCCCCCTGCACCACGCCGTGCTGCGCGAGTACGTGGCGGCCGGGCTGGTCGACGTCGTCCCTGGCGAGAACCTGCGCGTGATCGACGAGCTCAACGCGGCCGGGCGCGCGGTCATGCTGCTGACCTCCCGCACCGAGGCCGAGATGGAGCACCTGATGGCGCCCGGCCACGTGCTCGACGGCCGGATCGCGGCCGTCTACCACGCCGACAACACCCGTTTCGGCAAGCCCGACCCGCGCGCCTTCGACGAGCTGCTGGCCGTCACCGGCCTGGCCCCCGGCGAATGCCTCTACGTGGGCGACTCACCCACCGACGCCCAGGCGGCCACCGGCGCCGGGCTGCGGTTCGTGGCCTGCATGCAGAGCGGGCTGCGCGAGCCCGCCGACTTCGCCCCGCACCCCGTCGACGCCTTCATCGACGCCTTCCCCGACCTGGCCGTCACCGTCGCCCTGTTGGAGGAGGCCGCGCGCGGCCCGCTGACGACGGCCCTCGACTAAGGGCGCGGGTCGCAATATCCCAATTGACCCGCTTTTGTGTTTATATCCGATAAGTCATATGCGTAACGCTTATCCGCCCCGGGGATGACCAGGCCAGCTAATCGCCACTCATTCACCATGAGTCCGATCCGGGGGATATTTCAATGCAGGCAATCAGGGCTTATCAGTTTATCGGGGGCGTCTTTCTCTCGGCCGCCGCATTCGCGGCCGGAACACCCGCGGCCAGTGCGACGGTCGCCGTCGTACCGTGCGCCGGGCCCGCGCTGATCAACGCGATCAACGGCGCCGCGCCCGGCGCCACGCTTTTCCTGACACCCGGCTGCACCTATGTCCTGAACAACTCGACCGGCCCCCTCCCGCCGATCAACAAGCCGCTCACCATCCATGGCCAGAACGCCACGATACAGCGCGACCCGGCGGCGGCCCGGTTCCGTCTGTTCACCGTCAACAGCAACTTCAACCTCGACCGGGTCAGGCTGACGGGAGGCGACGCGACGACCTCCACAGGAGGGTTCGGCGGGGCCGTCGCGGTCAACAGCGGTACCACGAACCTCGATCGGGTGCTCATCCAGTACAACACCGGCACCCTCTCCGGCGGCCTCGGCGGCATCGGGGGAACCGTCGTCAACGTGTCGAACAGCAATATTCTGAATAACTCCGCGCACAGGAACGGCGGAGGCGCGGCCACCGACGGAAGAATGACCTTCACCAACAGCCTTCTCACCGACAACCGCGCCGGAGAAAGGGGTGGCGGAATCGCTGGCGACGGAATTCTCACCATAATCCGGAGCACCATCAACGACAATTCGGCCGGCATCGCCGGTGGCGGTGTGGCGAACATCGGTCCCGGCACCGCGACGATCAGCCGCAGCGTGATCGACAACAACCGCGCGGGCGGCGCGCCCGGAGGGATCGACAACGAGGGCGCCCCCGGCTCGGTGACGCTGACGGCCTCGGTGGTGCGCGGCAACACCCCGACCAACTGCTCGCCCACACCCGTTCCCGGCTGCGTCAACTAGCCGTGTCCCGGTGATGGCCGCACGAGGAGGTCTGCGGTAGCCGGTTCGCCGGAGACCTCCTCGTCTCGCGCGTCCGGCGTCCGCATCGGTCAGCGGCGCCGGATCCTCAGCACGTTGTCGGTGCGGACGGCCTGCCCGCCGCCCGGGGCGGCCTGGACGCGCGCGAACTCCTCGGCCCGCAGCACCTCCCACTCCCCCTCGGCGAGTTCCAGCGCGTCGAGCACCTGCTCCGGGGTCGGCAGGTGGACGCCGGGGTGGGCGTCCGGGTCCCACGGCGGCGGGCCGGCGTGCCCGATCACCAGGAGCTGGCCGCCGGGCGCGACGGCCGCGGCGGCGGCGCGCAGGACCTTCTCGCGCGACAGCTCGGCGGGCGAGTGCAGGTAGCTCGCGGTGACCAGGTCGTACTCGCCCTCGGGGAAGGACTCGGCCAGGTCGTGGCGCTGCCAGTCGATGAGCTCGGCCACGCCCTCGTCCGCGGCGTGGGCGGCGGCGCGGGCCAGGGCCACGCCGGAGACGTCGGCGGCGGTGACCCGCCAGCCGCGGCGGGCGAGCCACACGGCGTCCGCGCCTTCGCCGCAGCCCAGCTCCAGCGCGGTGCCGGGCGTCATGTCCGCGATCTCCTCGACCAGGCGCGCGTTGGGGTCGCCGCTCCAGATCCGTTCGGACTGCCCGTAGCGGTCGTCCCAGAACCGCTCGCCGGAGACGGGCGCGCCGGTGTGGGCCGCCAGGGCGCGGCGGGTCTCCTCCTCGATCAGGTCGGCGTTGATCGCCGCCGCCGCCCTGACGCCCGCCGCCGCGGCCCCGATGACGTTCTCGCCCAGGTTGGCCACGTTCCCGGCCACCCACACGCCGGGGACGCCGGTCGCGCCGGTCGGGTCGGCGGGCACGTGGGCGCCCATGACGTGCCCGTTCATGAGCTGCTCGGCCGTCTCGACGCCGAGCCCGGCCAGCAGACCCGAACGGGCGACGAAGCGCGGGGCGACGACGAAGGCCCGGCACGGGACGACGTCGCCGTTCTCCAGGGTGACGCCGGTGAGCGGGCCGGAGTCCGGCGACAGGCCGGCGATCGGCCCCTCGACGACGGTGACGCCACGCGCGGCCAGCCTGGCCAGGTCCTCCTCGCCGGGCGGCGGGGCCGTGTGCGTGAAGAGGGTCACGTCGGCGCTCCACTGCCGCCACAGCAGCGCCTGATGCGCGGCGATCGAGCCGGCGGCCAGCACGCCGATCGGCTGGTCGCGCACCTCCCACCCGTGGCAGTACGGGCAGTGCAGCACCTCCCGCCCCCACCGTTCGGCCACGCCGGGCAGGTCGGGCAGCTCGTCCACCAGGCCCGTGGTGACCAGCAGCCGGTCCGCGACGACCGACGACCCGTCCGCGAGCCGTACGCGGAAACCGCCGGCGTCCAGGCGTTCGGCCGACACGGCGGCGCCGGTGACGATCTCGCCGCCGTACCCGGTCACCTCGTCGCGGCCGGCGGCCAGCAGATCGAGCGGCGGGACGCCCTCCCGGCCCAGGTAGGTGTGCACGCCGTCGGCCGGGGCGTTGCGCGGCCGGCCCTCGTCGATCACCAGCACCCGGCGGCGGGCCCGGCCCAGGGTCAGGGCCCCGCTCAGCCCGGCGGCCCCGCCGCCGACGACCACCACGTCGTACTTCTCGTCCATCGCGTTCCTCCAGTACGTGCCGAAGGCACACTGTGCGTCGCGCGCGACGAGGTTGACAAATGCCGTTGCCGAAATGGCAACCGGCCGCCCCACCGCCGGGGTGGGCCGGTGGTCAGGAGGTGCCGAAGCCGTCCAGCTTCTCCCGCTCCTCCGAGGTGGCGAGCTCCTGGAAGACGGTGATGTGCAGCCCGGCGGGCGCGTCGAGGCGGGAGTTGAGCGACTGCCAGGGCGTGAGGGTGGGCGGGGCCACCTCGGCCGCGCCGGCCGACACCAGGCGGGCGGTGGTCTCACGGGAGTCGTCCACCTCGAACGCGACCCGGAGCTTGGGCGCGACCTGCCGCCCCACCTCGACGTCGTCGATCATCTTCTTCTGGGCCGGGTTCGCGATCTCCAGCGTGGCCCGGCCCGCGTCGAGGATGGCCACGCGGGCGCCGTCGCCGGAGGAGTAGGCGGCCTCCTCGGGCAGGCCGAGCACGTCGCGGTAGAAGGTCAGCGCCGCCTCGTAGTCCTCCGCCTCGACGACCAGCCGGAGCTGTCGGACGGCCGGGACGTCGGGCTGGTCGTTCATGGGTTCTCCTCATCAGGTACGGACGATCACCCGGCCCAACCCGCGCACGCGCCCGGAAATTCCGCCACAGGTCTCCGGCGTGTCCAGGGGCCGGGCGGACGACCGGTCAGCCGGCGGCGAGGGCCTTGACCAGGTTCGTCGAGGACGACGCCGGCGGCCGGCGGGGCGCCGCGGGTGCTCCAGACCGAGCCGTTCACCGACACCACGTGCCCGGCCTCGACCGCCTTCAGCTCCTTGACCGCGGGCGTCTGCCTGACCTCGTCGAACGTCTTCTCGCCGTCGGCGGTCAGCGTGGAGACGAACAGCCCTTCGCCGTCGATGTCCGACAGCGCCTCCAGGCTGAGCGGCACGGAGTGGGCGGCCGCCGTCCAGCTCGGCCGGGGCCCTGAGCACCGCGGCGGCGTAGGCGGCCGGCTCGGGCCCCCGCCTGCTCCACCAGGGGGCGGCGGAGGATGGGGATCGGCGATGTCACCGCAGGTCAGGGGCAGGAAACGAAGAAGGCGGCGCGGTCGCGGCCCGAAGGCACGCGGCCACGCCGCCGGTCGTGCGCGCAGGAGGCACGCTGAGGTCGGATCATCAGGTCAGGGCGGGGACGCGCAGCGCCGGGTAGTCGGTGTAGCCGGTGTGGTCGCCGCCGTACCAGTGCTCGGCGCGGACGGGGTTGAGCGGGGCGCCGGCGGCGAACCGTCCGGGCAGGTCGGGGTTGGCCAGGAAGGCCCGCCCCAGCGAGACCAGGTCGGCCCCGGCGTCGAGCAGCCGTTCCGCCTCGCGCAGGCCGCCGTCGGCGGGCAGCGGGCCCGGCCACGGCTGGGCCGGGTTGGCGATCAGGGCGCCCGGCCACGCGCCGCGCAGCCGCCGGTACAGGGGCTGGTCGGGCTTGGCCCACACCAGGTGCAGGTAGGCCAGCCCGGCGCCGGACAGCTCCTCGACGAGCGCCGGATAGAGCAGGTCCGTGTCGCTCTCGCTCATCCCCGCCCCGGGGAACCCGGGCGACAGCCGCAGCCCCACCCGTTCCGGCCCGACGGCGGCGGCGACCGCGCGCACCACCTCGACGGCGAAGCGCATGCGGCCCGCGGGCGACCCGCCGTAGGCGTCGGTGCGGTGGTTGGTGCCGTCGGCCAGGAACTGGTGGATGAGGTAGCCGTTGGCGCCGTGCACCTCGACCCCGGCGAACCCGGCGTCCACGGCCCGGCGCGCGGCGGCGGCGAAGTCGGCCACGGTGGACTCGATCTCGTCGAGGCCCATCTCCCTCGGCACGACGGCCGGGCGGTTCCCGCCGGGGGTGGCGACCGGCTCGGGCAGGGGCAGCGGGGAGGGCGCGACGGGCGTCAGGCCGCTGGTGGCGGGGTGGCCGATCCGGCCGCCGTGCTGGAGTTGCACGAACATCCGTCCGCCCGCCTCGGCCACGGCCCCGGTGACCCGCCGCCAGCCGGCCACGTGCCTGGGCAGGTGCAGGGCGGGGATGTTCGGGTAGGTCTGGCCGACGGCGTTGGGCGTGGTGGCCTCGGCGATGATCAGCCCGGCGGCGGCCCGCTGGGCGTAGTACTCGGCCATGAGGGCGGTGGGCGTGCCGTCGGCGGCGGCGCGGTTGCGCGTCATCGGCGCCATCACCAGGCGGTTGGGCAGGCTCAGCGGGCCGAGCATCGTGGGCTGGAACAGGGGTGACGTGCCGGACATGGTGGCGCTCCGATCTGTGCGGGGTGGATCTCCGTGACTCGTGACCGACTCTGCACCCGGGCGCTGCGGGAATCCTGACGGTCCGCTGACGGTCCTCCTCCGGCGCGTGTGTACGGTTCTCGCATGCGGTTCGCAGTGCTCGGCCCGCTCGCCGTGTGGGACGACGAGGGGAGGCCCGTCAAGATCGTCGAGAGCAAGGTCAGGGCTCTGCTCGCCGACCTGCTCGTGCACGAGGGGCGGCCGGTGTCGGCCGACCGGCTCATCGACGACCTGTGGGGCGCCGAGCCTCCGGAGCGGGCGGGCAACGCGTTGCAGGCCAAGGTGTCACGGCTGCGCGCGGCTCTGGGGCGTGACCGGGTGCCGTACCAGGCGGCGGGGTACCGGCTGCGGCTGGAGCCGTCCGACGAGGTGGACGCGGCGCGCTTCCGCTCCCTGGTCGCGCCGGCCGGTCCGGCCGCGGGTCCGCGGGAGCGGGCCGCGCTGCTCACCGAGGCGCTGGGGTTGTGGCGGGGACCGGCGTTCGCGGACGTCGCCGACGAGGAGTTCGCGCGGGGCGCGGCGCGGCGGCTGGAGGAGCAGCGCCTGTCCGTGCTGGAGGAGCAGGCCGAGGCGCGGCTGGCGGCGGGCGACCACCTCCTGCTGGCCGGCGAGCTGGCCGGGCTGGTGGCCCGCCATCCGCTGCGGGAGCGCCTGCGCGCCGTCCAGCTCCGGGCCCTGTACGTGGCCGGGCGCCAGAGCGAGGCCATCGCCTCGTACGCGGACCTGCGCGACCGGCTCGCCGACGAGCTGGGCGTCGATCCCGGCCCCGCCCTCACCACCCTCTTCGAGGCCATCCTCCGGCAGGACCCCGCCCTCCTCGCCGGGACTCCCGCCCCCGCCGAAAGCGGTACGGCCCCCGACGGGGAGGCGCGGACGAACCTGCCGGCGCCGCTCGGCGACCTCGTGGGACGGGACGCGGCCACGGCCGAGGTGCGACGGCTGCTGAGGGCCGGACGACTGGTGACGCTGACCGGTCCCGGCGGTGTCGGCAAGACCCGGCTGGCCCTGGAGGCCGCCCGTGGAGCCGCCGCCTCGCCCGAGGAGGGGCCGGCCGAGGAGTTCGGTGACGGGGTGTGGCTGGTGGAGCTGGCCGGGTGGCGTGGTGGCGCCGACGACCTGGCCCAGCACGTCGCCGCCGTACTCGGCCTCCGCGACGACGCCACCCCGGCGTCCGGCGCGGACGCGGCGCCCGTCTCCGGCGGGGACGCGGCGGGAGGAGCGGCGGGGGCGCGGGTGGCCGGTGCGCTGCGGCGGCGCGAGCTGCTGCTGGTGCTGGACAACTGTGAGCACGTCGTCGAGGCCGCCGCGAGCCTGGCCGGTGGCCTGCTGGCCGCCGCGCCCCGGCTGCGGGTCCTGGCCACCGGCCGCGAGCCGCTGGACCTGGCCGGCGAGCGGGTGTTCGTGGTCGAGCCGCTGCCGGAGGCCGACGCGGTCAGGCTGTTCGTCGAGCGCGCCGCCGCGTCCGCGCCCGGTTTCTCCCCCGCCGACGACGAGACCCGGGAGCTGGTGGCCGCCGTCTGCCGCCGCCTCGACGGCCTGCCGCTCGCGCTCGAACTGGCCGCGACCCGCGTCCGGGGGCTCGGCGTACGGGAGCTGGCGGCGCGGCTGGAGGACCGGTTCGCGGTGCTCACGCGGGGGCGTCGCGGCGCGCCGGAGCGGCAGCGCACGCTGCGCGCGGTGATCGACTGGAGCTGGGAGCTGCTGAGCACGCCCGAACGCGTCGTGCTGCGCCGCCTGGCCGTCCACCGCGACGGCTGCACGCTGGAGGCCGCCGAGGAGGTGTGCCCGGGTGACGGCGTCGCCGCCGACGAGGTGCTCGACCTGGTGACCCGGCTGGTCGACCGTTCGCTCGCCGTCATGACCGACGGCCCGGCGGGTCCCCGGTACGGGTTGCTGGAGTCGGTGGCCGCGTACGCGCGGGAACGCCTGCGCGAGGCGGACGACCTCGACGAGACGCGCGAGCGGCACCTGCGGTACTACACGGCCCTGGCCGAACGCGCCGAGCCCGCCCTGCGCGGCGCCGGGCAGCGGGAGTGGCTGGCCCGGCTCGACGCCGAGTCCGCGAACCTGCGCGCGGCGCTGGAGGAGGCGGCCGGGCGCGGGGACGCCGTCCTGGCCGACCGTCTGGGGTGCGCCCTGTCGTGGTGGTGGTTGTTGCGCGGCCGATTGCACGAGGGCCGCCGCAGCCTGGCACGGGTGTGCGCGCTCGCCCCCGGGTCGGCCGGCGCGCGGGTGGCGCACGCCGCGTTCACGCTGCTGACCGGGGGCCGTCCCGAGCCGGTGCCGCTCGGCGACCTCTCATCCAGCGGCGCGGCCGTGCCGGGGCGGGTGGTCTGGTTGTACGCCTACGCCCTGTTCAACGCCGGCGACCTCGACACCGGCGCGCTCGACCTGGCGGCCGCGTCCGAGGACCCCTGGACCACCGCCGCCACGCTCAGCCTGCGCGCCATGCACGCGCTGCTCGACGGCGACCTGGCCGCGGCCGCCCGGCACGCCCGGCGTGGCGCGGAGCTCTTCCGCGAGCTCGGCGACCGCTGGGGCGAGCTGCAGACGGTGCCGCCGCTGTCGGCGGTCGCCGAGATCCGGGGCGACTACGCCGAGGCCGCCCGGCTGCAGGAGGACGGGCTGCGCATCGCCGAGGACCTGGGCCTGGCGAACGAGCTGTCGGCCCGCCGATCGGGCCTCGGCCGTCTGGCGCTGCTCGCCCACGACTGGGAGCGCGCCCGCGACCTGCACGAACGCGCCAGAGACCAGGCCGCCCGGCACGGCCACGTCTACGGGGAGGTGCACGCGGTGATGGGCCTGGCGCTGGGCGCCCGGCGTTCGGGCGACCTCGACGCCGCCGAGTCCCACCTCGTCCGCCTGCGCGACGTCCACCCCTCCTCTCCGGCGGGCGAGCACCTGGTCCACGCCGAGCTGGGGTTCGTGGCCGAGCTGCGCGGAGACCACGGTTCGGCCGCCGACCGCCACCGCCGGGGCCTGGAGCTGGCCCGCTCGGCCGGGGAGCCGCGGGCCGTCGCGCTCTCGCTGGAGGGGCTGGCCGGCGCGGCGGCGCTGGCCGGGGACGCGGGGCGGGCCGCGCTGCTGCTCGGCGCGGCCGACGGGCTGCGCGGGAGCGTGGGCGCTCCACTGCCGGCGGCCGAGCGCGGCGACGTCGAGAGGATCACCGCGTCCGCCGTCGCGACGCTGGGTCAGGACGCGTTCGCCGCGACGTTCCTACAGGGCGTAAACAACTTTGTTGACATCGCCGAAAATACCGAAACGAACTTTTCATGAGTCCTGCTCGGGCCGGTGCGATCTCATTTTCCAGGGCGTCAGGCCAGGTCAGTGACCTGCAGGGGGTGGTGACGCTCCTTCCCTGGTCTCTTACTGACGGTCAAAAAATCAGTATGACAGCCCCTTGCCCTCCTTAGGGATTTTGTTCATATTTGCGGGCAAGTCACCCCACCCTCAGGAGGCTCCAGTGAGCATCCATGGCTTACGGATCCGGCGCGCCGCACTGATCGTCGCCACCACCGGACTCCTCACCGGCGCGGTCACGGGCGTACCCGCCCAGGCATCGCCCGCGCCGGCCCAGCCCGCCGCCGACCCGGCCGCCGCCGCGGCCAGGCTGGAGGGGCAGCTCGGCGCCCGCACCGCCGGCTCCTACTTCGACCAGGCACAGGGCAAGATGGTGGTCACCACCACCGATCCCGCCGACGCGCAGGCCATCGCCGCCTCCGGCGCCGTGCCTCGTGTCGTGTCCCGCAGCGGCCCCTCGCTAGAGGCCATCATGTCCTTCCTCGACCGCACGGCCGCCGTCCCCGGCACCGCGTGGGCCGTCGACCCGGCCTCCAACCAGGTCGTCGTCTGGGTGGACAGCACCGTCGCGAGCACCGCTCGCACCAAGGTCCAGATCGCGGTCCAGCAGGCCAACACCCAGGCGGCCGCCGCGCAGGGGCAGAGCGCCGAGGCGGCCACGCCCGCCGTGCGCGTGGAGAACGAGCCCGGCACGTTCAGCCTCTTCATCCAGGGCGGCGACGCGATCTACGGCGGGCAGTACCGGTGCTCGCTGGGCTTCAACGTGGTCAGCGGTTCGACCTACTACTTCCTGACCGCCGGCCACTGCGGCAACATCGCGTCCACGTGGTACTCCAACTCCGCGAAGACCACGACCCTGGGCAACACGACGGGCTCCAGCTTCCCGGGCAACGACTACGCGATCGTCCGCTACACCAACACCAGCATCGCCCACCCGGGCGGCGTGGACCTCTACAGCGGCTCGCGTGACATCACCAGCGCGGGCAATGCCTACGTCGGCCAGTCCGTGCAGCGCAGCGGCAGCACGACCCACGTGCACAGCGGCTCGGTGACGGCGCTCAACGCCACCGTGAACTACGCCGAGGGCACCGTACGCCAGATGATCAAGACGAACGTCTGTGCCGAGGGCGGCGACAGCGGCGGCGCCCTGTTCTCCGGCGGCATCGCGCTCGGCCTGACCTCCGGCGGCAGCGGCAACTGCACCAGCGGCGGGACGACCTTCTTCCAGCCGGTCACCGAGGCGCTGAGCGCCTACGGGGTGAACATCTTCTGATCGCCCGGCCCGTGACACGGGTAGGACGATCTCACGTGCGGGCCGCGTCCAGGCGCGGCCCGCACGTTCACGTTAAAGAACCTGTACAAACCAGACAAAACACCCTAATGTTGGCATCGCCCCAGTCGGAAACGACTGGGGCGCCAAACTTCTCCCGCCGGCGCGCGCGACGACCGCCCACGGCCCCTTCCCCCGGACATCCCTCCCCTCCGGGCGTCGTACGACCCCCTCAATTACGCGTCGTAACGGCTGTGTTACTGTCCGCGTTATGAACAAATCGGCCACTGAGCGGCAGATCGAAATCCTCTGGCCCACCATCGGCGTATCGGTCACAGCAGACCTCGACGGACGCAACCGCGACCTAGCCGACGCGTTGTGGCAGACCCTGCCCTATCGCAGCCTGCAAGGCCACGCCCTCGTGGCGGGCCACCACCTCTACCACCTGGCCCCGATGCCCGAGTTGCTGCACGTCCCGGGCGTCCACAAGATCGACCGGAGGATCGCGCCGGACGGCTCGGTGTTCTGCTCCCGCCTCCAGCACCTCGGCATCAAGTACGGCCCGCTGAGCGAGCCGATGCCCGCCACGCCCATCGGCACCGTCCGCGAGGAGGACCTCGACGCGCTCGCCGAGGCCGGGCAGGCGGTGTGGCAGTCGGTGTACTCCGGCGGCGAGCCCGTGATCGTCGAGGTCCGCAGGGCCGGCGACGGCGGCGGCCACCAGCTGCGCCGCCCTACGGCCCGGCACGCCGAGGCCGACCAGCTCCTCGCCGAGCTGCACGACGAGATCGAGCGCATCTGGCTCGACCCGCCCCAGGAGCTGGTCGACCTGCACGAGGGCCGGATCGCCTCGGGCGCGGGCAGCTTCGGCACCACCCTGACCACGATGCTGTTCGTCAACGGCGAGACCCGCCCGCTCGGCTACTGCTGCTACTCCGGCCTGGTCAGGGCCGCCCAGCAGCAGCAGCTCCCGCTGGAGTTCCTGCAGCAGATGGCGCGCATCATGGCCGCCACCCCGGCCGAGTTCCTCGGCTACTGCGGGCTCAACAAGCTGCACCAGTTCACCGAGCGCGCGCTGGAGATCACCGACCAGCTCCAGGACCGCGAGGACTTCGTCGCGCTCATGAGCCACATGGCCCTGTACGTCAACTGCCTGGGCGCCTGGAACCTCCAGCTCTTCCCCTGGCAGGTGGACGAGCACCTGCGCGCGGACGGTTCGGTGGCCCCGGTCACCGGCCCGATGCTGACTCCGTTCAAGGGCGGGACGGTGGCCCCGGCATGAGCCAGGCCGACCAGGCCGAGGTGGTGGTCATCGGCGGCGGGGTGATCGGGCTGTCGATCGCGGCCCACCTGGCCGAGGCCGGGATCGAGACCATCGTGCTGGAGCGCGACGACCTGGCCTCCGGCGCCTCGCGGGCCACCGCGGACGTGCTGCGCGCCTACTTCTCCGGCGACCCGGTCAGCTCGGCGATGGCGGTGCGCAGCCTGTCGGCCTATCACTCGTTCCCGAGCTGGCCCGGCACCGAGCTGCCGATGCGGCAGGTGGGCTACCTCGTGCTGTTCACCGAACGGGAGCAGGTGAACAGGTTCGAGGCCGAGCTGCCGGCGCAGCGGGCCGCGGGCGTGGACGTGTCGCTGATCGGCGCGGAGGAGGCCCGGCGGCTCAACCCGCTGGTCGAGGAGCCGTCGCTGCTGGCGGCCGCGTGGTCGCCGCAGGCGTTCGTGAGCGACACGGCCGCCATCGTGCAGGCGTACGCGGAGGGGGCGGCGCGGGCGGGGGCCTCGCTGCGCACCGGCTGCGCCGTCACCGCCGTCGACCCGGCCACCGGGCGCGTCGAGACCGCGGACGGCACGTTCACCGCGCAGGCGATCGTGTGCGCGGCAGGGGCCTGGTCGGGCTGGATCGCGTCGGCGGCGGGCGTTGACCTGCCGCTGACCGGTCCGGCGGTGCAGGAGCTGCTCACCACCGGCCCGCTGCCCGAGGTGCCCGACATGCCGGTCACCCTGCACGCCGCCAGCGGGCTGCTGATCCGCCGACGCGGCGACCGGATCCTGATCGGCATGGGCAACCCCGGCACCGACCGGGACGCCTGGTTCGTCAGGGCCAGGGAACAGCTCGCCACCACCTACCCCGGCCTGGACCTGTCCGGGCTGGAGACGGCGGTGCGCGGCCCGCGGGACGCCAGCCCCGACCGGTCGGCCTTCATCGGCCGGCTGCCCGGATCGCCGGCGTTCCTGTACGCGACCGGGTTCTCCGGCCACGGGCTGTGCAACGCCCCGGCGGCCGGGGAGCTGGTCCGCGACCTGTATCTGGGCAACGACCCGGCGGACGCGTTCGGCTTCGACCCGGCCGCGCTGTCGGCCGGCGCGCGGCGGCTCTCACGCTGAACCGCGCTGGGGGGAGACAACGATGACCACGAATCCGTACGCCACTTCACCCTTCGGCTACGCGGCCGAACCGACGGCCGCGCCGTACTCGATCGTCGAGCTCATGCCCGGCGCCCGCAACCTGGTGCACTACCTGCGGGTGGCGCCGGGCGAGCGGGTGCTGGTGCTGGCCGAGCACACCGTCGATCCGGTCGTCGTCCAGGCCATCGCGGCCGCGGCCGCCTACCGGGACGCCGACGTGCACATCCTGTCGGTGGCGCCGTTCAGCCCCGGCGGATGGGACAGCGGGGCCGGGCACCACGTCGAGCGGGCCGCCGTCGGGGCGTCGGACGTGGTCATCGCCTGCACCTGGTGGGGCGAGGTGCACACCGCGCCGCTGTTCTTCGACGAGATCGCTGCCCTGCCGGTCAGGTTCGCGTCCCTGCACATGAGTGCCACGGCGGGCGCGCTGCTCACCGGCGCCCGCCTGCCCAACGAGGTCTTCTACGCCCTGGCGCACCGCACGCTGGAGAAGCTGGGCGCGGCCGCGAGGATCCGGGTCACCTCGACGGCCGGCACCGACCTCACGCTGTCCGGGCTGACCCTCATGCCGGACGCCGAGCCGCCGGGCCCCGGCCAGTGGCGGCCCTTCCCGTACGGGGGCGTCAACTTCTGGCCCGCCGACACCGAGGGCGTGCTCGTCGTCGAGGACTCCACGGTCACCGGCGTGCCCGAGGAGCCGCTGAGCGTCATCCTGGCCGGCAACGTGGTGCAGAAGATCGAGGGCGGGACGTCCGCCGATCGGCTGCGCCGCTTCTCGCCCGGCGGCTACTACCTGCGGCACGCGCTGATCGGACTGAACCCGAAGGTGCGGGTGGCCGGCGGCACCCAGTTCGAGCGGGAGAAGCACGCCGGCGCGTTCTACTGCGGGCTCGACGCGCTCACCGACGGCGTGGCCGTCACCACCGCGCCCGGCCACGCCCACTGCGACTGCCAGGTCGACCGGCCCACCCTGTACGCCGACGACGAGCCGCTCGTCCTCGACGGCCGGCTCCTGCTGCTCGACGACCCGGAGATCCGCCGGGTGGCCGAGCGCTTCGGGCCGCCGGACGTGATCCTCGACGACAACCCGGTCATGGTCCTGCCCCGCCGCTTCAGCGGGGCGGCGTCGAGCCGATGACCGCCGAACGTACAAGACAGACAGGATGACCATGGATCCCGAGTTCGTTCTCGACCCGGCCACCCTTGACCTGCACGCGAGCGACGAGCGGCTGCGCCGGGCCGGGCCGCTCGTCCCCGTACTGGTCGAGGGGGTGCGGGCCTGGGCCGCCGTCAGCCACTCGACGCTGGAGGCGGTGCTGTCGCACCCGGCGATGACGCGCGACATCCGCTACTGGGACCCCGAGGCCCGCGCCGCGGCGCCGGAGGGCACGTCGCTGATGCGGCTGGTCACCGACGCGTCCATGCTCAACGCCGACGGCGAGGAGCACCGGCGGCTGCGCGGCCCGCTGGTCAAGCTGTTCAGCGCGCGCCAGGTGCAGCGGATGGAGCCGTGGATCACCTCCATCGTCGGCGACCTGCTGGAGGACCTGGCGGCCCGGCCGCCGGGCGAGCCGGTCGACCTGCGGGCCGAGTACGCCTACCCGCTGCCGTTGCGCGTCATCGTCGAGATGCTGGGCGTCCCCGACGGCCTCCGGGAGCGCCTGCGCGAGCTGACCGACCAGGTGGTGCAGCTCGACCGGTGCCCGCCGGACGGCCCGCAGGGACGCAGGGCGCTGTTCGACCTGGTCGCCGAGATCATCGAGCTGCGGCGCGGCACGCCCGGCGAGGACCTGACCACCGAGCTGATCGCGCTGCACGGGCAGGGACGGCTGGACGACGCCGAATTGCAGGACACCGTGCAGGTGCTGCTGATCGCCGGCCACGTGACGACCATCAACCTCATCGCGCACGCCGTCCGCGCCCTGCTGGGCCGGCCCGAGCAGCTTGAGCTGCTGCGCTCGGGGGCCGTGCCGTGGAGCGCGGCCGTGGAGGAGGCGCTGCGCTGGGAGTCGCCCAACGCCTACTTCCCGATGCGCTACGCCATGGAGGACCTGGAGATCGAGGGCGTCCGGCTGCGGGCTGGCGAGGCGGTGCTCGCCTGTTTCTCCGCCGCCGGGCGCGACCCCGAGCGGTTCGGCGAGAACGCCGCCGACTTCGACGTGACCAGGCCGTCCGTGCCGCATCTCGCGTTCGGGCACGGGCCGCACTTCTGCCTGGGCGCGCCGCTGGCCCGGTTGCAGGCCGAGGTCGCGCTGCCGGCCCTGTTCGCGACGTTCCCCGGCATGCGGGCCGCCGGGCCGCTGGACGACCTGCCGCGGCTCACCTCGCTGCTGGACAACGGCGTGCGCGCCCTGCCGGTGCTGCTCGGGCCGCGCGCCTGAGCCGCATCCCGTCCGGTTTATCCGAGATTGCGCATCTTCGAGGGGCGCCTTCTCAGAGAGTGCCGCATCCGGACGGGTCCGTTGCGGCGGCTGCGCCGGGTGTTTTTAGCTGAATGTCCAGGCTCGGGAACCGGATCGACCCCAGGGGATATTCATGCAGACGCCCATTGCCCCCATAGGCGCGCACAGCATGCTCGTGTTTCTGCTCCAGATCGCAGTGATGCTCGCGCTCGCCCTGGGACTCGGGTCGCTGGCGGCCCGGTTCCGGCTGCCCGCCGTGGTGGGCGAGCTGTTCGCCGGCGTGCTGCTCGGGCCGTCGATCCTGGCGCACGTCGCGCCGGACCTCCAGCGCTGGCTCTTCCCCGCCGACCCCGGCCAGTTCCACCTCCTGGACGCCGTCGGGCAGATCGGCGTGCTGCTGCTGGTCGGGCTGACCGGCATCCACATGGACCTGAACCTGGTTCGCCGGCGGGCGGCCACCGCGGCCGGGATCAGCGCGGGCGGCCTGATCATCCCGCTCGGGCTCGGCATCGCCACCGGGTTCCTGCTGCCCAGGGCCATCGTCCCCGACGGCACCGACATGACGGTGTTCGCGCTGTTCATGGGCGTGGCGATGTGCGTGAGCGCGATCCCCGTGCTGGCCAAGACGCTGATCGACATGCGGCTGCTGCACCGCAACATCGGCCAGCTCACCCTCACCGCCGGAATGATCGACGACGCGTTCGGCTGGTTCATGCTCTCGATCGTCAGCGCCATGGCCGTCAACGCGGTCACCACGGGCACCGTGCTCACCTCGCTGGCCTACCTCGTGGCCATCGTCGTGCTGGCCCTGACCGTCGGGCGTCCGCTGGTGCGCGGCGCGATGCGGCTGGCGGCCAGGTCGCCGGAGGCGGGCCCGACGGTCGGGACGGCGATCGTGCTCGTCGTCCTGGCCTCGGCCGGGACGCACGCGCTCGGCCTGGAGTCGGTCTTCGGCGCGTTCGTGATGGGCATGCTGATCGGCAGCGCGGGCCGGGTGGACCCGGCCCGGCTGGCGCCGCTGCGCACGGTGACGCTGTACGGCTTCGCCCCCGTCTTCTTCGCCACCGCCGGGCTGCGGATGGACCTGACCGCGCTGACCCGCCTGCCGGTGCTGCTGGCCGGGCTCGCGGTGCTGGCCGTCGCGATCGTCGGCAAGTTCGTCGGCGCGTACGCCGGCGCCCGGCTGAGCCGGCTCAACCGCTGGGAGGCCCTGGCCCTGGGCGCCGGGCTCAACGCGCGCGGCGTGATCGAGGTCGTGGTCGCCATGGTCGGCCTGCGGCTGGGCATCCTGAGCGTGGAGGCGTACACGCTGGTGGTGCTGGTCGCGATCGTCACCTCGCTGATGACCCCGCCCATCCTGCGCGCGGCGATGTCCCGGGTGGAGCAGACCGCCGACGAGGAGATCCGCGAGACGGCCCACCGGGCCTGGACCACCACGGGCAGCAGCACCTCCGCCTGACCGGCCGGGATCTCCCCCACAGCCCCTAGTGTTGACCGCATGTCCGAAATGCCATCGCGGGTCGAACTGCGCCCGCTCACCCTCTCCGACCAGGACGAATTCTGCTCGCTCGTCCGGGCCAGCGCCGCGCTGCATCTGCCATGGATGCAGCTGCCCTCGACCGCGGAGGGGTTCCGTGCCTGGATGCACCGCTTCGACGACGGCCTCAACCTGGGCTTCCTGATCCGCGTCCGGGAGACCGGAGCCGTCGCGGGAACGGTGAACATCAACTCGATCATCCGGGGCCGCTACCAGGGCGCGTCCGTCGGCTACGCGGCCTTCGCGCCGTCCGCGGGGCGGGGGTACATGACGGAAGGGCTCACCCTCACCCTTCGGCACGCCTTCACCGACCTGCGGCTCCACCGCCTGGAGGCCAACATCCAGCCGGGGAACGAGGCGTCCCTGGCGCTGGCCCGGCGGCTGGGCTTCCGCTACGAAGGGCTGTCGGCCGCCTACCTCTACATCGACGGCGCCTGGCGCGACCACGAACGCTGGTCCATCACCGCCCCCGCCCCCTGGACGCCCGACCCGTCCCTGCCGGAGGCATGAGCCTCCTTACGGCGTTGACATTGCTAGTTGTTTCAGTCAGAGTTGAAACAACTAGCAACGCGGACCGGAGGGGCCCATGAGCGCCGAGGAACAGCAGGACCGGCTGCTCCGATGGGTGGAGCGGGTGACCGCCTTCTGCGTCGAGGAGTGGGGGCTGCCCCCCATCACCGGGCGCATCCTCGGCTGGCTCATGATCTGCGACCCCGCCGAGCAGTCCGCCGGCCAGATCGCCGAGGCGATCCGGGCCAGCCGCGCCTCGCTCACCTCGAACATGCGCTTCCTCACCGCCATCGGCCTGGTCGCGAAGGTCCGCAGGCCCGCCGACCGCACCTCCTACTACCGCATCGAGGACGACGCCTGGCAGAAGGTCGTCCAGCGCAAGCTCGACAGCCTGAGCGCCTTCGGCGAGATCGCCGGCGAAGGGATCGGCCTCGTCGGCGGCGAGGGTCACCGCGCCGAGCGCATCAGGGCCGCCCACGACTCCCTGACGTGGCTGCAGGACCTCGCAGCTCGCCATCCGCCACGCCGTTAGGAACTCCCGTGCACCTCCTGCGCCCCGAACTCGGGCTGATCCAGGAAACGCTGCTGCTCACCCTCCACGCCAGAGCCCTGGACGCCGGGTCGCCCGGCGCGATCCTGGGCGACCGGCTCTCGGCCGAGCTGGCCGCCCGCATCGACTACGACTTCGGCAGGCTGAAGGTCAAGCCCGGCCTGGTCGCCACCACCGCGCTGCGCGCGAAGAAGCTCGACGACGCCGTCCGCGCCTTCGTCGCCGCCCGTCCCGGTTGCGTGGTGATCGACCTGGGCTGCGGCCTGGACACCAGGATGTGGCGGTGCGATCCCCCGCCGGGCGTCGACTGGTACGACGTCGACTTCCCCGAGGTGGTGGCCCTGCGAGCCGAGTGCCTGCCGGGCGGTTCGCACCTGGTGGGAGCCGATCTCACCTCGTCCGGCCGGCTCGCGGACGTCCCCGGCGACCGGCCGGCGATGATCGTCGCCGAGGGGCTGCTGCCGTTCATGCCCGGCGACTCCTTCGCGGCGATGGCCCGCGACCTGACCCGTCATTTCCCCTCGGGCGAGCTCGCGATCAACGGCTACACCCGCTTCGCTGCCTGGGCCATGAAGTACCACCCGAGCATCAAGGCGCTCGGCGTCAAGGCGGCCCAGGGCTTCGACGACCCCCGCGAGCCGGAGTCCTGGGGAGCCGGTCTCGAACTGGCCGAGGAGCAGCTCCTCGTCCGCGCGCCGGAGGTCGCCGGGTTCCCGCAGCCGCTTCGCGCGCTCACCCGGCTCACCGCCCTCAGCACGGCCCTGTCGCGGCAGGGCGCGCGCGTCCTGCGCTACCGGTTCTGACCGGCGGCCTCCCCCGGCCGCGTCCTGACGACCCGGGTGGCCGTCACGAGGTCGTGCAGGGCGGCCCGGTCGCGGCGGGCCAGCACCAGCACGATCGTGGCCCCGGCCAGCGCGTACGCCGCGACCAGCAGAGGCATGGCGACGGCCGACTCCTGGTCACGGGCCAGCCGGGACACCGCCATGTGGGCGCACTGCCACGGCAGCAGCTTGACCAGGCCGCGCGCCACGATCCGCGCCGCACCGGGCCGCCCGCCACCGGCCAGGACCACGACGAGCCCCGCCCGCCGCTTGCCCCACGTCGCCTGCCGCCGCCCCGCCTCCCCCAGGGTCAGGTACGTCAGCACAGGCAGCACGGACAGGGCGGTGATCAGCACATCGGTGCCCACCACGCCGAGCCCGTCGAACACCGCCGCCCCCGCCAGGCGCAGCGGGACGAACACCACGGCCAGCAGGACCAGCCAGGCGACGATCACCAGATAGTCCCAGCCCGCCGCCACCAGCCTCGGCCGTAACCCCACCCGGCCACCCCGCGTCCGCTCCCGCTCGTTCAGCACGCGTCGCCTCCACTCACCATGACCTTCACAGAACGGAGCCCGATCCTCGCACGGCCGCCCCGACAGGGGGTACGCCCCCTGCCGGGACGTCCGGATCAGCCGGACATGGTGGTGATGGCACCGGTCCAGCGGTTGGCCGCGTCCCGGTAGACCTGGAACAGGGCGCTGTCGAAGTACGGGGAGACGCCGGTGTCGTACCGTTCGTCACCGTCGGTGTCGGCGACGCCGATCGTGAGGCCGGTCAGGTAGCCCGCGCGGGTCTCCTCGTCGTACCCGCTCACCCACGCCGACCCCAGCGAGCCGTCGCCCGTGAACGGCGAGTCCACCCCGATGGGCCGGTCCATGCGCGGCGGCCTGGTGGTCCGCACGGCGAACGTCGGCCCGGTCGAACGTTCGAGGGTCCCGCCCGTGTACGGGCCGGTGCCGTCGGGATGGACCCCGGCGGGGTAGCCGAAGACGTCGGCGACGGGCGGGAGCGGCTGGTTGACCGCCAGCCCCATGCCGCCGACCCGGTCGCCCAGGCGTCCGACGTGGGTCAGCACGTCCGGGGCGGACAGGACGACGCCGCTGTGGACGGTGGCGAAGGCGTAGTCCCGGTCGAAGTCGCGGATGTCGTCGAAGTCGTAGTGGGAGATGCCCTGCTTGCCGACGTACAGGCCGAACGGGGTCGCGCCGTCGGAGTACGCCGGGACGAAGATCCACTTGCCGAGCGCGCCCATCGGTGCCTCGACGTCGAACACGCAGTGGCCCGCGGTGGCGACGAGATTGCGGTAGTTCGACTGCACCGAAGTGCCGGTGCACCAGTGGGGCTGGTTGTCGCTGCCGATGAAGAACACCTTGCCGGACGTCACGGCTCCGTCCCCTGGCGGGTCCTCCGGCCCGATCGGGGAGATGCTGACCGGCGGCCCGTCGGGAACGACCCCGGTGGACAGGCGTTCACCGGCGGCCACGGTCAGAACGGTGTACGGCGTGGCGTTCCGCAGGTTGGCGGCCCCGTCGGCGAGCCAGAACCGGGCCACCTCCCTGGCCTGCTCCACGACCGGGGCCAGCGGGACCGTCGCGACGGTGGCCGCCCGCGCGGGGCCCGCCACGACAACGGAACCCAGCAGGCTCAACCCGGCGACTGACGCGATCATCGTACGCCTCAAGGACATCTCTCCCGTCCGGTGGAGCCGGCCGCTCCGCACGGCCGGCGATCACCGAGATCGTAAGCACGACCGACGGCGGAAGCCCACGGTTTTTAGATCACATGTTCGAAACGGGTTCGAAAGCGCGCGGATCAGGACTGCTTGCGGCCCACCGCGCACAGGTGGTAGTCGCCGTGGATCGGGGACGGGTCCGTGTCCGGGTCGGGACGCCACTCGCGGGTGTTGACGATGCCCGGCTCCAGGAGGTCGAAGCCGTCCAGGAGGGAGGCGAACACCGACCGCCTGCGGGCCGTGAACGGCGAGGTCGCGTTCCGGTAGACGGCGCTGACGTCGTCGGCCTTGCTCGGCATGGTGTCCGGGGCGACGTGCGTCAGCACGATGTGGCTGCCCGCCGGCAGCAGGTCGCGGTAACGGTGGACGATGCCGACCGGGTCCTCGTCGTCGGTGACGAAGTGCAGCAGCGAGACCACGAGCAGCGCGATCGGCCGGGAGAAGTCCAGCACCTCGGCCGCCCGCTCCATGACGGCCTCCGGCCGCCGCAGGTCGCCCTCCTGGACGGTGACGTCCGGCGAACGGCCGAGCAGGGCACGGGAGTGGGTCAGCACGACCGAGTCGTTGTCCACGTAGACGATCTTCGCGCCCTCGACCACCTCGTGCACGTGGCCGGCGGTCGGCAGCCCCGACCCGATGTCGAGGAACTGGTCGACGCCCTCCTGCCGCAGGTGGCGCACGGCGCGCTGCAGGAAGGCCCGGCTGTTGCGCGCGTCGCCCCTGATCTCGGGGATGATCGACAGCACCTTCTCCGCGGCGTCCCGGTCGGACGCGAAGTTGTCCTTCCCGCCGAGGTAGTAGTCGTACATCCGCGCCACGTTGGGCACCGCGGCGCTGACGCCCGGCGGGACTCGGTCACTCATCATGCCCCAAACCTAGACGATCTAGGGCTGACGTTGGGATGATCTCTGCCATGTTAGGTCTCGACGCCTCGACGGGCATCAGCAGGACCAACCTCTGGGCATGCATGGGGCTCGGGCTCCTCGGCACGGCGGTCATCACGTTCCTGCCGGCCGCCCAGCCGTACCTGCTCACCGACGCGCTGGGGCTGTCCGGCGACGAGCTCGGCCGCACCACCGGCTACCTGCAGATCGCCGCCGAGGCGGCGCTCATCCTGAGCCTGGTCTGGTACGGCGCGCTCGCCGACCGCATCGGCCGGCGGCCCGTCGCCGTGGCGGGGCTGCTGCTGTGCGCGGTCGGCGCGGCGCTCTACCCGTTCGCGGGCAACGTCGTCGTCCTGGTCGCGCTGCGGGTCGTCTTCGCCCTCGGGATCGCCGCCCTGAACGTCACCATGTCCGCGATCACCGCCGACTACGTGCGCGACCACGCGCGCGGCAAGGCCTACGGCTGGCTCGGCCTGTTCAGCGGCATCGGCGCGGTGATCGCGGTGCTGGTGCTGGTACGCCTGCCGAACATGCTGGAGAACGGCGGCATGGAAGCGGCCACGGCGGCACGGGTGGGCTTCCTGGTGGTCGCCGGCCTGGTGCTGCTGGGCGCGCTGGCCCTGCGCGGCACGCTCGCGGCCGGCCCGGCCGCGCCCGTCGAGCAGCGCGTCGGGCTGGCGCGGCTGGTCGGCGAGGGCGTGCGGCTGGCCCGCGATCCCGGCGTGGCGCTGTCGTACGCGGCGTCCTTCGTGGCCAGGGCCGACCTGGCGCTGGTGGCGAGCTTCCTGTCGTTGTGGATCGTCGACTACGCCAAGGCCGTGCGCGGCATGTCCGCCACCGAGGCCCTGGCCAAGAGCGGCGCGATCGTGGGCATCGCGTACATGGTGATCGTGGTGGGCGCGCCGCTGTTCGGCTGGCTCGGCGACCGGATGCGCCGGCAGGACGTGGTGATCCTGGCCCAGACGCTGGCCGCGGCCGCGTACCTGTCGACGCTGCTGGTCAGCGACCCGCTCGGGCCGGGCATGATGCTGGTGGCGGCCGCCATCGGCCTGGGCGAGATCGGCGTCATCACCACGGCGGGCCCGCTGCTGGCCCAGCAGGTGCCGGCCCGCTACCGGGGGTCCAGCTTCGGCGTCCAGACGCTCTGCGGCGCGATCGGCATCTTCGTCATCTCCGGCGTCGGCGGCTGGCTCTACGACCTGTGGCGTCCCGCGGCGCCCTTCGCGCTGTCGGGCGCGTGCGGCCTGCTGGTCGCCCTGTTCGGCCTGGCCGTCCGCCGCCGCGTCACCGCCCACCCGGAGGTCGCTCCGGACCCCACCCCGGACCGTACGGCCTGACCGCTGACCCGGGCGAACCTTCGGAAGGGCGTCCGTCCCGCTGAGCCCGCTGTGGTGGAGCGCGAGCGCGGCGTTCGTCGGCGCATGGGGTCGTCAGCGCATGGAGCAGACGGACAGGACGCCGGAGGCGTCGCCGCCGTAGCGTGTCCAGTCCGCGTCTCCCGCGAACCTCGTCCACTCCTCCCTGGTGAGAGGGTCCCCGCCACCGGCCTGCGAACACATCGCTCCCAGGGGATCCGCCATGACGCGGTCCAGGTCGTGGAGGTCCCAGAGGAAGATCCCGCGGTAGGGGTCGGCCATGAGGGCGACCCGGCTGTCCGCGCTGAGCGCGACGGCGTTGACGTCCTCCGTGTTCCCCTTCAGCGCGGCGAGCCGGACGGGCCGCGCCGGGCGGGAGAGGTCCCACAGGAACCCGTCGCCGAGGCTGGTGCCGAGGAGGGCTCTCCGCCCGTCGGGCGTCAGGGCGATCTGGGTGACGTCCGGAACATCCATGCCACCGGTCTCTCCAGGAGCGGCGGGATTGTGCAGATACCACGCTCTCACCCGTTCGGCGCCGGCGACCAGAGCGATCCGGCCGTCTCCGCTCATCCCCAGCGCCTCCGTGAGACTGCCGGGAAAGGCAGGGTCGGCTGACCTGACGGGATGCTTGGGGTCCGCCAGATTCCAGACGACCGTCGAACCCCGTTCCCCGACGGTGACGGCCGTGCGGCCGTCACCGCTCAACGCCAGATCCTGGACGCCGTCATGGCCGGCCTCGATGACCGAGGACCGGACCGGGCGGGATCGATCGGCCAGATTCCACACGAGCAGGTCGCCGTCATCGTCGGCGACCAGCGCGGTACGACCGTCACCGGACAGCGCGATCTTACGTGCCGCCCCGCCCTTCGCCCTGCCCTCGAGGGTGGTTCCGCGGACGGGACGGGCCGGGTCGGTGAGATCCCAGACGATCGCGGAGCCGTCATCACCGCCGATCAGCGCCGTCCGCCCGTCGGCCGACAACGCCACCGCGGTCACCTCCTCAAGCCCTTTCAGCACGGCGAGCCGATCCGCCTTCTCGGTGATGTCCAGATCCAGCCAGGTGCGAAGGTCGAACACGCTCACGCCGTCCGTGCCCTTTGTGAGAGCGATCCGCCCGTCGGTGCTCAGGGCCATGGCCTGAACACCGGTGGGGGTGGGCTCCGCCAGATGTGCGCGCCGCCACATGAGCAGGGTGTCCGTCAGCCCGGCACGGGTCTGCTCGTCGGCATGGAGTGCGACGGCGGCCGCCCCGAGTTTCCGTGCCTTGACCGGATCCGTGTCGCGCAGTTCAGCGGCATGGAGCGCGAGCAGGCGGGCCACGGCCAGACGTTCCTGGCTCGACGCCTTGTCATGCTCGCGCTTCCAGGCGAATCCGCCGGCCCCCACGCCGAGAACCAGGCAGAGAGCAAGCACCATGGCGAGACGACGGCCGGAGCGGGGTGAACTGCGCCTGGCCTCGGCCGGATCATCCGTCATCTGCTCTCCGTCAACTTCGTCGTTCCGGCTCACAGCGGCGCATATTTGGTGTCTATGATGTGCGCGTACTCAGGCTTGCACACGGTCGCGTATTTGCTGAACTTACAGTTGCTCGTCTTGGTGATGACGGCGATACCGGAGCCCTCGCCGTGCGACCTGCTCCCGCTGCTGGCAGCGGCGATCGCATTGTCCTGCATATCTTTGAGCACTCCGTTGATGATGTCGATCACCGCCTTCACCACCCCGCAGCCCGCGGCGACGAGCGGCTGTTCGACGCCCATGACGGCCGCGCAGATGTCGAGCCCGGAGCTGATGATGACCATCGGCAGCTCTCCGCCCTTCTCCAGGGTCCCCTTGTCGTCGTCGCTCAGGTAGGTGACGCACACGCCGCCGCCCTTGCCGTTCTCGCAGATGGCGTAGGAGACGTCCTGCCAGCTTTCTCCTTGCGTGCAGTTACTGCCTCTGAGCCCCTTGAGATCCTTGCAGTCCTCAAGGAACGAGTTATAGGTCTTGCCGCAGATCCCCTTTTCGGAGAGGACCTTCTGGTTCACGCTGTCCCGGCAGTGGAACAGCACGTTCACTCCGAAAGCGCATTCGTTCGCCGACATCCCGCGGCCACGCTTGTAACAAGACAGGAACTTGTCGTCAACATCGTCACACTTGACGTTGGTGTGCTTCTTGCAGCGGAAGACGACCTCCGACATGGTGCTGCATCCTGGATCGTCGCCTCTCTTGTCGGCACGGCACGAGTAATAGTCGAAACGCACGTTCTCGCAACCGCCGACCCCCTGGCCGTATCCGGGACGCGAACCGTTCTCGGCTCCGAACATGCAGCGGCGAACCTCACGTCCCGCCCCGGAGCAGACGTCGTCACTCTTGCGCGACTCGTAATCGCTGCCCTTCCGGCAGGTGACATATTCGTCGGCGAAGGACCCGCAGATCTTGGCGCTTCCCTTGTAGTTTCCGGCACGGCGCTCGTTGCGGCAGTCGACGTAGTCGTCCTTCATGTCCTGGCAGATGTTCTTAGCGGTCTTGCCCTTGTTCTCCTTGGTGCAGCTCGTGTATTCCTTCGCCGCGTCCTTGCAGATGGGATCCTTGCTCTTCTTGCCGCCCTGGGGGCAGCTCAGCGCCTTCATCGTGGCGCCGCCCGCCGACGTGGCGATGCTCAGGCCTCCGGACTTGTTCCACAACATGTTCTTGACCATGCTGGCGAGCTTGCCCATGACCTTGCTCAGAGCCTTGTGGCCGTCAGGGTCGATGTTGGTGAGGGGGTTGTCGTTGGCGTAGGCGTAACGGTTGAGCTGGACGCTGGGGTCCGCGTTCTGACTCAGCGTGTCACCCGAGACGAAGCTGCCCGTACTGGGTTGGTACCAGCGAGCGGCCATGTTGATCTTGCCGGAGTCCGGGTCGGTGTAGGCGCCTTGGTAGCCGAGGGCGTGGGCGTTGCCGGTTCGGGTGATGACCTCACCGAAGGGGTCGTAGGCGACCGAATCGATAAGGGAGGTGCCGTCCGCCTTGAACGCCCCGACGAGGTCGCCGCGCAGGTCGGAGAAGGCGAGCTGGGCGCCCGCGCCGTCGCTGATGCCCAGCGTGCGGCCCAGCGCGTCCCGGCCGAAGGCCGCTCGCACGACATTGGCGGCATCCGTCACGCACACGAGGTTGTCGGACAGGCCGTCGTAGACGTGGCGAGTGGTCTGCTGCCCTTGAGTGCGGGTTTCGACCCGATCCAGGCCGTCGTAGTGGTACGTGACGCCGTCGTCCTGCACAAGCCGGTCGAAGGCGTCGAACTTGGTCAAGCGCACGATTCCGGCTGAGTCCTCGGCCAGGGTGCCGCGCGCCGTGTAGGTGTAGGAGTGGCCGTCTCCCGACGTCAGGCGGTTTCGCTCGTCGTAGGTGTAGGTCTTGTCGCCGGCCTTGGTCCGGTTGCCGGCCGCGTCCCAGCCGTAGTCGGTCTTCTTGCCGTCCGGGGCGGTCCACGAGGTGAGCCGGTTGGCCCAGTCGTAGGTGTAGGTGTTGGTCCCGGCTCCCGCCGTACCGCTGGTGGTCTTGGCGACGAGGTTGTCGTCCAGGTCGTAGCCGTACTCGATCGAGGCGATGGCGCCACCCGACGAAGTCGTGAGCTCGTCCTTGGTCAGCCGGTTCAGACCGTCGTAGGCGTAGGAGCGGCGGGCCCCCGAGGCGCCGTAGGCCATCGACGTCAGGCGCGAGGCCTTGTCGTAGACGTAATCGATGGAGGAGGCGCTGACGGGGTCCACCGTCTGGGTCAGCCGATCGGCGTCGTCCCAGGTGAAGCTGGTGGTTCCGGTGACGTCGACGCGCTGGGCGAGCCTGTTGTCGGCGTCGTAGGCAAAGGCGTTCAGGTCGCCGCCCGTTCCCGCCGCCTTGAGCAGCAGGCCGCGATCGTTGAGCGTGAAGCTCAGACCGTTCGCCGCCACCATCCTGCCGGCCTGATCGTAGCCGAACGTCTTGTCCTCGGTGGCGACCTCGGCGCCGGTGCCGGACTGCTTGGTCAGCCTGTTGAGCTCGTCGAACACGCGGTCTACGCGCACTCCGCCGGGAACGAGGCTGGTCACGGGGTTGCCGGCCGCGTCGTAGGCGGTGGTCCAGGTGCGGTCGGACACGTCAGGATGGGCCGCGGTGCTGGGCTCGATGACCGATTCCGCCAGGCCAAGGCTGTTGTAGGTGGTGAAGGTGGCGTTGCCTCGGCCGTCGGTGGAGCGCGTCGGACGACCAACGGCGTCGTAGCCGAAGCTCGTGGTGATCTTCTCGGTGGCCGAGATCGGCTCCTGACGCTCGATCAGCCGGTTCGCGCCGTCGAACACCTGGGTGGCGGTATGGCCTTCGGCAGAGGTCTGACTGATCGGATTGCCGGCCAGGTCGTAGTCGGCTCTCCTGGTCCGCAGCACGCTGCCGTCGGCGTCCACCTCTTGGATCTGGGTCTTCCTGCCCGCCAGGTCGTAACTGGCAGTGCTTGAGCGGCCCAGCGGGTCGGTGGTCCTGGTGGTGCGCCCGGCCAGGTCGTACGCGAACGTGGTGGTGTTGCCCAGCGCGTCGGTTTCGCTGACGAGGGCGCCGGTCGCGTCATAGGCACGAGTGCTCGCGTCGCCCGTCGGCCGTGTCGTCCTGGTCACACGGTCGGCGTCGTCGTACTCCATCCTCGTGACGTATACCGCCTGCGACGGCTTGCGCTCGATCGTGGTCAAGGTGATCTGCCGGCCCAGGTCATCGTAGGTCGACTCGGACCGGGCCCCGGTGGGATCGACCGTCCAGAGTGCCTCCCCCAGCAGGTCGAAGCCGTAAGTCCACACGCCGGCCGGGGCCGTACCCGCCTTGGGCGCGGTGACCTGCACCTTGCGGCCGAGCCCGTCGTACACCGCCGTGGTCGTCTGGCCGCGGCGATCCGTCGAGGTGATCAACTGACCCGCGGCGTCGTACGCGGCACTCTCCTTGGGGGTGAGCGGCTGGCCCCCTGGCGGGGTGTAAGCGGGGAACACCTGCTCGACGACGCGTCCGGCCCGGTCGAACGCCGAGGTTGTGGCGCGGCCTTCCGCGTCGACCTGGTGCGTCTTGTCGCCGAAGGTGTTGTAACCCATCTTGGCCGACGGCCTCATGGTGGCCGTGGGGGCGCCGGCGCGTTCGATCGTGATGGACGGCAGCTGAACCTGTGCGACCTGACCCGCCTCATCGTAGGAAAGGGTGGTCGTGAAGGCTGCGGGGTCAGCGCCGGGCGCGTTGCCGCGCGGATCGGTCGTCGAGGTGACCAGGCCGCGGTCGTCCACGGTGAAGCTGGTCACGAGATCTTGACCGCCGTTGTGGACGACCTGCCGGATCGGCCGGTTCGCCTCGTTGTAGGCGTACTCGCTGACCTCCGTGCGGCCGCTGCCTGCGGCGGTCATGCTGATCTTGGTCACGTTGTCGTTGGCGTCGTAGGTCATGGCGGTGACCCGGTTCAGCCGCGCCGGATCGACCGTCTGGGAGACGAGCCGTCCGGCCGCGTCGAAGGTCGCGTCGACCTGTAGCGTTCCCCCGTCGCTGGTCTGGCTCGTCAGGTTGCCGGCGGCGTCGTAGGTTCTGGACTCCAGCACGACGTCACGAGGGGCTGTGGAGCCGTTCAGCCTGACATTCTTGGCGATCTTCTCCGCGGGCATGTTGTCGTCGTAGTAGGTGTAGGCGGTGGTGCGGCCCAACGCGTCGGTCTGCGACGCCATCCGCCCGGCCGGGTCGTAGGCGTTGGAGGTCATGACCAGGTCTGCCGCCTGTTGAGGGGTGACCGGGCTACCGGTCCAGCCCTTGAGGGTGGTCGTGGCCCATTCTCCGCGCGGCGTGTATCCGTAGGCGAAGGTCGTGCCGCGCTCGTCGGTGAAGCTGATCTTCTGGCCCTTGTGGTCGTAGGCGAAGCGCTGGACCCCGCCCTCCGGGCCGGTCGCGGTCTCTACGCGGCCGTAGACGTCGTAGGTGTAGGCAGTGGCGCGAGTGCGGTCGCCGCCGGTGACGTCCGCCAGCGACTCGGTCAAAGGCAGGCCGTCCGCGTCGTACGTTCCGGTCCACAGCGAGGTGTGCGTCACTCCGGTGACGACGTTCTTCACCCCGGTGCCGGTACGGGAGGTGACCCTGCCCAGCGCATCGTAGACGACGTTCGTCTTGACCCCGTCGGGGAACGCCTGCGAAATCTCGCTCACCGTGACCGCGCGGCCCAGCGCGTCGTGCTCGTACTTCTTGGCCAGTCCTCCGGGGCTGGTCTGGACCGCCAGGTCGCCCGCCGCGGTGTAGGTGTAAGTGGTCTCGTTGCCCTTGTGGTCCTTGGCCGACTTCAGCAGGCCCGCCGGGGTGAGCCCGCCTCCTTCGGCGGGCTCGGTCCCGTCGCTGTAGGTCTTCACCGTCGTACGCCCCTGCGGGAAGTCCGAGGTGGCAGGGATCGTCTGCTTGATCTGCTCGCCGAAGGAGTTGAAGACCCACGAGGTCTGGTACGTCTCGTCCGCCGGCGCGGACGACCGCGCGTCCCGACGGGCGTTCTCAAGGTCGTTGCGCGGGTCGAAGGGGTTGTCGATGTTCAGGTAGTAGGCGTGGTACTCGGTGGAACAACTGGTGGCGGTCCGGCACGTCTTCTTCGACAGCAGGTTCCCGCGGCTGTCGAACGCCGTCTCCACGACGTTCCCGTTGGGGTCGAAGATCTTCGCCGGATAGCCGCCGACGTCGTAGGTGAACCGGCTGGTCTGGCCGAGCTGGTCGGCCTTGGAGATCGGCCGGTTGCCGCGCAGGGCGTCGTCCACGAAGGTCAGCGTCTTGTCGTGCGGGTCCGTCACCGTGGTGGTGGCGAAGACGAGGACGTTGGTCTCCCTGCTGTAGACCGGGGCCGACAGCTTCCAGGTTCCGCCGTTGGCGTCGGTGTGCTGCGTCAGCCGCCCGCCGTCGGCCGCGTAGACGTTCTCCGCCTCCGTACGGCCCGCCGCGGTGACCGACTTGACGAGCTGCGGCTGCGGCGAGCGCGCCGCGTAGTGGGTCTTGACGACCTGGGCACCCAGCGGCTTGCCGTAGACGGCGACCTCGTCGATGTCACCGGCGAACGGGAAGACCGCGGTGGTTCCCGTGGTGGCGGGCCAGGCGGAGGAGCCGTAGCCGGAGCCGATGCGGGTCTCGTACTGGTTGTAGTGCTCGATCTCACCGGCGAGGGTGCCGACGGCCTGGCCGTCCAGGAAGAGGGTCTGTGTGTCTTCCGCGCCGGACAGGACCACGTGGTGCCAGTTGCCGTCCTTGACCGAGACGGCGGAGGTGATCGGCGTGGCGGCCTTCGTGTAGAACTGGCCGCGGAGCTTGCCGTCCGTGCCGACGTACAGCACGGGGGTGAAGGCGCTGGGGGTGTCGGTGGAGTTCTGGTAGCCGAGGATCGTCCCGGACCCCGTGGTCCTGAACCACGCCTCGACGGCCACGTTGCCGCCTTGGCCGTTGACGGCGGACTGGGGCAGGGCCACGTACGACGAGGTCGCGGTGCCCTTGAAGCGCATGGCGGTGTCGGGCGAGCCGGTGAGGGCGCCTGGCACGGCCGCGACCACGTCGGGCGTCGTGCCGGTGAGCTTGGCCTCCTCGCCCGGCTCCGGCTGCCAGGGCGTCGCGCTGTCGATCTTCGTGCCGTTGGCGGTTCCGGTCTCGTTCAGCCGCCAGTAGCCCTCGGGGCCGGTGTCGAGCACGGCGCTGCGGTAGCGGGAGGCGTCACCGTAGCTGTAGACGGAGCACGCCGTCGTCGTGCTCGGCGGGCAGACCTTGACGAGCTTGTCGCCGTCGTAGGCGTAGGTCCAGGTGAGCGGCGCGCCGCCGACCGGATCGGTGGAGACGGCGGTGACATGGGCGCCGGTCCAGGTGAAGGTGAGCGACCTGCCGCCGGTGGCGGTGGCCTTGGCGAGCTTGCCGTCGGCTCCGTAGGTCAGCTCCTGGGTGTGGTTCCGGTTGTCGGTGACCTTGGTGAGCCGACCGGCCGCGTCGAACCAGTAGGAGGTGGCCGACTTGTCCATCAGCCGCCAGCCGCCCCCGGTCACGTCGGCGAGGGTCGCGAACACCCCGGGCGGCGACGCGTAGGTGGCCTCCGCGGGAGTGCGCGGGGTTTCGCCCTTCCGGACGGCGAAGCGGTGCTGCTCCCCGCCGGGATAGGTGATCAGCACGGACGAGGTCTTCGGCTCGGGCTCGACCCGCATGTCCCAGCGGGTGGACCAGCCGACGCCGAAGGCGGAATCGGGCCGGAGGTCCAGACTGTTGTACGTGCGCGCCACCGACAGTGGCGGCCCCACCACGGTTACCGATGCGTCGATCGCCGCAGTGGTGTAGTTGCCGGTCGAGTGGTCGAAGGCGAGCCCGTCGCTCCCCTCCCCCAGGGACGCGTTGATGCTCCCCTGCTCAGGAACGGGGACGAAGGCCCGCCAGGAGGACGTCACGGTGGTACCGCCGCCCATCGCCTTGGCCTGCCACCAATACGTCTGTCCCCACTTCAATTTGTCGCCCGGCACCGTCCAGGCGCCCGACTTGCCCCAGTCCGGCGATGTCTCGCACCAGGACCAGGTCGGTTGCTTGCCCGCGCAGACCTGGAACCAGTACGTCACCTCCGTCGCCGGGTCGGCCGGACGCGCATGAGCCGACAGGGTGGGAGTGAGCGTGCCGACACGGGTGTTGTTGGCCGGCGAGAAGGTCTCGAACGGCAGCGCGTTGATCTTCGCGGACTGCCATTCCGACCACGGCCCGCCGACTCCGGACGTGGTGACCGCGCGCACCCGCCAGCGGACCAGCCAGCCCTCCCGCAGCTTGTCCGACGGCACGCTCAACCAGGCCTCCCTGCCGGAGGCGGCCGGAGTGGTACCGGTTGCCGCATAGATGGAGCCCTTGCCCTGCTCAGGCACGGCGGGGTCGTGCTCGATCTCGACGCCCAGGTTCATCGCGCGGTTCTCGGCGTCGGTGACCTTGGCGTACACGGACGGGGTCAGGGACTGCGTGGTCCAGGAGGCGGTGCCGCGGGTGGCGGGGTCCAGGCCGGGCGCCTCGGCAGACGGCTTGGTCAGGTCGACCCGCGCCGTCTGCCACTCGATCCAGGGGCCGGCGACGCCCGTGGTGGTCTCGCCGCGCACCCGCCAGCGCACCCGCCATCCGTCGCGCAGCTTGCCGGCGGGCACCTGGAGCCACGCGGTACGGCCGGACGCCGAGGACGCGCTTCCCCTGCCGCTGTAGATCAGCCCGGAGCCCTGCGCCGGAGCCGAGGGATCATGCTCGATCTCCACGCCCAGGAAGGACGCGCGGCTCTCGGGGTCGGTGACGGTCGCGTACACCGACGGAGTCAGTGAGGGCAGTGTCCACTGACCGGCGCCGGACGTGCCCGGCGTCATGCCCGGGGCGGCGGCCGACGGCTTCTTCAGGTCCACGCTCGCGTACTGCCAGGCCGACCAGGCGCCGGCCGTCCCGGACGTGGGGACGCCGCGCACCCGCCAGCGCACCCGCCATCCGTCGCGCAGCTTGCCGGCGGGCACCTGGAGCCAGGCGTTGGAACCGGACGGGTAGGACGTCGTGTCCTTGCCGGCGTAGATCAGCCCGGTGCCCTGCGCGGGGACGGCCGGATCGTGCTCGATCTCCGTCCCCAAGGAGGAGGCGGCGCCGTTCGAGGTGGTGATCTTCATGTAGAGCCAGGGGGTGAGCGAGGACAGCGTCCAGGTGCCCGTGCCCTGGGTGGCGGGCATCGCGCCGAGGCCCGCCCCGGCCGGCCTGCCCACCTCGATCATGCCGAACTGCCATTCGGACCAGGGGCCGGTGATCGGCGTGGTGCCCGGGATCACCGCCCGCACCCGCATCCGGACGAACCAGCCGTCCTGCAGTTTCCCGGCCGGCACGGTGACCGCCGAATACGCGGACGAGGACGACGTCACCGGCCCGGTGCCGGACCAGATCAGCCCGCTGCCCTGGGCGGAGACCGACGGGTCGTGCTCGACCTCGACCGCCAGCGCGCCGTACCGATCCGACGGATCCGTGATCCGGCCCTCGAAGGTGGGTGTGGCCGACGAGAAGGACCACAGGGTGCTCTCGGACGCGGGGGAGCCCCACCAGCTCTCGACGATCGGCTTGGTGGTGTCGACCCTGCCCAGCCGCCATTCGGACCAGGGGCCGGTGATCGGCGTGGTGCCCGGGATCACCGCCCGCACCCGCATCCGGACGAGCCAGCCGTCACGTAGCTTCCCGGCCGGGACGGTCGCCGTCGAGTACGCCGACGTGGCCGACGTCACCGATCCGGTCGCCGCCCAGATCTGCCCGCTGCCCTGGGCGGGAACCGACGGGTCGTGCTCGACCTCGACCGCGAGCGCGCCGTACCGGCCCGACGGATCCGTGACCCGGCCCTCGAACTGCGGCGTCAGGGAGGAGAAGGTCCAGGTCGACGCCTCGCCCTCCATGAGCGGCCCGGCCCACCACGACTCCACCACCGGCTTGGTGGTGTCGACCCGCCCGGTCCGCCAGGCCGACCATGGTCCTGTGACGGGAGAGCTGCCCGAGGTCACCGCGCGCACCCGCATCCGGACGTGCCAGCCGTCCTGCAGCTTCCCCGCCGGCACGGTGACCGCCGAGTACGGGGACGAGGACGACGTCACCGTGCCCGTGCCGGACCAGATCTGTCCGCTGCCCTGGGCGGGAACCGACGGGTCGTGCTCGACCTCCACCACCAGCGAGCCGTTGCGGCCCTCGGCGTCCGTGATGCGGCCCTCGAACCGCGGCGTCAGGGAGGAGAAGGCCCAGGTCGACGCCTCGCCCTCCATGAGCGGCCCGGCCCACCACGACTCCACCAGCGGCTTGTGGGTGTCCACCTTTCCGGCCTGCCATCCCGACCACGGCCCTGTCACCGGCGTGGCACCGGGGATCACTGCCCGCACCCGCATCCGGACGTGCCAGCCGTCCTTCAGCTTCCCCGCCGGAACGGTGACCGACGAGTACGCGGACGTGGCCGACGTCACCGTGCCCGTGCCGGACCAGATCAACCCGCTGCCCTGCCCGGCGGCGGACGGATCGTGCTCGACCTCCACCACCAGCGAGCCGTAGCGGCTCTCGGCGTCCGTGATCCGGCCCTCGAACTGCGGCGTGAGGTTGGAGAACGTCCAGTCGGACGACTCTCCCTCCATGAGCGGCCCGGCCCACCACGACTCCACCAGCGGCTTGTGGGTGTCCACCTTTGCGGCCTGCCATCCCGACCACGCTCCCGTGACGGGTGTGGCGCCCGGGATGACGGCCCGCACCCGTATCCGGACGCGCCAACCGTCCCGCATCTTCCCGGCCGGCATCGAGACCGCCGAGTACGACGACGTGGCCGACGTCACCGGTCCCGTGCCCGACCAGATCAGCCCGCTGCCCTGGGCGGGGACCGACGGGTCGTGCTCGACCTCCACCACCAGCGAGCCGTACCGGCCCGCAGGATCCGCGATCCGGCCCTCGAAGGTGGGGGTCACACTGGAGAACGTCCAGTCGGACGACTCTCCCTCCATGAGCGGCCCGGCCCACCACGACTCCACGAACGGCTTGTGGGTCTCCACCTTTCCGGCCTGCCAGCCCGACCACGGACCGGCCACGGGCGAGCCTCCCGTGGTGACCGCGCGTACCCGCATCCGGACGAGCCAGCCGTCCTGCACCTTCCCGGCAGGCATGGCGACCGACGAGAACGAGGTCGAGGCCGACGTGGGCGTCCCCGTGGCCGACCAGATCAGCCCGCTGCCCTGGGCGGGAACCGACGGGTCGTGCTCGACCTCCACCACCAGCGAGCCGTACCGGCCCGCAGGATCGTTGATCTGCCCCTCGAAGGTGGGGGTCACGGTCGGGAAGGTCCAGGTCGACGACTCGCTCTCCATGACGGGATATGCCCACCAGGAATCCACGACCGGCTCGGCCGCCGCCCGTGCGGCCGCCGTCCTGCCCGCACCCCGCGTGATGGTCGCGGCCCTGCCGAAGGCCGGGCCCTGCGGCCCCGCCGATCCCCCTGCCGCGTCCTCGCCCTTCCCTGCCGGATTCCCTGGAGGTGGCGGAGGCGTCTTCAGCCCCGCGACGTCCGGCTGCTTCATCATGTGCGGGACGTCTACCGGCAGCGCCCCCGGGACACGCCCGTCATCGCCCGCGCCCCCGCGACCGGCCTTGGCTCTTGCCCTCGTCGCAGCAGTGTCGACCAGGTGCGGCAGATCCTTGGCCGTACCCGTCTGCTGCACGGGCGCGTGGGTCGAGGCCCCGTCCGAAGGCGACGCGGGAAGAGGCAGGCGCACCGGCGACACCTCCGCGAGCGCGGGCATCGTCGAATATCCCAGGAAGGCCGGCAACATGACCACGAGCAGAATGAGAGCGAGGCGGGCGAGCCGCCGTTCTCGCGGCAGGGACGCGATTCCCGGAAGGCCGCGCTCCGTTCGATTTCGAGCAGCATGCATCCCCACGGCGACCACTCCAAGCTGAGGGAAGGGCACGCTCGTGGCAGGCCCTGGAGGCAAATAAGGCGAAAGTAAATAACGACCAACGCCTATTTAGACCGAGCCGATGCGTTTATGGAAGATGATCAATCGGGAAATCGAGGCTGCCCATTCCGGAGGGACGGCTCCGGCGCCATCGGCGCTGATCAAGGACGACGACCGGACGCCGTGTGATGCAGATCACTCTCCAGCGCGGTGCCGACACGGGACGGGACGCCTCCGTACCCGGAGGCGCCCCGCTTCGTGGTGGGATCAGGCGACGAGACGGCGGTCGGCCGCGTGGACGGTTTCCCGGACGACGCGGCAGATGCCGGCGATGTGGTCCGCGTCCACCGTGGGCCCCGTCGGCAGGGACAGGACGCGGGCGGCCAGGCCCTCGGCGCGGGGCAGCGGCAGCGGGAAGTGCCGGGCCGGGTCCGACCGGTACGGTTCCACCTGGTGGCAGATGGGCGAGAAGTACCGGCGCGCGTGCACGTTCTCCACGAGCAGCGCCTCCAGCACCACGTCCCGGGAGACGCCGGCGACGGCCTCGTCCACCTCGATGACCAGGTACTGGAAGTTGGCCCGCTCGCCAGGCGCCTGGCCGCGCACCACGACGCCCGGCAGCCCGGCGAGCAGTTCCTCGTAGACCCGCTGGTTGCGCCGGTTGGCCTCGACGATGGTGTCGATGGCCTCCAGCGAGGTCAGCCCCATGGCCGCGTGGAACTCGCTCATCCGGGCCACCGTGCCGGCCCCGGAGATGTGCCCGGAGGCGTCGATGCCCTGGTTGCGCAGCTCCCTGACCCGCGCGGCCAGCTCGTCGTCGTCGGTGACGATCGCGCCGCCCTCGACGCTGTTGACGAACTTGGTGGCATGGAAGCTGAAGATCTCCGCGTCCCCGGACGTGCCGATGGGTCTGCCCCGGTAGGTGCAGCCGAGCGCGTGCGCCGCGTCGAACATCAGGACGAGCCCGTGCTCGCGGGCCAGGCGGGTCAGCGCGTCGACGTCGCACGGGTAGCCGAAGACGTGCACGCCCAGGATGCCCCGGGTCCTCGGGCCGATCAGGCGTTCGACGTGGTCGGGGTCGGCGTTGCCGGTGATCTCGTCGGAGTCGCAGAAGACCGGGACGATGCCGATCCACTCCAGCGCGTGGGCGGTGGCCACCCACGTGAAGGACGGGACGATCACCTCGTCACCCGGCCGCAGCCCGGCGGCCCTGGCCGCGATCTGGATGCCGGTGGTGGCGTTGCAGGTGGCCACGGCGTGCCGGGCGCCGGTCAGGTCGGCCAGTCGCGCCTCGAACTCGCGCACCAGCGGCCCGTTGTTGGTCAGCCAGAGCCGGTCGAGCACGCCGCCGAGCCGTTCCAGCAGGCGCGCCCGCTCCCCCGCGTTCGGCCGGCCGACGACGAGCGGCTCACGAGAGGCCATCGCCGGCCTCCTCGCGCACGCCGACGAACAGCCCGGGGCTGTTGGGCCGGCCGTCGGCCAGCTTGAACGCGGGCCGGAACTCGGCCCGGCAGCCCGCCTTGGCGAACGCCTCCAGGTACTGGTCGCAGGTGAACAGGCTGGAGTAGAGGACCTCGGCGAACTCCTTGAACCCCGAGGCGTCGGCGACCCTGAACCGCACCTCCAGCCGGCTCTTGCCGCCCTCCCGGCGCGAGTGCGTCATGCGGGAGATGACGAGCCCCTCCTCCACCAGCGTGTGGCCGCCGACGTGCCCGTCGAGGAAGTTCTCCGGGAAGTACCAGGGCTCGACGACCAGGACGCCGCCGGGCGCCAGGTGGGCCGCCATGCGGCCGACGGCCTCCACCAGCTCCTCGAAGGAGCCCAGCTCGCCGACGGCGTTGCCCATGCAGGTGACGGCGTCGAAGGTGCGTCCGAGGTCGAAGTCGCGCATGTCGCCGGCGTGCAGCGGCACGCCGGGCAGCCGCCGGGCGGCCACCTCGCGCATGTCCGGCGACAGCTCGACACCTTCGACGTGGTCGAAGATCTTGACGAACGTCTCCAGGTGGGCGCCGGTGCCGCAGGCCACGTCCAGCAGCGAGGACGCCTGCGGCGACCGGCTCTGGACGATGTCGGCCAGCTCCCGGGCCTCGCCCTCGAAGCTCTTGCCGCGGCTGCGGAAGACGCGGTCGTAGTACTCGGCGTGGTCGGATCCGTATTCCATGCAGATCTCCTTCAGGCCACCGCCGGGACGGGCTCGGCCGTCACGACCCTCGGGTGGGGGATGGGGATGATGAACTTGCCGCCGCGGCTCAGGAAGTCCCGCTCCTTGCCGATGATCTCGTCGGCGTAGTTCCAGGCGAGCAGCAGGTAGTAGTCGGGCTGCTGGTCGCGGGCCTGCTCGGGCGAGCGGCACGGGATGCGGGTGCCGGGCAGCAGCCTGCCGTGCTTGAGGCTGGTGGTGTCGCTGCAGAAGCGCACCTCGGCGGGGCCGAGCCGGCAGAACTGCAGCAGGGTGGTGCCCTTGGACGGCGCGCCGTACCCGGCGACGGTCAGGCCGCGGCCGGCCAGGTCGCGCACGAGGTCGCCGATCTCCTGGATGACCTGGTGGGCGCGGGCGCCGAACTCCAGATAGGCGTCGTCGGTGTCGAGGCCGCTCTGCCGCTCCAGCGACAGCAGCCGGTTCACCGACGGCCGGGCGGGGTGGGCCGACTCCTCCCTGGCGGCGAAGACGACGATCGAGCCGCCGTGCACGGCCGCCCGCTCGACGTCCACGATGCGCAGGCCGTGCCGCCGGAACAGGTGGCCGAGCGTGGTGACCGAGTAGTACGACAGGTGCTCGTGGTAGATCGTGTCGAACTGGTTCTCCTCCAGCAGGTCCAGCAGGTACGGGACCTCGATCGCGACCAGCCCGTCGGGGGCCAGCACGGCGGTGGCGCCGTCCAGGACGTTGTGCACGTCGTCGATGTGGGCGAAGCACTGGCGGCCGAGCACCAACTTGGCCTCGCCCTGCTCGGCGTGGATGCGGCGGCCCTGGTCGGCGCCGAAGAACTCGGGCAGCGTGCGCACGCCGCGGGCGTTGGCGATCTCGGCCAGGTTCTCGGCCGGGTCGACGCCGACGACGCGCTGCCCCTGCTCCTGGAAGAGCGCGAGCTGCAGGCCGACGTTGCTGCCCAGCTCGACGACCAGCTCGCCCGGCGCGAGCCCGGCCCGGCGGGTGCACCAGCCGACGATGCGCCGCATGTGGCCGGTCATCTGGTCGGACTCGGAGGTGACGTAGACATAGTGGCGGAACAGCACGTCGGGCCGGATCACGTGCCGGATGGCCATCAGCCGGCAGTTGCGGCACACGATCACGTCCACGGGGTAGGCGGGCTCCTCGACCGGCAGGTCGGCGGGGTCGAGGAAGCCGTTGGCCAGGGGCACCGACCCGAAGGAGGTGACCTCCAGCCAGTCGTCGCGCCCGCAGACCCGGCACGTGTCAAGACGTCGGACAATGTCCTGCATGACTTCTCCTCATGATCTTCAGTGGGCGGCCACGGCGAGCTCGCGGTGCTTGAGCGGTTCCCACCAGGACCGGTTGTCCCGGTACCACGCGACGGTCGCGGCCAGCCCGGTCTCGAAGTCGACCGACGGCGCGTAGCCCAGCTCCCGCTCGATCTTGGTGATGTCGAGGGAGTAACGCAGGTCGTGCCCCGGCCGGTCGGGGACGTGCTCGACCAGGTCCCAGCCCGCCCCGCACGCCTCCAGCAGGCGGGCGGTCAGCTCCAGGTTGCTCAGCTCGCTGCCGCCGCCGATGTGGTAGACCTCGCCGGCCCGGCCGCGGTCGAGGACCATGCGGATGGCCCGGCAGTGGTCGGAGACGTGCAGCCAGTCGCGCCGGTTGCCGCCGTCGCCGTACAGGGGGACCCGGCGGCCTTCGAGCAGGTTGGTGACGAACAGCGGGATGACCTTCTCGGGGAACTGGTAGTGGCCGTAGTTGTTGGTGCAGCGGGTGATCACGACGTCCAGGCCGAGCGTGCGGTGGAAGGCCAGCGCGAGCAGGTCCGAGCCGGCCTTGGACGCCGCGTACGGCACGTTCGGCGCGAGCGGCGTGTCCTCGGTCCACGAGCCCTCGGCGATGGATCCGTACACCTCGTCGGTGGAGACGTGCACGAAGCGGCCGACGCCGTGCCGCAGGGCCGCCTCCAGCAGGGTCTGGGTGCCCAGCACGTTGGAGCGCACGAAGCCGGTGGCGCTGACGATCGAACGGTCGACGTGCGTCTCGGCGGCGAAGTGCACGATCGCGTCCTGCCCGGCCACCACCTCGTCGGCCACGAGCGGGTCGGCGGTGTCGCCCTGCACGAAGCGCAGCCCCGGGTGGCCGGCCACCGGGTCGAGGTTCTCCAGGTTGCCGGAGTAGGTGAGCTTGTCCAGGACGGTGACCCGCGTGCCCGGCGAGTCGCGCAACGTGGCTCTGACGAACTCCGAGCCGATGAAACCGGCGCCGCCGGTGACCAGGATCCGCAACTGTCCGCCTCCTGTCTGAGGGGTCGACGGCTACCGGGCGGCGGCGGTCAGCCGCTCCAGCTCCGCGACGATGTCGGTCGGGCTCGGCGTGGCCAGCCACTCCTCGTGAATGGAGGCCGCGCCCTTGGTGAACGAGGGGTCCTTCAGCACGCGCAGCAGCTCGTCGCGGATGTCGGCCGCGGACTGCGTCTGGTGGTTGATCCGCACGCCGGCGCCGCGCGTGGTGACGTACCGGGAGGTGCGGGTCGAGGTGAGCTGCTTCTGGCACTGGAGCCGCCAGTCGATGCCGTCCTCGACGGGGGTGCCGACGAGGCGGTTGTGCTCGTCGGTGTCGCAGACGATCTGCGGGACGTTCATGGCCGAGGCGGCCGCGAACGTGCCGATCGAGCCGTGGTGGATGATCGCCGAACAGGTCGGCAGGAGCTGGTCGAGCGGCACGTAGTCGAACACGCGCACGTTGGGCGGAAGGGGGCGGTCCAGGTCGAGGAGCTGGTTGGCGTCCAGGGTGGCGACGACCTCGGCGTCCAGGCCGTCCACGGCCTCCATCAGCTTGGCGGTGCGGCCCCAGTCGCCCTTGAAGAACGTGCGCATCGACACGCCCAGCGAGATCGCCACCCGCGGCCGCTCCGGCGGTCGCCGCAGCCACTCGGGCACGACGCTCGCCCCGGTGTAGGGGATGTACCGGACGGGCAGGCGGCGCACGCCGGTGGGCAGGCTCATCCCGGCCGGGAACGGGTCCACCGTCCAGTCGCCGAGCAGCAGGTTGTCGTCGACCGTGACGCAGTACCGGTCGGCCAGCGGGCCGATCACCCCGGTCATGGGGTTCTCCTCGCCGCTGTCGGCGAACTTCTCCACGGCCCAGGCGGTGTAGTCGGGGGCCAGCAGCGTACGGGCGTGGGCGGCGCCGCAGGCACGGGCCGCCACCGCGCCGCACGGGAACCACGGGTCCCACAGGACGAGGTCGGGCTGCCACTGCCGGGCGAACTCCACGACGGCCTGGACGTCCTGGCGGGGCGCCGGCGGATGGTAGTTGCGCATGGTGAGCAGCGCGAAGTGGTAGAAGACATCCCAGGGCGGACGTTCGGCCTCGGTGATGCCGAGCGCGGCGACCAGGCGCTCCGACTCCTCGATCGTGGGGATCAGCTCGGCGAACCCGGGGTAGCCGCGGTCGTGCACGGACAGCGGCTCGGGCGCGCCGCAGGAGACCGCGGTCAGCCCGGCCGCGTTCACCGACCGGTGGAAGTCGGGCACCGAGACCCCGGTGTCGACGCCCGGCGGGGCCGCCACCACCACCTGGTGCCCGGCCGCCTGCAACGCCCAGGCGTAGGGCACGATCGGCAGGAAGTGCGCCGTCGCGGGGAAGACGGTGAACATCACGCGCATGGCGGTCACTCCAGGGGGGAGTCGGGGGCGGCCAGGCCGGCGCGCAGGATCTCGCCGAAGTCGGCCACCATCGTCGCGATCGTGCTCTCCAGGAACAGGTTGCTGTTGTAGGCGAAGTTGCCGAAGATCTCGCCGGAGGGGGCGATGTCGAAGGTGAGCAGCGCGCCGTCGGGGATGTCGGTGCCGTTGGGCTGGTCCAGCAGACGCTCGCGCACCTCGGCGATCTCCAGGTCGCCGACGCGCTCGCCGTCCATGCCGGTGGCGAACTGCCAGACCTGCAGGGCGCACAGCGCCTTGCTCTCCAGCGCGGCGTCGGCCATCAGCTCCGGCGCCTCGGCGACGATCTGCAGGAACGGGATCTCGTTGGCGTAGGAGTCCATGCAGGTCCTGCGGGAGCGCTCGACGACCTGCCGGAAGGTGGTGCAGCCGTCGAGGCCGGTGCGCAGCGGCAGGAAGTTGAAGAACGGCCCGACGGTCTCCTGGAACTCCGGCTGCCCGCGTCCGGAGCTGATCACCGGGACGACCAGGTCGGTGGCCCCGGTGATCCGGCTGAGCAGCACGTTGTACGCGGCCAGCAGCACCATGAACGGCGAGCTGCGCATCGTCCTGGCGTAGCCGATCACCCGCGTGGAGACGTCCTTGGGCAGGGAGAAGCGGTGGACCGGGCAGACCTTGGCCAGCCCGGCCGACCGGGCGTGGTCGGTGGGGACGGCCAGCATGCGCGCGCCGCGCAGCCGCTCACCCCAGAAGTCGCGGGCGGCCTGGGTCTCGGCGCTGCCGGCCTGCTCCTGCTGCCGTCCGGCGTACTCGTGGTAGGGCCGGGGCTCCGGCAGCGGCGGCACGGTGTGGCCGCGGCGCTCGGCGTAGCGGGTGACGAGGTCGCGGATGAGGAGCTGCATCGACCAGCCGTCGCCCGCGGTGTGGTGCACGATCAGCGCGAGCACCGCGTCCTCGTCGTCGAAGCGGCCGAGGATGGCGCGCAGGTGCGGCAGCTCCTGGAGGCTGTAGGAGCCGGCCTCGACCTCGGTCAGCAGCTCCTCGGCCCGCAGCGCGCGCTCCTCGGGGCCGGCGGCCGGCAGGTCGACCACGAGCAGCCGGGCGGGCGCGGACGGCTGCCGCACCTGGTACGCCTCCCCCTCCCCCCGGGTGATCGTCATGTTCAGGGCGTCGTGCCGGTCGGCCACGTCCTCCATGGCGAGCCGGAGGGTGTCGAGGTCGATGCGGCCGCGCACGCGCCAGCCGACGACGATGTTGTAGCGGGCGCTGAAGGGCCCCTGGGCGTCGCCCTGGTCGAACAGGCGAAGGAAGTGCTGGGTGTAGGACAGGGGGTACCGGATCGCCGGCGGGGAAATGGTCATGCTGCCGCCTCCGTGCGGGCATCGCGTTGGCCGCTGCGCTGGAGCTCCACGGCCCGGTAGAGGGCGCTGATGTTGCCGCTGCCGAAGGAGCGGGCGCCCAGTCGTTCGATGAGTTCGAAGAAGAAGGTGTCGCGGGGGTGGGTCGAGCGGGCGAAGATCTGGTAGAGCTGCCCGTCGTGGTCCTCGTCGACGAGGATGTCGAGCCGGGCCAGGTCCTCCAGCCGGTACTTCACCGGCCGGACCCGTTCGGCGAGCAGGGTGTAGTAGGCGTCGGGGGCGGTCAGGAACTCCACCCCGCGATCCGCGGTGGCCTGCACGGCGGCCACGATGTCGTCGGCGGCCAGTGCCAGGTGCTGCACGCCCGCGCCGCCGTGGTCGCGCAGGAACTCGTCGATGTGGCCGGGCGTCCTGGTCACGTCCGGCTCGATCAGCGTGAACGTCACCTCGCCGCCGTGGCTGCGGACGACCTTGGTGGTCATGGCCTGCGAGCCGACGGCGATGCGCTCGGCGAAGGTGAACTCGAAGCCGAGCACCCGCCGGTACCACTCGACGGTCGCGTCGAGCTCCCCGGCCGGGACGCACACGGCCAGGTGGTCCACCGCCAGCAGCCCGGGGCCGGCGCCGGACGTGCGCGGCGCGGTGCTCCGGAAGCCCGGCAGAACACGTTCGCCGGCCCCGGCCGGCAGAACACGTTCGCCGGCCCCGGCCGGCCGTTGCACGAACGTGTGCACCACGTCGCCGAAGCCGTGAATGGCGGCCGTGACCAGGCCGTCGCGCCCGGCGGGGGCCGAGACGGGACGGGCGCCGCGCCGCACCGCCTCGTGGTAGGCGGCCGCGGCGTCGGGCACGCCCAGCGCGACGTCGCACACGCCGTCGCCGTGCCGGTCGAGGTATCCGGCGCCGGGATGGTCGGCGGTGAGCGGCTGGGTGAGCACGAAGCTGATCCGGTTCGCGCCCACTGCGGCCGAGCGGGCCCGGCCGTCCTCGGCCGCGGCGTACGCCGTCAGGCCCAGGGTGTCGCTGAGCCGGGCGGTCTCGGCCTCCAGGTCGCCGACGTAGAAGCCGATGTGGTCCAGGCGCAGGTCGTCGAAGATCGTCGTGTCGGTCATGGGCTATCCGGCGTCCGTCCGGACGGCGAGGCCGCGCGGGCGCAGGTCCGTCCAATGGGTGGTGACGTACTCGGTGCAGGCGTCGCGGACGGCGGGGCCGAAGGCGACCTCCCAGCCCGCGGGCACGTCGGCGAAGGCGGGCCACAGGCTGTGCCGGCCCTCCTGGTTCACCAGCACGCGGAAGGCCGCGTCCCGGTCGTCGAATGGGTTGCTCATCTCGTCCCTCTCACTGGGTGCGCGCGCCGGCCTCTAGCCATTCGTCCAGGCCGGCCACGGTCGCCGCGTCGAACAGGTCGCCGATGGACAGGTTCACGCCCAGAGCCGCGCGGATGCGGCTGACCAGCCGCATGGCCAGCAGCGACTGGACGTCCAGGTCGAAGATGCTGTCGTCCACGCCGACCCGCTCGACGCCGAACACCTCGGCGAACACCGTGCAGAGAATCTCCTGGCGGGGGTTCTGCGGCGCGCGGTAGGCCGAGCCGGGCTCGGTGTCGGGGTCGGGCAGGGCGGCGCGGTCCACCTTGCCGTTGGCGGTCAGGGGCAGCGCGTCCAGCACGACGAACGCCGTGGGCACCATGTAGTCCGGCAGCGACGTCTTGACGTGGGCGCGCAGCGCGGCCGGGTCGGGGGCGTCGGCGGCGGGCACGACGTAGGCGACCAGGCGCTTGTCACCCTGCCGCGACTGCCCGGCCACGACGGCGACGTGCGCCAGCCCCGGATAGGCGGCCAGTACGGCCTCCACCTCGGCCAGTTCCACCCGGAAGCCCAGGATCTTGACCTGGTCGCCGGCCCGCCCGATGAACTCGATCTGGCCGTCGTCGTTGCGCCGGACCAGGTCGCCGGTGCGGTACATGTGCTCGCCGGGCCCGCCGAACGGGTCGGCGACGAACCGCTCGGCGGTCAGGTCGGGACGCCCGAAGTAGCCCCGCGCCACTCCCCTGCCCGCGATGTACAGCTCGCCCTCCAGGTCGCCGGGGACCGGGCTGAGGCGGTCGTCGAGCACGTAGAGCCGCACGTCCCGCATCGGGCCGCCGACCGGCACGCTGGTGCCCAGCTCGGTCCCGGCGGTCAGGGCCGCGTGGGTGGAGAACAGGGTCACCTCGGTGGCGCCGTACATGGCCCGCACGGTCGTGCCGGGGCAGGCGGCCAGCACCTGGCGGACGGCGGCGGGGACGATCACGTCGCCGCCGGTGAGCACCTCGCGGACCCCGGCGAGGGCGTCGGCCCCCTCCTCGGCCACGACCCGGAACAGCCCGGCGGTCAGGTGCAGGCCGGTGATCTCCTCCTCGCGGATCAGCCGGCGCAGGGTGTCGAGGTCCGGCTCGCCGGGCGGCGCCACCACGATCGTGCCGCCGTGCAGCAGCGGCACCCACAGCTCGTACGTCGAGACGTTGAACGCGTACGGCGCGACCATCAGGACGCGTTCGTGGGCGCCGGTGTCCCAGCAGGGGTCGAGGGCCAGGCCGAGCACGTCCCAGTGGGTGACCGCCACGCCCTTGGGGTGGCCGGTCGAGCCCGAGGTGTAGATGACGTAGGCCAGGTCGTCCGGGCCGGTGGCGGCCTCGGGCTCTGTGGCCGGCTCTGCGGAGGTGGCGGGGTCGTCGTCGGCGATCAGGACCGCCGGGGCCGTCGGCAGGCCCTCGGCGGCCTTGGCCTGGTCGGCGACCAGGACGGGCGTCCCGGAGGAGTCGACGATCCACTGCCGGCGGTCGGCCGGGTAGGCGCTGTGGACGGGCAGGTAGCAGCCGCCCGTCTTGAGGATCGCGAGGAGCGTGACGACCAGCTCGGCCGAGCGCTCCATCAGCACCGCGACCGGCGTCTCGGGGCCGGCGCCGAGCCCGCGCAGGCGGTGGGCGAGGCGGTTGGCCCGCTCGTCGAGCTCCCGGTAGGTCAGCCGCACCGGGCCCGCCGACACCGCGACCGCGTCGGGCGTCCGCCTGGCCTGCTCGGCGACGTGTCCGTGCACAGTTGTAGGCGACATCAGCGAAGTCCTCAGTCGTCGTGGAAGATGGCGTGGATGCCGGAGACGCCCGAGAGCATCGTGGCGAAGTCGATCTTGCGGGGGCGGAGCTTGCTGGGGTCGAGGGTCTTCTGCGCCCTGTCCCAGTACTCCTCCTTGTGCTTGGTGCGGTCGTAGAAGAAGCGCACGAAGTCCAGCAGGGAGTCCAGGAACTCGCGGTAGTCCTTCTCGTAGCGCGCCAGCACGGCCTCCTCCGAGGCCGGGTCGTCGAGGATCTCGTCCACCGCGCCGGCCAGCCCGTGGGCGCCGCGCAGCGCCAGGCCGACGCCCGTGGACAGCAGCGGGTCGATGAAGGCCGCCGCGTCGCCGACCAGGGCCCAGCCGGGGCCGTGGAAGCTGGTGCAGGTGTAGGACCAGTCGCGGATGCTGCGGAAGCCGCTGACCCGGGTGGCGCCCTCGGTCAGGGCCCTGACCTCCTCGGCGGCGGCCAGCTCGGAGGCGTACAGGTCCTCCAGGCTCTTGCCGGACTTCTTGTACTCCTCGATGGGGGTGACGTAGCCGACGCTCACCGTGCCGTCGTGCAGGGGGATGAACCAGAACCAGCCCGCGGGGCGGTTCTCGGTGACGGTGTCGCCGAAGCGCGTGCCGCCGTAACGCTTGCAGCCCTGCCAGTACGACCAGACCGCGATGTTGCGCAGGTCGTCGTGGTACTCGATGAGGTCGAAGCGGCGGGCCAGCAGGTGCTGCTGCCCGGTGGCGTCGATCAGCAGGCGGCAGCGGGCGGTGCGCTGCTCGGCGTCGCCCTTCACCGTGTACGTCACGCCGGTGACGCGCTCGCCCTCGAACACCAGGTCCTTGACCGTGGCCTCCTCGAACACCGTCGCGCCCAGCTCCCTGGCCCTGGCCAGCAGGAGGGAGTCGAAGTCGGCCCGGCGCACCTGGTAGGCGTGCTCGTAGTTGGACGCCTCGGCGAAGCGGAAGTCCCAGGTGCCCTGGTTCTTGCCCCACAGCAGGGTGCCGCCGTACTTCTTGACGAACCCCATCTGGTCGAGCCTGTCCTTCAGTCCCAGCTCCTCCAGCGTGGGCATGGATCCCGTGATCAGCGACTCACCGATGTGGTAGCGCGGGAACTTCTCGCGCTCCAGCACCAGAACCCGGTGCCCGCGCTGGGCCAGCAGTCCCGCCGTACCCGAGCCGCCAGGGCCTCCGCCGATCACGACAACGTCGAACTCGTCATGAGTGTTGATCACCGTGCTCCTCCGTTTCGCCGCACTGCGACTCGCAGTCAGGGTCACATTCACGTCGAGGGGCCCACATCCTTTGAATTGCTGTCTGAGCTGACGAAACACCGCATTTAGCAAGATGTGTGGCGGGGTGGCCGCGTTCATCATGAGGCGAATGAGAACGGTCATCAGCGTCTGGATCGCCGAGCATCCCCTGCCGGACTACCTGGGCCCGATCAGGAGGATGGCCGCCGACTTCGAGGCCGCGCACCCGGACCTCCGGATCGAGATCACCGGGCACGGCTTCCGCGAGCTGCCCGCCGAGGTGGCCGCCGCGGCCGGCCGCGGCGAGCCGCCGGACCTGGCGGAGTACTACGCCACGGCCACCCGGCTGGCGCTCGACACCCGGTCGCGCACCGGCGCGCCGCTGTTCACGCCGATCGAGCGCGCCGTCGCCGGCCGCGCGGAGATCCTCGGCGAGCCGGTCGTGCTCGCCGACCTCGAACCGGCCGTACGCGGCCACTACACCTACCGCGGCGAGCTCGTCGCCGCGCCCGCGACGGCGACCACGGCGGTGCTGCTCACCAACGCCACCCTGCTCCGCGCGGCCGGGATCGACGCGCCCCCGCGCACCTGGGAGGAGCTGGAGCGCGCCTGCGCCGCGGTGCGGGCGCTGCCCGGCGGCCCGCCGCACGGCGTCTCCTGGGCCAACCACGGCTGGCTGTTCCAGCAGGCCGTCGCCGGGCAGGGCGGCCTGCTGGCCGACCGGGACAACGGCCGCTCCGGCCGGGCCGGACGGGTGGACCTCGCCTCCAAGGAACTGCTGGCCTACGCCACCTGGTGGCGGCGCCTGCACGAGGAGGGCCACTACCTGCGCGCGGGCGAGCCCGGTGACTGGGGTCCGGCGCTGGGGGCGTTCCTGGAGGGGCGGGTGGCGTTCACGATCGCGTCCTCCGTGGTGGCCGGCATGATCGCCGAGCGGGGGCGGGAGGCCGGGTTCGAGGTGACGGCGAGCCCGCTGCCGCACAACGAGAGCCTGCCGCGCGCCGGGCACCTGGTCTCCGGCCAGGCGCTCTGGCTGACCGACGGGCTGCCGCCGGAGCGGCGGGACGGCGCGCTGGCGTTCGTCCAGCACCTGCTGAGCGCGGGCAACGCGGCGCAGTGGCATCGGGCGGCCGGCTTCCTGCCGGTCACCCGGGCCGCCGCCGGCCTGCTGGAGGAGGAGGGCTGGTTCGACCGGCACCCGGTGCACCGGGCCGCGACCGCCCAGCTCCGCGCGGCCGACGGCTCCCCCGCGGCGCTCGGCGCGGTGCTCGGGGACTTCGCCGGGATCCAGGACCTGATGACCGGGGCCATGGCCCGCGTGCTGGACGGCGCGGATCCCGACGACTGCTTCGGCGAGGCGTCGGAGCGGGCCCAGGCCCTGCTCGACGCCCACAACGCCGACTGCCTGGACGGGCGCACCCCGCGGCGCCTGTCCGTGGGCTGAACCACCGCCGCCCTCCGGGCGGCGGCACCGCTCCCACGGCATCCGCCCGTGAAGTGAGCACTTCAGAAGAAGACCGTGCCGGCGGGCGATGCCACGCTCGGACATGGCGATGGGAGTTCCCGTATGTTAAGCCGACGGCGCTTGATCGTTCTCGGTGGCCTGGCAGGAGGCGCCGCGCTGACCCCGGTGGCCCGCGGGCTGCTCGGCGAGCCGGAGCAGCAGGCGCGGCAACAGCAGATGATGAAGATGCACGACCACGGGGGCCGGGTCCCCGCAGTCCGCACCGGCGCCACCGCGCCGCCCTTCAGCGTCGCCATGCCGGTGCCCCCGGTGCTGGCCCCCGTGGCCACCCTGCCGGGCATCGACTTCTACCGGCTGTCGATCCAGCAGGCGACCACCGAGATCCTGCCCGGCGTCAGCACGCCCGTGATGACGTACGGCGGCCAGTTCACCGCCCCCACCATCCGCGTCCGGCAGGGCCGCCGGGCGCTGGTCACCTTCGACAACAAGCTCGGCCACGAGGCGAACGTGCACCTGCATGGCGGCCGCGTGCCGGCCGCCAGCGACGGCTACCCGATGGACCTGATCGCCGACGGCAAGTCGAAGACCTACGACTACCCGAACGCCCAGGCCGGCGCCACGCTGTGGTACCACGACCACACCCACCACATGGAGGCCGAGCACGTCTACCGCGGCATGCACGGCTTCTACCTGGTCGAGGGCGCCGACGAGCAGCAGCTCGGCCTGCCGTCCGGGGCCTACGACGTGCCCATCCTGCTGCGCGACGCGCTCTTCGACGACCAGGGCGGGCTCGTCTTCGACCCGGCCGACCCCTACAACCGGCCGACGCTGATCGCCAACGGCAAGGCCCAGCCGTACTTCAAGGTCGCGGCCCGCAAGTACCGGCTGCGGCTGCTCAACGGCTCCACGCACCGGATCTTCGAGCTGTCGCTGAGCAACGGCGCCCAGATGACGCAGATCGCCACGGACTGCGGGCTGCTGCCGGCGCCGGTGCCGACGTCCAAGCTGGTGCTCTCCTCGGGCGAGCGGGCCGAGGTCGTGATCGACTTCGGCGCGTTCCCGCTGGGCACGCAGGTGACGCTGGAGGACGTGAGCGGGTCCGTGCTCCGCTTCGACGTCGTACGGCGGGCCGTCGACCGCAGCCGCGTGCCCAGCCAGTTGCGCGCGATGGTCCCGCTGGCCGCGGCCACGCAGACCCGGCAGCTCACCCTCAGCCTGGACCCGGTCAACATCCAGGCCCTGATCAACAATCAGGCGTTCGACGCCAATCGGGTGGACATGCAGGTCAGGCGGGGATCCAGCGAGATCTGGGAGGTCACCAACTCCGACACCAACGTCGGCGGGTCGGGCTTCGGCGTCCCGCACAACTTCCACACCCACCTCGCCCAGTTCCGGATCCTGGACCGCGACGGCACGCCGCCGCAGCCGGGCGAGGCGGGCTGGAAGGACACGGTGCTCATCCAGCCGGGCGAGACCGTGCGCTTCCAGGCCAGCTTCGCCGACTACCTGGGGCGATACGTCTACCACTGTCACATGTTGGAGCATTCGGCCATCGGGATGATGGGCCAGATGGAGATCGTCAACTAGTTCCTCAAGGAGGACTGCATGAGCACCACGAACAGCACGACCGCCGTCGGCCGGTCCACCGGTCGCGGCGTCAACATCGCCCTCTGGGTCGCCCAGGTCCTTCTGGCGTTCCAGGTCGGCCTGGGCGGCGTGCTCAAGCTCGCCGGCGACCCGACCATGGTCACCATGTTCGAGGACATCGGCGCCGGCCAGTGGTTCCGCTACGTGGTCGGCGTGCTGGAGATCGCCGGCGCGATCGGGCTGCTGATCCCGCGGCTGACCGGCGTGGCCGCGCTCGCGCTGATCGGCCTGATCGTCGGTGCGGCCGGCACCAACCTGATCGTCCTGGGCGGCGTCCCCGTGATCGAGGGTGTCCTGCTGGTCGTCCTGGCCCTGGTGGTCTGGGGCCGCTGGTCCCGGGTCAAGGCGTTCTTCGGCGCCAAGTGAGCTCACCCCCGCCCGGTACGCGATCGGCGTACCGGGCGTCGACCTGTCCCGTGGAGGGAACATGACAGAGACAGCGAACCCGCAGAACCAGCTCCCCACCCCCGACGCCTCGCTCCAGACCCTGCAACCGCTGGTCGGGACGTGGGAGATGACGGGCAAGGACTTCGGCACCGGCGAGGCGACCGGCGGCCGGCTCGTCTTCGAGTGGATGGACGGCGGCTTCTTCCTGATCCAGCGCGTCGAGATGAGCCACGGCGGCGGCACGATGACCGGCGTGGAGTACATCGGCCACGACCCCGAGAGCGGCGCGCTGCGCTCGCACTACTTCGACAGCACCGGCAACAACTTCGTCTACGTGTGGAAGCTGGACGGGCGCGAGCTCAACATCTGGTTCGGCGCGGAGGGCTCGCCGGCCGGGTTCAGCGGCGCGTTCAGCGAGGACGGCCGGACCATCAGCGGCCGCTGGGAGTGGCCGGGCGGCGGCTACGAGGCCACCATGACCCGGGCGGGGTAGCGCGGCATCCCGAGGTCGTGGCGTCCTGGCCGGCCCGGCTACCTCGCCGCGCTGTCGCGTTCCGCCTCGGGTCGCCTGCCGAAGGCCAGGCGGTAGTCGCGCGGCGGCAGGCCGACGTGGCGGGTGAAGTGGTGGCGCAGGGTCAGCGGAGTGCTGAAACCGCAGCGGTGGGCGATGGCGGCGATGGGCAGCTCGCTGACCTCCAGCAGGTGCTGGGCGGCCAGGACGCGCTGGGTCAGCAGCCATTGCAGGGGCGTGTCGCCGGTGGTCTGGACGAACCGGCGGGCGAAGCTGCGCTCGGACATGCGGGCCAGGTTCGCCAGCTCCGGGACGGTCCACGGGTGGGCCAGGTCGTCGAGCATGCGTTCGCGCAGGCCGGTCAGGCTGTCGGACGGCCCACCCCCGGCGGGGACGGGGCGGGTGATGAACTGCGCCTGGCCGCCTGACCGGAACGGCGCGGTGACCATGGTGCGGGCGATCTCGGCCGCGGCGGCGGCGCCGTGGTCGCGGCGGACCAGGTGCAGGCACAGGTCGATGCCCGCGGCCACGCCCGCCGAGGTCCACACGGTGCCGTCCCCGACGAACAGCACGCCGGGGTCGACGCTCACCTCGGGGTGGCGCTGCGCGAGCTGCTCGGCGTCGAGCCAGTGGGCGGTGGCCCTGCGGCCGTCCAGCAGGCCCGCGGCGGCCAGCACGAACGCCCCCGAGCACAGGGACGCGACGGTCGCGCCACGGTCGTGCGCGGCGCGGAGCGCGGTGACCACGTCCGGGTGGACGGGCCCGGCCAGGTTCTGGACGCCGGGCACGACGACCAGGTCGCACTCGTCCAGGCCGTCCAGGCCGTGGTCGGGAACGCAGGTCACGCCCGTGCTCATGGTCAGCGCGTGACCGCGCGGCCCGCACGTGCGCAGGTCGAACGCCGGGACGCCGCGATCGGTCCGGTCGAGGCCCCAGACCTCGGTGGCCACGGCGTAGTCGAAGACGCGGACGTGCTCGGTCACCACGATCCCCACACAGCGCATGGCGGAAATCTATCCCACGTTTGCGTTTCTGCCACTCACGGACCGACCGGCTCGGCCGCCAGGCTCGGAGGCGATCGTCCCGATGAGTCGAGGAGCGCATTGCCATGCCGCTGGCCCTCTTGGCCTTGGCCGTCACAGGTTTCGCCGTCGGAACCTCCGAGTTCGCCATCATGGGCCTGCTGCCGCAGGTCGCCACGGGGGTCGGGGTGTCGATCCCGGCCGCCGGCGTGCTGATCAGCGGGTACGCCGTAGGCGTGATCGTGGGGGCGCCGCTGCTGACCGCGGTCTCGGCACGCCTGTCGCGCCGCACGACGCTGCTGATCGTCGCGGCGCTGCTGACGGCGGGCAGCGTCCTGTCGGCGGTCGCGTCCGGCTACGGCCTGCTGATGGCGGCCAGGGTGGTCGCGGGCATCCCGCAGGGCGCGCTGTTCGGGGTCGGGTCGGTGGTGGCGGCCGAGCTCGTCCCGCCGGAACGCCGCGGATGGGCGATGTCGATCATGTTCGGCGGGTTCACCCTGGCGAACGTGGCCGGGGTTCCGCTGGTGACCTGGCTGGGGCAGGCCGCCGGCTGGCGGGCCACGTTCTGGGCGATCGCCGCGCTCGGCGTGTTGTCCCTCGCGGGCATCGCGGCGCTGGTGCCGGGCCGGCTGCGTCCCGGGGGCGAGGCCGGGCTGCGCTCGGAGTTGTCGACCCTGCGCCGGCCGCAGGTCTGGCTCGCGATGGCGGTGACGACGGCCGGTTTCGGCGGCGTCTTCGCCTCCTTCACCTACGTCGCCCCGATGATGACCCAGGTCGCGGGTTTCAGCGGCGGCAGCATGACGGCGTTGCTGGTCGTCTTCGGCCTGGGCATGGCCGCGGGCAACCTGCTGTCGGGCCACTTCGCCGGACGCCGGCTCATGCCCAGCCTGTACGTGTTCCTCGCCGGGCTCACCGTCGTGCTGGGCCTGTTCCTGGTGACCGCGCACAGCAGGATCCTCGCCGCCTGCACCCTGTTCCTGCTGGGCCTGTTCGGCTTCGCGACCGTCCCCGCCCTGCAGATGCGCATCCTAGACAAGGCCACCGGCGCCCCCACCCTCGCCTCCGCGCTGAACCTGTCGGCGTTCAACGTGGCCAACGCGCTCGGCGCGTTCCTCGGCGGGCTGGTGATCAGCGCCGGGTTCGGCTACACCAGCCCCAACGCCGTCGGCGCCGTGCTGGCCGCCGCCGGGCTCGCCCTCGCGCTCTGTTCAGGAGCGATCGACGCACGCGCCGAGGAGGCGGTCGGCCGATGACTCCCGACGTCGAGCGCTACACGCCCGGTCATGACTCCTTCGCCGTCGACTTCATGGCCGCCAGGCGCGCCGCGACGCACGCGGACTTCTTCCTGCCGCATCTCGCGCCGGGGACGTCGCTGCTGGACCTGGGATGCGGGCCCGGCACCATCACCAACGACCTCGCCGCCGCCGTCGCACCGGGCCACGTGCTGGGCCTCGACCAGCAGGCGGCCCAGTTCACGGGCGCGCGTGCGTCGGCCCGGCGACGGGGCCTGACGAACGTCCGCTTCCAGGAGGGGTCCTGCTACGACATCCCGCTGGCGGACCGCTCGGTGGACCGCGTCTTCTCGCACGCCCTGATGGAACACCTGGCCCATCCGGCGCGCGCGCTGGCGGAGATCCGCCGGGTCCTGCGGCCCGGCGGCACGGTCGGCCTGTGCAGCCCCGACTGGGGCGGCTTCCTGCTCAGCCCTCCCCTGGACGACGCCGTCGCCGCCTACATCAACCTGCAGCGGGCCAACGGCGGCGACCCGCACGTCGGCCGCAAACTCGGCCCGTACCTGCGCGAGGCGGGATTCACCGACGTCTGGCTGGACGTGCACCACGAGCGCCACGCCGACCCGTCCCGCATCGCCGGCTACCTCGCGCGCCAGCTCGACCTGGCGGAGCAGCCCGCCCACGCCGACCGGCTGCGCGCGTGGGCCGCCGACCCGGGCGCGATGTTCGCCCAGGCATGGGTCAGCGCCACCGCCACCCGCCCGAACTGACCCCGGGCGCTCACTCCAGGTCGCCGTCCGGGCCGGGGGCGGGGCGGGTGAGGCGGACCATGGCCCGGTACAGGGCGGTGGGCGCGGGGGCCGGCTCCAGCGGCGGCAGGTCGGTGCCGGGCGTGGCGTAGGCGCGCAACATCTGCCCGACGAGACGGCGCCAGGTGTCCGGAGCCGCGTCCCCGGTGGCGGCGATGACACCGGCGTTGGCCATCAGCAGGATGATCATGTCCCGGTCGCTGAAGTCCGCACGCAGCCGGCCGGTGGCCTTGGCCCGCTCGATGAGGTCGAGGAAGCCGTGATAGGCCGCGGCCCGGCGCTTCTCCAGCGCCTTGGCGGCGGGGAAGGTCATGGCCAGCACCTCGGCGAAGCCGCGGTCGGCGGCCTGCATGGCGCACACGGCCTCGACGTAGCCCACGAAGCCGTGCCAGGCGTCGGGGTCGGCCAGCGCCTCGGCGACGGCGGCGGCGTAGGCGTCCATGCGGTCGGCGAAGACGGCGTTGAGCAGTTCTTCGCGGGTGGCGAAGCGGCGCGACAAGGTGGCCTTGCCGACGCCGGCGGCGCGGGCGATGCAGGCCATGGAGACGCCGAGGCCGTGGCTGGCGAACAGGCCGCGGGCGGCGGCCAGGATGCGTTCGCGGTTGCGTTCGGCGTCGGCGCGCAGGCCCGGTCCGGGCTGCTCGCCTGAAGGGTCGGTGGCGTCGGCGGGAAGGTCCATGCCGCCCATCCTACCCAAGTGGAACGACCTACCCACTTTTGTTGCTACGCTGGCCGGAAGAAACGGGTAGCCCGTTCCACTTATTGAGAGGTGCCGCTCATGCGTGCCGTCATGCTGAACTCCGTCCCCGCCACCCCGGCCCTGGCCGACCTGCCCGTCCCGCGGCCCGAGGCCGGCGAGGTGCTGGTGAAGGTGGCCGCCTCCTCGGTCAACGGCTTCGACCTGGCGGTCGCCGCCGGCTACTTGCAGCAGATGATGGACCACCGCTTCCCGCTGGTGGTGGGCAAGGACTTCGCCGGCACCGTGGAGGCGCTCGGCGAAGGCGTCGAAGGCTTCATCGTCGGGCAGCCGGTCTTCGGCGTGGTGATGAAGCCGTTCCTGGGCCCCGGCTCGATGGCCGAGTACGTGACCGTGTCCGCCGGTTACGGCATCGCCCCCCTGGCCGAGGGGCTGAGCCTGGCGGAGGCGGGCGCGCTGGGCCTGGCCGGCACCGCGGCGGTCGACAGCCTCGACGCCGTGGCCCCGGCCGAGGGCGAGACCGTGCTGGTCTCCGGCGCCACCGGCGGCGTGGGCGCGCTGGCCGTGCAGCTGGCCGCCGCGCGCGGCGTCCGGGTGATCGCCACCGCCCGTCCCGGCGTCGAGGCCGACTTCGTCACCGGCCTCACCGGCGCCAAGGTCGAGCTCGTCGACCACGGCGGCGACGTGCCCGCCCAGGTCCGCGCGCTCGCCCCGGCGGGCGTGGACGCCGTGCTGCACCTGGCGGGCGACGGCGCCGAGCTGGCGGGGCTGCTGCGCACGGGCGGCCGGCTCGCCTCCACCCTCGGCCTGACCCAGGACGCCGTCCAGGGCGCCGGGGTGACCGTGCACACCGTCATGGCCGACCCGAACCCGCGCACCCTGACCGAGCTGGCGGCCCGGGCCGCGGCCGGTGCGCTGCGCGTCCCGGTCACCGCCACCTACCCGCTGGAGCGGGCCCCCGAGGCGTTCGCCGCGTTCGGCGCGGGAACGCTGGGCAAGATCGCCGTCGCCTGCTCCTGACCCGGCGGGGCGTCCCGGTCGCCGAGGCCGTCCGGCTCCGGATGCGATCCGGCACGGGATCCGGCACGGGATCCGGCACGGCTCTCAGACCGGGACCTTCGGGCTCTCGGCGGCCTGGCTCGGCTCGGCCTGGGCGCGCCGGGCCACCAGGCGCTCGCGCAGCCGCATCGCGGGCAGTTCCACCAGGTAGTAGCTGACCGTCGCGACGGCCACCGTGCCGACGAGCACGACCGCCAGCAGCTCCCAGAAGCCGGACTTGCCCATCACCATCGGCATCGGCACCGGCGGCGCGCCGAAGACGCTGCCGTTCTGGAGCCAGAGGTACTGCAGGATGAAGTGCCACAGGTAGACGCCGTAGGAGATGCGGCCGAAGAAGCGCATCGGGCGGTTGGTGAGCACGGCGTCGATGACCTTCGAGTGCACGCCGGGCACCACCACCGGGGCGATGACCAGCAGCGCGAAGATCAGGAACAGCACCATCTCGGCCATCGCCTCGGGAACCGTGGCGTAGTCGGCCATGCCGGGCTTGCCGAACGGCCGGATGCAGTTGATCACGTAGACGACGGCCGCGCCCAGCCAGAACAGCAGCGGCCGGCGGGCCACCAGGCGGTAGAAGGCGGGCGTGGTGCCCTTGGCCTCCGCGTACGCCGACAGGATGGCCAGGCCCATGCCGATGGCCAGGAAGCCGGTGAAGCCGATCACCCAGAAGTACTCGTACGGGAAGGGGCCCATCGACTCCAGGTGCGTGTACGCGGTCCAGGCCAGGCCGACGAGCACGAAGACGCCCAGCGGGACCAGCAGGCGGCGGGCCTTGGCGCCGGGGTCGGTCGCCTTCCTGGCGTACCGGTCGAAGATCCAGGCCAGGATCGGCAGCGCCAGGTAGAAGGTGACCTCGGCGGGCACGGTCCAGGTGGGCTCCAGCCCGGCGTAGCCCGCCTCGGGGCCCGTCACGTAGTAGTGCATGAGCAGCAGGGGGCTGAGCACGTACCAGAGGCCGTCCACGCTCTTGAGGTTGAGCAGCAGCAGCGCCGCCACGGCCACCAGCCAGTACGCGGGCAGGATCCGCAGCATGCGCTTGATCAGGTAGCTCTTGATCTCCGGGCGCGGCGTGCCGAGGATCGTCGCCCTGGCGAACGGCCGGTACAGCAGCAGGCCGGACATCACGAAGAAGGGCGGCAGCAGCACGTTGAGACCCTGGATCAGCACGGGCCAGATGCCGACGGACGGTTTGTCGTAGAAGCCGATGACGCCGGCGGCGAAGGCGACGTGCACGACGATCACGCCCAGTGCCAGATATCCGCGCAGCCCGTCGAGCCGAGGGGCCCGTTTGCCGGGCCCGCCCCTCTTGATGATCTCCGGTGAGGTCATGGCATGTTCCTCGCAGTTCGCTCGCTGATGGGGCTCGGCGCCCCCTCAGCGCCATCGTCACGCGAGGTCGCGGGCGGCCGCATCTCGTGTCGTGCTGAATTCGCGCGTGCCCCCGGACGGCCTTTTCCACATCTTCCGGAATGCGTTTCCGGTGAATTGCAGGAAGCGGTCCCGGCGGGGCAGGTAGCTGCCCGGGAATCGCCTGGTCCGCTTTCCCGCGGGCGCCCATCGTTGAGGCCATGAGAGAAGACACAGTCCTGACGTACTCGTCCTACCTGGCGCTGGAGGAGATCCTCACGGCGCAGCGGCCGGTTTCCGAGAGCCACGACGAGACCCTGTTCATCATCGTCCACCAGGTGTACGAGCTGTGGTTCAAACAATTGCTGCACGAATTCGCCGAGCTGCAGCTCGAACTCGCCGGCGGATTCACCGCGCACGCCATGCGGACTTTGCACCGGTCGTTGAAGCTGATGAGACTCGCGGTGTCCCAGATGGACGTCATGGAGACGATGACGCCGTTCCAGTTCGCCGCCTTCCGCGGCAAGCTGGGCACCAGCAGCGGCTTCCAGTCGGCGCAGTTCCGCGAGATCGAGGCGGTGCTGGGCCGGCGCGACGAGCGCATGCTGCTCGGCCAGGCCGAGGGCACCCCGGCCCGCGCCCGCATCGAGGACGCGATGGGCAGGCCCACGCTGTACGACTCGCTGCTCACGTACCTGTACCTGCGCGGCTACGAGGTGCCGCAGGACCGGCTGCACCGTGACGTGCGGCTGCCGCTGGAGCCGTCGGAGCCGGTGCAGGACCTGCTGCTGCGGGTCTACCGGGACGACACCGGCGCGGCCCAGCTCTGCGAGCGGCTGGTGGACCTGGACGAATGCCTCCAGGAGTGGCGGTACCGGCACCTGAAGATGGTCGAGCGCACCATCGGCGCCCGTCCGGGCACCGGCGGCTCCAGCGGCGGCGCGTACCTGCGCGCGTCCCTGACGCCGGCGTTCCCCGACCTGTGGGCGGTCAGGAGCCGGGCATGAACGACATCTCCGGGCGCCTGGCGCCGCACTACTCGGCCTTCCGGGCGCCGGACCGGCTGCTGCTCACCGGCCACTCCCACCAGGCGTGGCCGGACGTGGCCCTGGCCGGGCAGATCGAGGCGTTCGACGACGCCGCCAGGGATGTGGACGACAAATGGGCCGCCGCCTTCAAGAAGGCCGACCGGGTCAGGGAGGGCTTCCGCCTCTTCCTCGGCGACCCGTACGCCGAGCTGGCCCTCGGGTCCAGCACGCACGAGCTGGTGCTGCGCTTCCTGTCGGCCCTGGACCTGCGTGGCCGGCCCCGGCTGGTCACCTCCGGCGGCGAGTTCCACACGCTGCGGCGGCAACTCGCCCGGCTGGGCGAGGAGGGGGTGGAGGTGGTCGTCGTCCCGCCGGAGCCGGCGGGCACGCTGGCCGCGCGGCTGGCGGAGGCGGCCGACGACCGCACGGCCGCGGTCCTGGTCTCGGCGGTGCTGTTCGAGACGTCCAGGATCGTGCCGGGGCTGGACGGGCTCGCCGCCGCCTGCCGCGGCCTGGGCTGTGAGCTGCTGGTGGACGCCTACCACGCGCTGGGCGTGGTGCCGTTCTCGACCGCGGGGCTCGACCCGGCCTGGGTGGTGGCGGGCGGGTACAAGTACCTCCAGCTCGGCGAGGGCAACTGCGTGCTGCGGCTGCCGGGGCACGCCGACCTGCTGCGGCCGGTGGTGACGGGCTGGTACTCCGAGTTCGCCGAGCTGGCGGAGGACCCGCGGGCGGGCGGGCGGGTCGGCTACCCGACGGGGGCGGCCCGGTTCGCCGGGGCGACCTACGACCCGGTGAGCCACTACCGGGCGGCCCGGGTGTTCGACTTCTTCGCCGGGCAGGGGCTGACGCCGGAGGTGCTGCGGGCGGTGTCGCTGCGGCAGCGCGGGCTGCTGGCGGCGCGTTTCGACGAGCTCGGCGCGCCCGCGCGGGTGATCAGCCGGGACGTGGACGCCGCTCCGGAGGAGTTCGGCGGGTTCCTGGCGCTGCGCTCGCCGTACGCGGGGCGGCTGCGGGCGGGGCTGGCGGCCCGGGGGGTGCAGGCCGACAGCCGGGGCGAGTACCTGCGGCTGGGGCCGGCGCCGTACCTGTCGGACGCGCAGCTCCACGCGGCCATGGACGGCCTCGCCGCCGAGGTCCGCACCCTGACCGGGGCGCGGCGGGCGGCGTGAACGGAGGCGGGGGCGTGGGCGGGCAGAGGTCAGGGGCGGAAGAGCGCCGGGTCCATGGGGACGAGCGACGGCGAGAGGCGGACCGGGAAGCCGATCTGGTCGAGCACGTCGCGCCGCAGGTCCACACCGGGTGCGAGCTCCACGAGCTCCAGCCCGCCGGGGACGACGTCGAAGACCGCGCGCTCGGTGACCAGGCGGGCCCACTGCCCGCGCCGCACGCCCTCCCCCAGCCGGTACGTCACGTGACCGGCCCGCGCCACCAGCTTGCGCACCCGCCCTTCGGCCAGGACCCGCAGCTCGCCGTCGGTGCAGCTCACCCGGAGGCCGTCGGTGGTCAGCGTGCCGGCGAAGACCAGCCGCCTGGCGTTGTGCGCGATGTCCACGAACCCGCCGGCGCCCGGGTTGGCGGCGCCGAACCGGCTGACGTTCACGTTGCCCTCGGCGTCGATCTGGGCGAAGGCGAGGGCGGCGAACGGGCAGCCGCCGCCGTCGATGAAGTCGAACTGCGAGGGCCCGTCGAGCAGCGCCCGCGGCGAGTAGTTCGCCGAGAACTGCCAGCCGCTCATCACGATGCCACCGAAGGAGCCGTGCTCGGTGGTGAACAGGTGCTCGGCCAGGCGGCCGTCGTCCAGCAGGCCGTCCTCGGCCATGGCCAGGACGGCGTCGGAGGACGCGCCGAAACCGAAGATCGCGGTCTCCCCCGGCCGGACCTCTCTGGCGACCCGGCGGGCGATCACCTTGTCCGGGCCGGACGGCAACCGCGGCACCCGCGCGACGACGTCGGGGACATGCCGGAGATAACCGGGATCGTGCCGTACGCCGGTGGTCATGGGCGCGTCGGGGACGACGACGACCCGGTCGACGAGCGCCCCGGGCACGCGCATCTCCCGCGCGGGCAAGGACCCGGCGGGCACGATCCGCGACACCTGCGCGATCACGGTGCCGCCGCACGCCTTCACCGCCAGGGCGATGGCCAGCGCGCTGGAGAACAGCGGCTGGTCCTCGAAGGACAGGTTGCCGTCGGGGTCGGCGGCGCTCGCCCGCACCAGCCCGGCGTGCAGCGGCCAGGACGGGTAGAACAGGTACTCCTCGCCACCGAGCTCGACCAGCTCCACCAGGTCGTCCTGGGCCAGGCGGGTGAACTTGCCGCCGCCGTGCCGGGGGTCGGCGTACGTGCCGAGGCCGACGCGCGTCAGGTAGCCGGGGCCGCGCCGGGCCACCTCGCGCAGCCAGTGCATGGCGGCGCCCATCGGCCAGCTGTACGCCTCGACGAGGTCGTTCTGGATCAGCTCGGTGAGGGCGGGGCGGGCGCCGGTCACGGGGTGACGGGGGTTGACGAAGGAGGCCGACACGATGCGGCGCATCAGGCCCTTCCTGGCCACGTGGTCCATGCCGCCGATGCCGACGGCGTCCCCGGTGGCGCAGGGGAAGTAGAAGGTCAGGTCGCGCGGGGCGCCGGTGGTGGCGAAACGCTCGCCGAGCCCGGCCAGCAGGGCGTCGGGGGTGAGCCAGCCGATGACGCCGGTGCTGGCGACGGCCTGACCGTCCTGGATGAGCGCGACGGCCTCGGCCACCCCGCACACCTTGCCCGCCCGGCCGACCCGACCCGCCCGGCCGACCCGGCCCTCCTGGCCTGCCCGGGTCCCCTGGCCTTCCCGGCCTTCCCGGCCCGCCGCGGTCGCGTCGCGGGCCTCGTCCGGGCCGGTCATGGGCGGGCTCCGAAGCGGGACAGGCTCTCGCGGGCCGCGGCCGAGGCGCAGTCGGCGCCGAACATCCAGGCCGTCCGCGCGTCGAGCGTCTCGGCGGGCCCGCTCACCGTGTCGGCCAGCGCCCGTTTGGCGGAGGCGACCGCGTGCGGCGGCAGGGCGGCGAGCCCCGCCGCCACCTCCAGCGCGCAGGCCAGCGCCTCCCCCGGCGCGGTCAGCTCGTCCGCGCCGCCGAGCCCGTGCAGCTCGCGGCCGGTCAGCGGGCGGTCGCCCCAGACCAGCCGGCGCGCGACGACGGGCCCGACCCGGGCGACCAGGGACTGGATGCCCCACGGCGGCACCCAGCCGAGCCGCACCTCCGGCAGGTGCCAGCGGGCGTCCTCGGCGGTGACCACCACGTCGCAGCCGGTGGCCAGCAGGAAGCCGCCGCCGAGCGCGAAGCCCTCGACGGCGGCCACCACGGGGATGCCGAGATGCTGGACGCCCCTGGCCACGCGCCCGGTGTCGGCCTCGTGCCGCACCATGCCCTCACGCGTCATCCCGGACAGCTCCTTCAGGTCCGAGCCCGCGCAGAACCCCGGAGGCGCGCCCGTCAGCACGGCGGCGCGCACCCCGGGGTCGTCGTCCAGCGCGGCCAGCGCGGAGCCGAGCGCCGCGACCAGCCCGGACCCGAGCGCGTTGCGCACGCGGGGCCGGTCGAGCCGCAGGACGGCCACCGCGCCGCGGCGCTCGCACGCCAGTCCCCCGTCCGACGGGCGGTCCATCAGAACGAGGTGGGCCAGGGGGCCAGCCAGGCGACGTCCACGACGCCGGGACGCAGGTGCGGCCAGGAGGCCACCTCGCGCCAGCCGTGCGCCGTCATGTGCTCGGCGATGCTGTCGAGGGTCGAGCCGCCGCTGTAGCGGGCGGTCACGCTGCCCTCGACGACGGCCAGCCGCAGCCGGCTCAGGTCGGTCCCGGCCAGCACCTCCAGCTCGGCGCCCTGGGCGTCCACCACCAGCACGTTGCAGCCGTGCTGCACCTCGCTGACGGGGATCACCGGGACGACGTCCTGCCGGACGACGGCCATGGGCAGCAGCGGGGGCAGCATGCTGGACTGCTTGTCGTAGGGGGTGACGTTGAGCGTGGCCTGACCGCGTTCCCGGCCGGCGCACGCCGCCACGACCTCGCGGGCCGGGTGGCCGTGCTCGGGCTCGGGCAGCCCGGCGGACAGGTGGTGCAGCCGGAGCTGCTCGCGCAGCGCGGGCAGGTGGTCGCCGTTGGGCTCCATCATGACCAGGCGACGGAACCCGCACCTGGTGAGGGCCTCCACCTCCTGGCCCCGGTGCGCGCCCACCTGGATCACCCCTTCTGCCGGCAACCCCAGCTTGTCCAGCAGGTCGGGCAGGTGATCCTCCCATCGGGCGCTCACCCGCTCCGGTGCGACAGTCTGGTTGCGCATCTGGTCGTCTCCTCCCGGTGAAACGCTCAGGGCAGCGTCATCATGGTCATCGTCGGTCGCGGCCGGACGCCGCCGCATCTCGTGGATTGCGCGGTCCGCCGCCCGGGGAGCGGTCCGGGGAGCAATCCGCGAGATGCGGGCCGGCCGCGCGGCGGACCACGATGGACACGGCGACCGAAGGGAGGGCCCATGCGGCGAACACGCGACCGTGACCTGAACGCCTACCTCGACCGGCTGGAGGTCGGCGACCCCGGCGAGCCGTCGCTCCCGGCGCTGCGCGCGCTGCATCGCGCGCACGTGGAGCGGGTGCCGTACGAGACGCTGGAGGTCCAGCTCGGACGGCCGACCACCGTGGACCCGCGCGAGTCGGTCGAGCGGGTGCTGCGCGGGCGCGGCGGCTACTGCGTGCAGCTCAACGGGGCGTTCGCCACGCTGCTGACCGCGCTCGGCTACGACGTCACCTGGCATCGGGCCGGGGTGCAGGCCGCCGTACGGGCGCCCGCCTCGCCGGCGTCGTTCGCGCCGCACCTGGCCCTCACCGTCGCGCTCGACGGGCAGGACTGGCTGGTGGACATCGGCCTCGGGGACGGGCTGCACGAGCCGCTGCCGCTGCGGGCGGGGACGTACCGCCAGGGGCCGTTCGAGTTCCGGCTGTCCGCCTCGGACGTGGAGCCGGGCGGGTGGCGGTTCGACCACGACGCCCGCGGATCGATCGCCGGGCTCGACGTCGAACGCGCGCCCGCCGCACCCGGGGACTTCGTGGAGTGGCATCCGTACCTGTGCACGTCGCCCGAGTCCCGCCTGGTGCGGGCCGCCGTCGTGCTGCGGCGCGACGCGACCGGGGCCGACTGCCTGGTGGGCTGCATGCTGCGCCGGATCGGCGCGGACGGCAGGACCGAGCGGGAGCTGTCCACGCGGCGGGAGTGGTACGGCGCGCTGGAGGAGGTGTTCGGGCTGCGCCTCGACGACGTCGGCGGCACCGAACGCGAGGCCCTGTGGATCAAGGTCCGCGACGCCCACCTCGCCTGGCAGTCCCGCCGCCGCACCCCCGTCGCCTGACCCGCCGCCCGACCCCGCCGGTCAGCGGGCGGACCTGGCCTCGGCGGCGGCGGTGACCGGGGTGAAGAAGTTGACGAGATTGCCGTCGGGGTCGCGGAACAGCAGCGACCGGTTGCCCCAGGGCATCGTGGTGGGCTCGTTGACGAAGTCGCTGACGAAGCCGGTGAGGTTTCCGTACACGCGGTCCACGTCGTCCACCAGGAACTCGACGATCACGCTGTGGTTGTCGGCCGGGCGGGAGGATCCCGGGGCGAACAGCGGGACGGTGCGGGTGCTCGCGATCGCCAGCGTGGCGGTGCCGGTCCTGATCTCGGCGAAGTCCTCGGTGGACCAGGCCGCCGGCGTCCCGGTGGCCTTCTCGTAGAACCCGGCGAGGCGGGCGACGTCACCGGTGATGATGCGGATCGAGACGAAATCCATGGCGTTCCTCCTGCTTTTCTCTTGGCACCCCGCACGTTACGGCTGATACTGGACAGATTCGGTCCACTATTCGCCATAAGCTCGAACTCATGTCGCCACCCACCGGTCGTGTGCTCACGCTCCTGGAGTTGCTTCAGTCGGGCGGCGTCCGGACGATGGCCGAACTGGCCGACCGGCTCGGCGTCGACGGCCGTACCGTGCGGCGGTACGTCGGTCAGCTCATCGATCTCGGGCTGCCGGTCGAGTCGGTGCGCGGCCGCTACGGCGGCTATCGCCTCGCCCGCGGCCACCGCCTGCCGCCGCTCATGCTCGACGACGACGAGGCGCTCGCCGTGCTGCTCGGCCTGATCGCCAACCGGCGTACGTCCGGCGACGCGGGTGACACGGCGAGCGAGACGGCGGCCGCGAAGATCCGCCGGGTGCTGCCCGAACGGCTCGCCCGCAGGCTCGACGCGCTCCTGGAATCCCTAGCCTTCACCGGCCCGCCCGGCGGGCCCGCCGCCCCGGACGCCGCCACCCTGCTCACGATCGCCGACGCCGTACGCCACCGCCGGCCCGTCTCGATCCGCTACGCCGACCGCGCCGGCCGGCGTAGTGACCGCACGCTGCACCCGTACGGGATCGTCAGCCACGCGGGCCGCTGGTACGTCACCGGCGAGGACCCCGGCCTCGGCGAGAACCGGACCTTCCGCCTCGACCGCGTCGCGGACGCCCGGGCCCTGCCCGGCTCGTTCGAGGCGCCGGCCGGACCGGACCCGGCGCAGCGCGTCCTGTCGGGGTTCGTCACGGCGTCCTACCGGCACGAGGTGACCCTGCGGGTCCACGCGACGCCCGAGCAGATCCGCGCCCGCCTGCCCGCCGCCGTCGCCACCGTGGAGGAGATCGCCGACGAGCCCGCCGGCGAGGCGGGCCCGGCGGGCGAGCGCTGGTTGCGCGTCGAGCTACGGGCCGAGCGGCTCGACTGGCTGCCCGCCGTGCTCGCCGCGCTCGACCGGCCGTTCGTCATCGAGCGCCCCGGCGAGCTGCGCGACCTCGTCCTCGCCGTCGCCGACCGTCTCGCGTCCCGCGCCCGAGCCTGATCCCTCGGCGTCACACGCCGACGAAGCTCACCGTCTCCGTCAGGTCCGCACGACCGGTGCGCAGCGGTGGCACGTCCTCCTTCTCGAAGCCCACCGCGACGCCACAGAGCAGGACAAGTCCGTCATGGGCTCCGGCGATCTGGCTGACGGTCTCGCGGTACATCGTCCACATCACCTGGGGGCAGCTGTGCACCCCTTCGGCCCTCAGCAGCAGCATGACCGTCTGCAGGTACATGCCCGCGTCCGCCCACTGCCCGGGGCCCATCGTCCGGTCCAGGTAGCAGAACAGGACGACCGGCGCCCCGAACGCCGCCGAGTTCAGGGCGGCGATCCTCCTGGGCCGGTCGGGGGCGTCGCGCTTGATCCCCAGCGCCCTGTACCGCTGGTCGGCCGCGGCGGCGAAGCGGTCCAGGTACGGCGAGGCCAGCTCGGCCGGGTACATCGGGTACTCCCGCTCGTCCCCCGGGTCCCCCGCCAGCGCCCTGGCCGTCGCCCGCCGTTTCAGCTCGGCCAGCGGCTGGCCGGCCACGACGTACAGCCGCCACGGCTGGAGGTTCCCGCTCGACGGAGCCCGGGTCGCGGCGGCCAGCACGCGTTCGAGCACCTCCTTGGGGACCGGCTCGTCGCTGAACGCCCGCACCGCCCGGCGGCTGTCCACGGCTTCGTACACGTCCATGCCTGCTCGTCCTCTCACTCAACTGCCCTTGCGGGCCGCGGCGTAGAGCCGTGCGGCCGTCACCGCCGTGCCCGCGACCGCGGCCGTCACCAACCAGATCATGAACGTCGGATAGAGATAGACCACCTGGATCCACATGATGTCGCCGCCCCGGAGAAGCACCCTCATGATCGGGACGACCGTGACGCACAGCGCGAGCGGGACCAGATACGGCAGCAGCCGCCACCGCCGCCACCCGCCGTGCACGACGGCCCAGCGCCGGGAGCGGGCCACGCCCCGGACGGCCAGCCCGGCGGTCGCGAGGGCCAGCAGGACGAACAGGATGTCGGTGACGAGGTAGGGCGGCGACGAGGGGATCTCGGGGGTGCCTCCCTCGATCAGGGCGATCAGGCCGTCCATGAGGGCGTCGGCGTCGCCGAAGGCCGTTCCGGTGTTCGCCATGACCGCGACGCCGTACCCCGACTCCGGCATCAGCAACTGGGCGGCCGTGGAGGTGAAGAGGTCGCCGTCGTGCCGGACGACGGGAGTGCCGCGGGCGGTCTTGCCGATCATCCAGCCGAGGGCGTACTCCCCGTCCTGCTCGGACGGCGTGCGCATCTCCTTGACGCTCCGGGGAGACAGGATGCCGTTGTTCTGCGCGATCAGCCACCGGGCCATGTCGTCGGCGGTGCTGAGGATCCCGCCCGAGCCGTTGCCGAACCCGGACGGCTCGGGCACGGCGACGGCCCGGCCGAGGACGACCAGATGGCCGCGGGCGCTGCCGGGCAGGTCGCGATCGGTGTCGACGGTCCTGCTGCCGCGCATGCCGAGGGGCGTGAAGACGTGCGCGTCCAGGTACGCCGCGAACGGCTGCCCGCTCACCACCTCGACCAGCCGCGCGGCGACCTGGTAGTTGGTGTTGTGGTAGCTGAAGGCGGTCCCCGGCTCCGCGGCGAGCTTCGCCGTCCTGAGCCGTGCCACGGCGCCTTGGAGCGTGTCGGGCTGGGGCAGGCTCTTCTCGCGGAAGGCCGAGTCGGCCATGCCGGACGTCTGGTTGAGCAGCTGCCGCACGGTGATCCGCGCGGCCCTGGGATCCGCCATGGTGAACTCGGGCAGGTAACCGCGCACCGGCTTGTCCAGCTCGACCTGCCCTTTCTCCACCAGTTGCAGGACGGCGAGCGAGGTGAAGGACTTGCTGACCGACGCCACGGCCATGGGCGTGCCGGCCGTCACCGGCTCGCCGGAGGCGGTCTCGCCGTACCCGGCGGCGTGGACGATCTGCCGGCCCTTGGTGATCGCGACCGCGGCCCCGGGGAGGCCGGTCGCCTCGCGGTACTTCGTGACGAAGGCGTCCACCGACGAAGGGTCGAGGTCGTGCGGCGGAGCCGGGCCGGACGCGAGCGGCAGGGCGAGACAGAGCACGGCGAGGAGGTTTCTGAGCACCCGCCCAACGCTATGAACCACCCTCATTCTGCGACCATTGCGATATCCCTCCGCTTTTCCTACGGAAAACCGCTATCCCTCACGGAAGCCGCGCAGGGCCGTCATCCCACCGCGCGGCGGGACGACGGCCCGGGTGCGGCGGTCAGGAGCCGGCGGCGATCTGCTGGAACTTGGTCAGGACCGCGCGCGGGTCGCTGCCCGGCGCCAGCGCGGCCCCCAGCTCGGCGGCCAGCGTGCCGCGCAGCTCCGCCCAGACCGGCTCCGAGGTCGGGTCGAAGCGGGCCTTGGCCACCATGTCCACGACGGGGGTCACCTTCGGGTCCTGGCGCATGAGCGCCGAGGCGGACGCGGTCGTCGGCAGCAGGCCCTCGACCTTGAGGTACTTGGTGTAGTTGTCGGCCTGGTAGAAGTAGTCGAGGAACTCGCGGACCAGCTGCTGGTTGCCGTCCTTCTTGAAGGCCATCAGGTAGTCCTGGATGCCGTGCGTGGCCGGTTCGGCGCCGTTGTTGGTGGGGAACGGCGCGGTGCCGTAGTCGATGCCCGCCTTGTCCACCGGGTCGAGGAAGGCCCGCGTGCCGAAGGACGCGTACACCATGGCCGCCTTGCCCTGCGCGAACAGCGGCCAGGTGCCGTCGGCGCGGTTGGTCTGGCCAGGGTTCGGCTGGGTGTAGCCGTCCTTGGTCAGCGACTTGAGGAAGTCCAGCGTCTCGACGGCGCGATCGCCGTTGACGGCCCACTTGCCGTCGGCGCGCCAGTCGCCGCCGTCGGCCCGCAGCCAGGTGCCGAACTCGTAGCCACCGGCCTCGGCGCCGAGGGCCAGCGCGTACGGCACGTACCCGCCGGGCAGCGCCTTGATCGCCTTGGCCGCCGCGCGGAGCTCGTCCCAGGTGGCCGGCGGCTTGTCGAGCCCGGCCTCCTTGAGGATCTTCTTGTTGTAGTACATGCCGTTGACGGTGGCGACGAACGGCAGGCCGTACTGGCCGCCGTCGTAGGAGGCGTTCTCGGCGAAGGACGGCAGGAAGTCCGACAGCACCTCCTTCGAGACCACCTCCTCGGCCCGGTACAGCAGCCCGGCCTCGGCGTAGTCGGCGAAGACGTTGCCGTTGAGCACGTCGGGGAACTGCTTGGTCTGGACCATGGTGTTGACCTGGCTCTGCAGGTTCCCCCAGTCGATCACCTGCAGCTCGACGTTCTTGCCGGGGTGCTTGGCCTCGAAGGAGGCGATCAGCTCGTCCCAGTAGGGCCGGGTGCCCTCGGTGTACTGGGCCACGACCAGTTTGATGGAGTTCTGGCCGTCGCCGCCCGATCCGTCCGAGCCGCCCGAGCCGCCGCCGCACGCGGTCAGCGCGAGCACGAGACCGGTGAACGCGGCCAGGCCGCCGAGCCGTCGTCGTCTTGTGGGGGTCATCTCACACCGATCCTTGTCGTTGTCACTTGGTGCTGCCCGCGGTGAGGCCGCTCACCAGGTGCTTCTCGATGAGCGCGAACAGGATCACCGCGGGCACGATCGCCATCAGCGCCGCGGCGAACAGGTACTGGTAGTTGGTCTCGTACAGGCCGACGAACTGCTGGACGCCGACCGTGAGCGGCACGCGGCCGCCCGCCGGGTCGTTGAAGAGCGTCAGCGCGATGACGAACTCGTTCCACACCTGGATGAAGGTGAAGATCATCACGGTGACGAGGCCGGGCGCGGCCAGCGGGAGGATCATCCGCAGCATGATCCGGAACTTGCCGAGGCCGTCCATCATGGCGGCCTCGTCGATCTCCACCGGGATCGCGCCGAAGTGGGCGTGCAGGATCCACACGGCGAAGGCGAGGTTGAAGGCCGAGTTGATGGCGATGATGACGAAGTAGCTGTTCACGCCGTCCACGAACACCGCCTGCCGGTACAGGCCGATGAGCAGCGCGACGGCGGGGAACATCTGCGTCACGAGGATCACGCTGAGGAACGCCGAGCGTCCCTTGAACCTGGAGCGCGCCAGCACGTACGCGGCGGGCGCGGCGACGACCAGCACCAGCGCCGTCGAGGCCAGCGCGACGGTCAGGCTGACCCGGAAGTAGTCGGCCAGCGGGATGCGCCGCCACACGTCGGCGTAGTTGGACCACGCCCAACTCTTGGGCAGGTAGTCGGCCGGGACGGCGAACAGTTCGGCGTCCGTCTTGAGCGATCCCAGCAACATCGCGACGTACGGGGCCAGGAAGAACAGCGCCACCGCGAACCCGATGACCGGGAGCACGACGGGACGGACCCGCGCCCATCCGCGGCCGGCCCGCACCAGCACCGGCCTGCTCCGCCTGCCGGGAACCGGCCCGGCGGGACGCTCACCGGCAGGCTGCTCCTCGGCGGGAGGTTCTCCGTCCGGCACGGGCGTCCTGTCGCTCGCCGCCGGGTTGCGGTGAGGACGCAGGACCAGCACGAAGGCCAGGATGAGCAGCAGCAGGAAGGCCACGTTGAGCACGCCGAGCGCGGCCGCCTCGCCCGAGTCGAGCTGCGCCGTGAACGCGATCTTGTACAGCCACGTCACCGTCGTGTCGGCGTGGTTGCCCGCCGTCTTGCCCATGATCACCCAGATGACGGTGAACGCGTTGAAGACGTGCAGCATGTTGAGCACGAGCGCGATCATGAGCGACGGCCGCAGGATCGGCAGCGTCACCCGCCGCCAGGTCGCCCACGCGCTCGCACCGTCCATGCGGGCGGCCTCCAGCACGTCGTGCGGCACGGTCTGCAGGCCGGACAGCAGCACGTAGGTGGTGAACGGCATCGAGGTGACGATCCCGACCGCCATGATCGAATACAGCGCGGTGGCCGGGTCCTTGTACCAGTCGACGGGCGCGGAGATGATCGACAGGTCCATCAGCAGGCGGTTGAGCAGGCCGTTGCCGCCCTCGTAGATGAAGCGCCACACGGTCGCGGTCATCACCAGCGAGGTCGCCCACGGCACCACCAGCGCGAGCCGGACGAACTTGCGGCCGAAGAACGGCTTGGACAGGAACTGCGCCAGCGCCAGCGAGAGCAGCATGGTCAGGCCGACGACGATCAGCAGCCACAGCAGCGTGTTGCCGACCACCGGGACGAGCGCGTCCTCCTTCAGGAGCCTGGCGTAGTTGTCCAGCCCGGCCATGCCCTTGACCAGCCCGATCCTGCTGATGTCGAGGAAGGACATCCAGACCATGTACAGGGCGGGGAAGCCGACGACGGCGGCGATGAGCAGCGTGCTCGGCGTCAGCCAGCGCCAGGGCACCGTCCGCTGCCACAGGTCGGCGAGCCGGGCCGCCGCGGGCGTCCTCACGGCGCGTCCCTGAGGTTGGCGGTCCAGGAGTCGAGCGTCGCCAGCCACTCGTCGCGCTCGGCCGGCATGCCGGGCACCCCCGGGCGTCTCTGCCAGGGCAGCGGGCCGGACTCGCGCCGGTAGTCCACGCCGATCGCGTCGAGGCGGGCCAGGTGGGCGGCCAGGCGGCGGCGGAAGTCGGCCAGGTCCCGCTCGGGGCCCGACCAGACGGTCTCCGCGAACGCCGCCAGCCGGGGGAAGGCCATGTAGTCGACGTGCCGGGTGGAGTCGATCAGCTCCGTCCAGATCCCGCACTGGGCTCCGAGGACCCGTTCCGCGGCCGGGTCGCCGCGCAGCTCCGGCGGGACGGGCTCGAAGGCGTAGACGTCCTCGACGGTGAGCACGGTCCTGAACGGCAGCGGCTCGTCGTCGCGTTCGCTCTGCCGGTAGTCCAGGTAGACGGCGGTGTTGGAGCAGTTGATGACGTCGTGCCCGGCGCGGGCGGCGGCCACCGCGCCCAGGTCGGCCCGCCAGGAGGCCACCACCGCGCCGGGGGCGAGGCCGCCCTCCAGGATCTCGTCCCAGCCGACCAGGCGGCGCCCGCGTCCGGCCAGGTAGTCGTCGAACTGGCGGATGAACCAGCTCTGCAGCTCCTCCTCGTCGCGCAGGCCCAGCTCGGCGATGCGGCGGCGGGCCGCCGGGCTGTCGCGCCACTGCTCCTTGGGGCACTCGTCCCCGCCCACGCACACGTACGGGCTGGGGAAGAGGTCGAGCACCTCGTCGAGGACGTTCTTGAAGAAGTCGATCGTGGCGTCCTCGACGTTGAGCACGTTGTGCCCGACGCCCCAGGTGGTGCGCACGCCGAGCGGGGTGTCGAGGTTGCCCAGCTCGGGGTAGGCGGCGATGGCCGCCTGGGTGTGGCCGGGCAGGTCGATCTCGGGCACGACCGTGATGTGCCGGCGCGCGGCGTAGGCGACGATCTCGCGGAGGTCGTCCTGGGTGTAGAAGCCGCCGTGCGGCCGGCCGTCCATCTCGCCCAGCCAGCCGACCTGGCTCTCCTCGCGCCAGGAGCCGATCTCGGTGAGGCGCGGGTAGCGCTTGATCTCGATGCGCCAGCCCTGGTCGTCGGTCAGGTGCAGGTGCAGGACGTTCAGCTTGTGCAGGGCCATCAGGTCGATGAAGCGCAGCACGTCCGCCTTGGTCATGAAGTGCCGGGCCACGTCGAGGATCGCGCCCCGCCAGGCGAAGCGCGGGCGGTCCTCCACGTGCACGGCGGGCAGTTCCAGCGGCACGCCCGCGCCCGCGCGGCGGAAGGCGTCGGGCGGCAGGAGCTGGCGCAGCGTCTGCGCCCCGTAGAAGGCGCCGGCCGCCGATCCGGCGTCGAGCGTGACCTCGCCCGGCGTGACGGTCAGCCGGTAGGCGTCGGGGGGCAGGTCGGCGAGGCCGAGCCTGATCGTCGCCGGTCCCGGGCCGCCGGGCAGCAGCTCGCCGCCGGTGACCGGGCTGAGCTCGCCGCGCAACCAGGCGGCGACCTCGCCGAGCGCGGGATCGGCGGTGAGCGCGGTGCTCCGGTCGATGACGAAGCGGCCCGGTCTGGCCTCGTGGTGCAGGGGCTTGGGGACGATCATGGACGGCCTCTCGGAGCTGATGAAGGAGACTCTTCGCCGCGGGCGCGTTCCCGGGCGTGACCGACGGCGCCGTACGGGGCCCGGCCTCCTTTACGAAGGAGCACTTCATTAGTAGCACCGGCCCAGAGCGAGGGTCAATGCTCATTCGTGCTCGTATCAGCCCTTCTTGCTCAGCTTCGGACCCCGGGCTGGCATAATGAGTTCCGCCCTTATCGAGGAGACCTGCGTTAGGACGGCTCTTGGCCCCCACACTTCGCGGCGGCGACCTGTCACGACTCAGACAGCTCAACGTCCTGACCGCGATCGCGGCACTGCGCGCCGCCGGCCCGTTGACCCTGTCGGCCCTGGCCGAGCGGACCGGGTTGTCGCGCCCCTCCACGAAGGAGGTCGTGGACGAGCTGATGACGCTCGGCTGGGTGGAGGAGACCCCGCCCGCCCAGGGCACGGTCGGCCGGCCGGCCCGCCGCTACCGGTTCCGCGCCGGCAGCGGCTACCTGGTGGGGCTCGACATAGGGGGTCACAACATCCGGGCCGCCCTGGCGGACCTGAACGGCGTGATCCTCTCCGAGACCCGCCAGCCCGTGGAGCCGGACACCCCCCTGGACGAGCGGCTGGCCGCGATCGAGCGGACGGTCGCGAGCTGCCTGGCGCTGGGCGGCAAGACCATCGAGGACGTCTGGGTCCTCGCCGCGGGCACGATCGGCGTGATCACCCCCGAGGGACGCATCCTCTACTGCGCCGCCATCCCCGCCTGGACCGGGTTCGACCTGGCCGGGCACCTGCGAAGGCTGTTCCCCTGCGACGTGCTCGTCGAGAACGACAGCCGCCTGGCCGCCCGGGCCGAGGCCGTGCGCGGCGCCGCCCGCGACGTCGACGACGTGGTGTTCCTGCACGTCGGCCGCCGGATGGGCGCCGCGGTCATCATCGACGGCAAGGTGCACCGCGGGTTCGGCACGGCGGCCGGCGAGATCGCCATGCTGCCGCAGGCGCGGTTGTTCGACGCGTCGCGACACCTCCAGAGCTGCGCGATCATCCCCGAGGGCACCCCGCCCGCGGACGCCGCCGGCTACACCCTGGCCGCCGCCCGCGCGGGCGACCCGGTGGCGCTGGCCGCGGTCGAGCGGTACGTCGACGACCTGGCCGTCGGCACCAGCGCGATGGTGCTGCTGCTCGACCCGCAGGTCGTCGTGCTGGGCGGCGGGTTCTCCCGGTCGGCCGACGTGCTGCTGCCGCCGCTGCGCGCCCGCCTGGAACGTGCCTGCATCCGGCTGCCCGACCTGCGCGCCTCGACGCTGGGCGACGAGTGCGTGGTCACCGGCGCCATCGACTATGCCGTCGCACACGTGGACGCCCAGCACTTCACCCCGGACGCGCCCCTGCCGACCGCACGCTGATCCCCGAGACGCTTCCGGGGGCGGTACGTCCTTTTTCGCCCGGAATGAAACCACTGATGCACGGGTGTCGCCGATGGCTAGCGTGGCGGAGTGCAAACAGTGATCACCCGAGACGGCCGCACCCTCGCCGTTGAGCAGTACGGCATGCCCGACGGGACACCCGTCTTCTATCTGCACGGCACCCCCATGGGACGCCTGGCCCGCCATCCCGACGACTCCTTGTTCACCGGGCTCGGCATCCGGCTGATCACCTTCGACCGTCCCGGGTTCGGCGGCTCGACGCCCCTGCCCGGACGGCGGGTGGTGGACGGCGCGGACGACGTCGTCGCCGTGGCCGACGCGCTCGGCCTCGACCGCTTCGCCGTCTACGGGGTCTCCGGCGGCGGGCCGCACGCGCTGGCGTCGGCCGCCCGCCACCCCGACCGGATCGTCCGGGTCGCCTCGCTGGCGGCGCTCGCCCCGCGCGACGCCGAAGGGCTGGACTGGACGGCCGGGATGATGGAGGGCAACCAGCGCAGCGCCGCCGTCGCCCTGCGGGACCGGGACGCCATGATCGCCCACCTGGAGACGGACTCGTCCGAACCGCCGCGGTTGCCCCCGGCCGAGGCCGCCGTCCTGGCCCGTCCCGAGATCGGCGCCATGCTCTCGGCCGCGTACGCCGAGGCGGTCCGCCCCGGCGTCGGCGGCTGGGCCGACGACGTCATCGCCCTCTTCGGCCGCCCGTGGGGCGTGGACCTCGCCTCCGTCACCGTTCCGGTCCGGCTCTGGCACGGCGAGCTGGACGGCGTGGTGCCGGTCGCGCACGCCCGCTGGCTCGCCGCCCACCTCCCCACCGCCACGCTCACCGTTCAGCCCGACGGCGGACACGCCGGACACTTCGCCGCCACCCCGGCCACGCTGGAATGGCTGCTGCGCGGCGACGAACCTCACGCCGAGCAAGGCGAGGCGAGCGAGACCGTGTCACCCGTCTAGGCGGGCAGCCGCGCGGCTAGTGCGGGATGGCGTCGATCAGTTCCCGGGCGCCCTGGCGGAGCAGCGCGACCGCGACGGAGGTGCCGAGGGTCGCCGGGTCCAGCGGGCCGGCCCACTCGTGGGCGTCCAGCACCTGCTTGCCGTCCGGGGAGAAGACCCGGGCGCGCAACGACAGCCGGCCGTCGCGCTCGGCACGGGCGTGACCGGCGATGGGCGAGTTGCAGTGGCCCTGGAGCACGTGCAGCAGCATGCGCTCGGCCGTGACCTCCCGCCACGTGTCGGGGTGCCCCAGCCCGGCGACCGCGTCGGCGGTCGCCGGGTCGTCCTCGCGGCACTGCAGGGCGAGCACGCCGGCTCCGACCGGCGGGCACATCGTCTCCGGCGACAGCACCTCGGTGATCCGGTCCGGCAGGCCGATGCGCTCCAGCCCGGCCACCGCCAGCAGCAGCGCGTCGGCCTCGCCCGCGTCCAGCTTCTCCAGCCGCCGGTTGGCGTTGCCGCGCATCGGCACACAGCGCAGCTGCGGATGCGACGCGGCGAGCTGGGCGACGCGCCGCACCGACGACGTGCCGATCCGGGTGCCGTCGGGCAGCGCGTCCAGCGTGAGGCCGCCGGGGTGCACGAGCGCGTCGCGCACGTCGTCACGCTTGAGGAAGGCCGCGAACACGGTCCCGGCCGGGAGCGGACGGTCGGCGGGCACGTCCTTGACGCAGTGCACCGCCAGGTCGGCCCGGCCCGCCAGGAGGGCCTCGTCGACCTCCTTGGTGAACGCGCCCTTGCCGCCCAGCGCCGACAGCGAGCCCTGCCACCGGTCTCCGGACGTGGTGACCGGCACGACCTCGGTGCGGATGCCGGGGTGCCTGTCGGCGAGTTCGCGCCGTACGCGTTCGACCTGGGCGAGCGCCATGGGAGAGGAGCGCGTCACGATGCGGATCAGCTCGGGGACGGTCATCGTCCGATCGTAGGGCGTCGCCTGCCCGCCGCGCGGAGCAATCGCCCGCTGTCCGTGACGTTCCCGGGCCGTCCGCCCCACGAATCCGCCTATGGCGGCCTAAGGTACGGATCATCACCATTCACGGGGAAGAGAACGGGGACGTACATGATGGCGAACGACCCGGCGCGGCCGACGTTGATGACGCGGGTGATCGCGGCCTACAGGGGCGAGGTGAGCACGGACGAGCTGGAGGCGTACCGGCGTGCGGGCGGCCTGGTCTACACCGAGCTGGAGCACGCCGAGGAGCTGCGCTTACGCCTCGTCCAGGACGGCGTCAACCTCTGGCACGGCTCGCAGGCCGCCTCCGGCCAGCTGCTGTGCACCTGGAACGCGTTCGTGCTGCAGACCATCGGTGAACAGCTGCTCGACGCCGACTACACCGCCGACCCGCGCACCGCGGGCTACGTGCCGCCGGTCACCAGCCGGCAGGTGGCCGCCTGCTTCGGCCAGGTGGAAGGCTGGGTGTCGCGCGCCCGGCAGGCGGCGGGCAACAGCCGCTACCTGGTCGAGACAGAGCTCCCGCTGCCCGCCGACCTGCCCGAATGGGCCGAGGCGGACCCCTGCCCGCTGCCCCACCTGCACGGCATGCTGGCCGCCGCCCGGGCGATCCGCCGGCACGCCGAGGTGGCCTTCGGCGTGTTCGAGCAGACCGTCCCGGACGCCCACGACCACCAGGCCGACCTGCAACGGCTGCGCCAGCTCGTGGCCGAGGCCGCCACCGCCGCCGACTACGCCGAGGGGCTGCTCAAGGCCGACCCCCGGCCGAGCCTGCACGAGGCGATCGAGCAGCGGCTCCAGCGCTCCCTGGAGCTCTACTACCACGTGGGCCAGCTCATCGCCATGCCCCGGCACATCGCCGGCTACCGCAGCACCGCCACCCGGCCCGCCGCGACGTACGAGTCCCTCGACGTCGACGCCCGCGACTTCGACGCCTGGTGCCTGACCGACCCGCAACGGCGGGATTTCTGGCAGGCCGACCCCAAGGCCAGGCAGGCCGTCAAGGAGATGTGGGAGTACGACCCCGACCCGGCCGCCACCCTGCGCATCCAGGCGCAGATCAACGCCGCCTTCCGGGACGGCGCCATCGCCTACGCCGTCGACGCCGCGGGCGAGCCGCTCGGGAGCTACTACTGCTGCCCGTTCCCCGCCATCTACTCGGTGCGCAGGCCGGTGGTCATCGGCGGCAGACGGCTGCGCCCCATGCAGCAATTCACCTACGAGGCGTCCGCCGAGGAGATGGAGCGCGGCGGGCCGTTCAAGCGCGAGATCATCGTGGCCGACTTCAGGCCGACGAACGACATCGACTACTGCGACCCCGACGGGCTCCACGGCGACTAGGACTCGCCCGGCCGTCTCGGGGGCGGCCGCTGAGCGAGCGGTGCTGTGGTGGCGCGGGCGGCTGGCATGATGATCGGATGGACGTTCCCACCCCCGTCGACCTCGACGCATGGCCCCGCCGGCAACACTTCGAGCACTACCGCCGCGTCCCGTGCACGTACTCGATCACGGTGGAGGTCGACGTCACCGCGTTCGCCGCGGCGCTGCGTCAGTCGCGGCGCAAGTCCTACATCGCGCAGATCTGGGCGCTCGCCACCGTCGTCAACCGGCACGACGAGTTCAGGATGTGCCTCACCACGTCGGGCGAGCCGGCCGTGTGGCCCGTCGCGCACCCGGCGTTCACGGTCTTCAACGCCGAACGCGAGACGTTCTCGTGCGTGTGGGCGCCCTACGATCCCGACTTCGGCGCCTTCCACGACGTCGCCGCGCCCTTGCTCGCCGAGCACAGCCGGGCCGCCGACTTCTTCCCGCAGGGGGCGCCCCCGGCCAACACGTTCGACGTGTCGAGCCTGCCGTGGGCGTCCTTCACCGGGTTCAACCTCAACATCGGCGACAACTGGGACCATCTCGCGCCGATCTTCACACTCGGCCGCTACACCGAGCGGGACGGCCGCGTCCTGCTCCCCCTCGCCGTGCAGGCCCACCACGCCGTCGCGGACGGGTTCCACTCGGCCCGCCTCGTCAACGAGTTGCAGGAGCTGGTCGCGGACCCGGCCTGGCTGGAGACCTGACCCACCCGTTCACAGGGACTCCAGGATCTCGACCGCGCGGCCGTTCCCTTCCTCGGCCCGGACGCGCCGGCCGAGTTCGGCGGCGGTGTCCGCCATCCGGGCGTCGGTGGCGGCCAGGCGGAGGGCGGCGGCCAGGCCGTCCGGGGTCAGCCGCCGCTGCGGCTGGGGCGGCCCGGCCACGCCGACGGCGTGCGCGCGGGCCGCCCAGAACGGCTGGTCGGCGACGAACGGGCAGATCACCTGCGGCCGTCCGGCCAGCAGGGCCGCGGCGGTGGTGCCGCTGCCGCCGTGATGCACGATCGCGGCCATGCGCGGCAGCAGCCAGTCGTGCGGCGCCTGGTCGAGCAGGTGCACGCCGTCAGGCAGGCCGGTGGCCTGGATGCCGCCCCAGCCGGTGGCCAGCACGGCACGCACCCCCGCCCGCCGGACGGCCTCGGCGACGACCCGGCCGAGCCGCGACGGATCGGTGCCGGCCATGCTGCCGAACCCGACGTACACCGGCGGCGGCCCGTCGGCCAGGAAGGCGGCCAGCTCGGGCGAGGGCGTCCAGTCGGGCGGGGCGGGCAGGTACCAGAAGCCGGTGGTGTGCACCCATGCCGGATAGTCCAGGCCGCCCGGTGTGTCGTGGGGCAGCAGGTGGCGGCTGAAGGCGTGCAGGACCGTCGCCGGGCCTCCGTCCGGACGGCGCAGGATGTCGTGCCGGCCGCGCCGCCGGGGCAGGTCCAGGCGCGAGCGCAGGTCGTCGGCGATGCCGGCGAAGGAGCGCAGCATCAGCTTGATCGACAGGTAGGAGGCCCGGTTCAGCGCCCTGGGCAGCGGCAGCGGCAACATCGGGTTGCGGAAGGCGGCGGTGGGCACCCACACGGGCTGGAGCGCGGCGGGCACCGCGGGCACGCCGAGCCGTTCGGCGACATGGGCGCCCGGCATGCCGGGCGCGTGCACCACCAGGTCGGCGCCCTTGCCGGGCCCGTCCAGCACCACGTCCGCCAGGTCGGTGAAGACCTCGGCCATGAGGGGCTTGCTGCGGCGCATCACCTGCAGGGCGACCTTCTTGCCGCGCAGGCCGCGGTAGTTGGTCTCGACCGCCTGACGGATGCCGGGGTCGTCGATGAGCGTGTTCGGGCCGTCGTGCAGCGGCGCGAAGGCGATGCCGTGCGGACGGGCCAGGCCGGCCATGGCGGCGGGGGCCGCCAGCACGGCCTCGTGCCCGGCCCGCTTCAGGGCGAGGGCCAGGGCGGCGTACGGCTGCACGTCGCCACGGGTGCCGTGGGTGAGGACGAGGACCTTCATCGGCGCTCCTTGCTCGAAAGGACTGTTGCGCTCGCCGACCAGGCTTCCCGGCACACCAACGGCCTGTCTGAAGGGCCGAACAACAGCACAATATACCGAAATTTCAGAAATTCCTGAAGTTTGGGTCATTCAGTTATGATCCCTGTCAGGAGGTGACGCGGTGAGCGACCAGGAACGATGGCAGGCCGCCGAGCGGCTGGCCCTGGTGCTGACCGAGGGCGGCCTGCAACGCATGTCGGCGCGCGTCCTGGCGTTCTTCCTGTTCACCGACGCCGAGACGGTCACCATGGGCGACATCGCCGACCGGCTCGACGTCAGCGCGGGGTCGGTGTCCGGCGCGGTCAAGGCCCTGCTGACGACCGGGCTCATCGAACGCCTGCCCGCGCCCGGCAGCCGCCGCGAGCACTACCGGCTGCGCGACGACGCCTGGCCCACCTTGTTCTCCACCCAGAACACCATGGTGCACGTCCTGCTGCGGGCCGCCGAGACCGGCATCGCCACCACCGCCTCCGGCGACCCGGCCCACACCCGGCTGGCCCGGATGCGCGACTTCTACCAGTTCCTGCTGAGCGAGCTGCCCGGCCTGCTGCAGCGCTGGGAACAGACCCACGCACCCCGCTGAGCGAGCCGCGCCACCGTGGTCGGCCGCCGCACGTCGATCCGAAGGGACATCAGATGACCACCCGTGACCTCCCTGCGAACGACGACCTCCGGGACCCTTTCGGCACGTTGCGCCGCGCCTTGTGGATCGGCGGTGGCCAGTGGGCCGGAAAGTCGACCGTGGCCCGGCTCCTGGCCGTTCAGTACGGCATCACCGTCTATCACTACGACTACCACGACGCACGGGGGCACAACGATCGCCGGATCGCCCGCCGGGTCAGCCTCGGCGAGCCCGCCGCCGATCCCGATCCGGACCAGGTGTGGGTCCGTTCCACCCCGGAAGAGATGGCCGCCGAGACCCTGACCGGCTTCCCCGTCCGGTTCGAGTGGGCCCTGGACGACCTGCGCGCGCTCGTCTCGGGCCTTCCGATCATGGCCGAGGGCTGGGGGCTCCGCCCCGAACTCGTCGCCCCCATCATCGACTCACCGCGCCGGATGGTCGTCATGGTGCCCACGCCGGAGTTCCGCCGACACCAGCTCCACCACCTCCCCCGGGCCTCCGCATTCGGGCACGAGGTCAGCGATCCGGCCCGAGCACAGGCCAACCGCGTGGCCCGGGACACCCTCGTCGCGGAGGACGCCGTCCGCACCGCCCGCCGGCTCGGCATCCGCGTGGTCGAGGTCGACGGTTCCCGCGACGCCGCCGCGATCGCGGAGGTCGTCGCCGACCATTTCAGCCCCTACCTCCCGGGGCGAGATCGCAGAGCTTGACGCCCGGCGACCGCACCTGGCCGGAGCGCACCGGCCATCACGGGAGCCGCACGAGTGTGCAGGTGATGCCCTGCTTGGGAAGTCCGGCGTGCCCGCACTTGTTCGCGACGGGGATGTTCGAGGGGTTCTCCGGTCCGAGCCGGGCGCTTATGCCGACCCACTTCCCGCTTCCGTGCCTCGGGAGCTCGATGGAGAAGGTGTACCGCAGGTCTCCGAGGCCGTCCGGTCCGGCGTGGGTGCGGAATCTGGTGCCCACGAACGTCGGGTCCGTCTCCTTGTCCAGCAGTTCGACGGTGATCTCGTAGCGGTCCCAGGTGGACAGGCCGGCGGCGGTGACGGTCGCGGAGAGGGAGACGGTCGTGTCGTCGACCGTCTTGGTGGTCGTGGTGATGATCGGCCTCGCGGTCGTCCGCAGAACGGTGGCGGCCAGGACGAGGAGGCCCAGCACCGCCGCGCCGAACACGTACAGGGCCCCCACGGTCAGCACGGGGCCCGCCGGCCAGTGAAGGTGGCGGGCCACGACGACGGCCAGGAGAACCGTGGCCGCGGCGATCCCGCCCAGGAAGGCCGCCCAGCCCACCGCGTTCTGGCTGGAACTGCTCGCGTTGCCGATGTACGACCAGGCGATGATCACCCACATCACGACGAGAAGGACGCTGACCACGGTCAGTCCGGCGACGGCGGCTCGTCGCCGGTGGGCGAGGGTGACGTCCTTCGGCACGAAGACGGAGACGATGCCGGCCAGGACGGCGGCGGCGGCCATGACGGTGGCGGTGAGCGCCGCCTCGGTGACGTTGCGCAGCAGCGCGGTGGCGACACCCGCCGTGACGCCGGACACGTTCTCGTCACATCCGCTCGATCGAGCGACGCCCGGGCCGCGTTACGGGACTCCCCGGCGGGAACTCAGCCGCCTCGTGACACTTCTGTTAACAGAAGGTAAACGATACGGTTACCCGTAATCCTGTAAAAAATGGTGACGTATGATGCCTTCCGATATTAGACGGGCGAAAGGTGTTTTTGTGGCGGATGCGTTCGAGGCGGAGGTCAGCGCGCTCGCGGACGAGATCAACCAGCAGGTGGCCCGCGTACGCGAAGCATTCGGAGAGCTCTCCGCCCTGGAGCACACGGCACGGTCGGCGGACGGAATGGTGAGCGTGACCGTCGGCCGCCACGGTCAGTTGCGCGGCGTCGAGCTGAGCCCCCGGGCATATCGCAGCCTGTCCCCCACCCAACTGGCCGACGCCATCATGCAGCAGGCCGACGCGGCCACCGCCGCGGTCTCCGAGCAGAGCCGGCAGCTGCTGAACCCCCTCATGCCGGACGACATGCCGTACGAGGAGGTCTTCGGGGAGCGGGCCACGCTCGACGCGTTCTTCCCCGGCCCCGTGGAGCCGGCCCCGTGAGCGGCTTCAACGTACGGCGGGAGGCGCTGTACCGGGAAGCCAGGACGTACGAGCTGTTCGCGGGGAACGTGGAGCAGGTGCGCGCCGACCTCCGCGCCGCCTTCAACCGGGACAGGAACACGCTCGGCGACGACGAGTACGGCGCGGAGCTGGCCAAGAAGCTGCCCGAGATGGAGCGCGGCATCTTCGACGCCCTGACGACGTTCATCGACGAACTCGAAGACGTCGCCTTGGGCCTGAACGCGAGCGCCCGCAACTACAAGGCGGCGGAGCACCCTCCCCCCGTCACCCGAGACTGATCGTCCATGGGGTTCGACGGGTTCCTCGTGCCCGAGTTCGCCAAGCCGTACATCGGCTGGGTGGTCGGCATGGACTGGCCGGAGGGGGACGAGACCGGCTGCTTCCGGCTGGCCGACGCCTGCGTGATCGCCGCGCACCGGCTCGTCGAGGGCACGGGCGCCGACCTGCCGGGCAGCGCGCGCAGGATCGGCAAGGACTGGGACGGGGAAGCCCATCTGGCCTTCGCCGCCCACGTCGGCAAGGTGGCGGGCGGTCAGGTCGCCCTCGCGGTCAAGCGGCTCGTGGACGCCGCGGTGGCGCTCAACGGCGTGGGCGTGCAGATCCAGTACGCCAAGTACATGATCGAGGTCACCGTCTGGCTGCTGATCGTGCAACTGGGATATCTGCTGGCCGCGGCCCTGGCCACCGGCGGGGCGAGTCTGGCGCTCATTCCGCCGCGGCTGCAGCTCGCCCGGCTGACGGTCGGGCAGATCGCCAGGCAGTGCCGGCGCAACATGCTGCTCTTCGCCGGGATCGTGACCGGGATGGACCTGGGCATCCAGGGCACGCAGCTGCTGCAGGGCCGCAGGGACGACATCGATCTCCGTCAGCTCGCGATCTCGGCGGTGAGCGGCGCCGCCATGGGCGGGCTCATGGGACTGGCCTCGGGCGGGCTGAGCAGCCTGGCCACCCCCACGCTGCGGGCCGGTCTGACCAGGGCCGAGATGTCCACGGCCGAGAAGCTGCTGGCGGCGGCCCACTCCTCGTTGTACGGCCAGGCCGGGCAGTTCGCCCTGGCCGGCGGGATCACGACGGCCGGCACCATGATGGTCCAGGGCAACTTCAGCTGGGACCTGCTGGCCAAGGGCATCACGTCCAGCGCGCTCGGCGCGGACGGCCAGCACCTGGCCTCGCCCCTGCCTTCCGGCCCGGACGGACACCCCGGGCCCAGGACCGGCGCGGACGCGGTCCAGGAGGCGGTGAACCACAACCAGCAGACCATCGCATCGCCCGCCTGGCACCGCCCCGACCTGGCGTCCGACGTGCTCCAGGGTCTGACGTCCCAGCTCGCGTCCGCCGACGCGGGGGTTCCGAAGCCCGAGATCCATCCGCCTCGCGTCGTCGAGATCGGCGCCCTGGGCGAGACCGCCGTGCACGACGTCAGGGTGCCGGTGGACCCGAGGGCGGCGGCGCAGGCCATGACCGCCGGCATCACGGGCATCGTCCCGCGGGAACGGGCCGTGATCCGCCTCTGGCTGACGGAGGCGCTCTCCAGCGGCGACCGCGACGTGTGGACCAACCACCTGCAAAGAGGCGTGGCGCTCGGCGTCGGGGACAAGGTGATCTACCTCAAGCTCAGGCCGAGCGAGTTCACGCACGTGGAGCAGCCGGGTCTGGCCCCGGAGAAGCCGGTCGCCTTCGGCGGGGACGGCGTGGAGGGCAAGTCCTCGCGGGGCACCTCACTGGATCGCACCGCGGGGCTGATGAAGGGGCTCTACCAGTCGCCGGACGAGGCCGAGGCGAACGCCCTGCCCCGGTCGGGCGTCAGCAGCACGGCACGGACGACCCACACGAACGGCGTCGAGGTCATCAGCGGGCACAAGGCCATCTCCCCCGCCCATGACTACTTCGCCACGGACATCTCCCTCGACATCTACCGTGACGGCGAGAAGGTCACCCAGACCGCGGCGGTCCCCGACCTCTCGCTGACCATCCCCTTCCCCAAGCAGTTCACCCGGGAAGGGCCGCTGCTGAGCGCCGACCACCCCGCGCCGCTCCCCCGCCACGAGGTGCCGGAAGGAGCTGGGCACAGGTTCCGTGACCACGGGATCGCCATCACCGGCCTGGACGTCACGCCTCTCGTGCTGGAGGTGCAGCGCCGGGGGCTGGCGGCGGGGCTGCCCGCGGGCGAGGTGGTCAGGATCACCGACCATCTCACCTCCAGCCTGCTCAGCGAGCAGGGGATGAAGAACCGCAGCCAGTCGATGTTGTCGAGCGGGGTCTCGTCCGAGGCGATCCGATACAAGACGTCCCTGCTGCGGTCGGCGGAGGACTCCGTCCGGATCACCGGCGAGATCACGCGGGTCGAGCCGATCGACGGGAGCGGGCGCTCGCCGGTCGAGACGATGTTCCGGGACGACCTGGGGCGGCGCGAGAGCGAGGGCACGTCGTACCGGCAGGGCGCGAGCGTCGGCGTCCACGCGGGCGGCAAGATCGGGTTGCCGCTGGGTGACCGCGCGGAGGTCGTCGCGAGGGCCGTCGGCGGGGTCGGCTACGGGACGGACCATGTCACGTCCACCAACAGGGCGCACGGCAACCACACCGTCCTGACCAGGCTCGGCGACGTCACCATGTACGACGCCCGCATGCGGCTGCAGGTCGAGACCGACAAGCTCGGCACCTTCGAGGTGGAGGTGCCCGCCGAGCTGATCGTCCCGACCCGCGACGCGTCCCGGATGGAGCAGGACGTCTTCGGGCACGATCTGCGCCCGCTGGGAGAGTTCAACGACATCCAGCGCAAGCTCGCCGACCTCCACCGGGAGATGGACGACGTGCGGGCGGGGTTCTCACTGGACGAACCGGTCGGCGAGTACCCGGCCAGGGGCGAGCACCCGAACCGCGGCTACGACCCGCACGTCCTGGAGCCGGAGACCCTCGCGGCCGGTCGGGGGACGGGGCTCGGCAGCGGCGTCCGGGTCCATGGGGAGACGCTGCTCAGCGCGGAGATCCACCAGGCCGTCGCCCGGGCGCTGCCCGACCTCCCGCCGGAGATCGCACGGCAGATCATGCGGGACGTCGAGAGCCGCTTCGGCGCCGCGGCGCTGGAGGCCGACCTGACGCACGCCCTCCACGGCATCAGGTACGACGGGTCGATCGGCGGCTACACCGTCGAGATCCTGGCCGAGGGCACGCTGGGCCGGCGGCACGAGGTCGGCGCGTCCGACCTGACCGTCAACGAGCGCCGGATCACCTCGCGCACCGACACCAGCCAGCGGGAGAGCTCCCGCACGGGCCGTGCGGAGGTGCGTGGTGTCGCGCGCCTCGACGTGAACGAACGGCTCAAGATCGACCCGGTGAACCTGTCCCTCACCGGGAGCGGCACCAAGTCCGGCAGCACCGGCTTCTCCTCGGGCCACACGAGGTACGACCGTACGGAGACCAGCGGCGGCTTCACCATCACGCGGGATCTCTCCTTCGACGTCAGGATGAGGATCTCGCGGGACGGCACGGAGACGCTGAACACCTCGTGGGAGGTGCACGGCAGCAGGGCGGAGGTCCTCGTGCCGAACGTCCACCTGCCGCAGAGGCCGGTGCTCGCGCAGGACGTCGCGCATCTCGGACGGGTCGAGTCGTCGTCCGAGCGGCCCGCCGACCTGTGGCGGCCCGGGGCCGACGAGTTGTCGGCCATCGTCCGGATGGGGGCCATGCCCGACCTTCCCTCGACGCTGGCCGAGGTCTACCACCGATGGGCGGAACTGCCGGCGCCCGCGGAGCGGCTGGACGTGCCGCCGGTGTTCGAGACCGCCACCGACGTGATCAACCTGGAAACCATGATCACGTCTCATCCCGACGGCCTGCACTACACCGTGTCGGACCGTTCGGGGTCGCGGCACGACGTGCACGTGAAGGCCCATGTGGCCGGGGTGAGGCACGTCAAGTCGGAGACCGGGGTGGAGCACGAGAGCTACTCCAGCAGCAACTCCAGGGCGCTGGACGCCGAACGCGGCAGGCGTACGGTCGGCGGGCACGCCAGGACCGGCCTGCGCGTCACGCTCAGCGACGGCGAGGCCACCGGGTCCTCGCACGGAACCGGGGAAGCCGGCGGGACCGAGCGCAAGGTCGTGGCGCGAGCCGGGGTGCACGGCGCCGCGAAACGCAGTGCCGTGGAGAGCTCCTACCTGGGCAGCAGCGACGTGTCCCGGGTCACCTACTCCGACGGCAGCACCTCCCACTGGTACCGCGCGGACCTGGTCCTGGAGGTCACCCCCACCAGGACCAGCGGCGGAACGGTCGAACAGGGCCCGACCACATACGTCCGGGTGGAAGAGATCATGGACCTCGTGCTTCCCGACGAGGTGGCACGCCGTCACGGGCTCGACGGCCCGGAGGCCGTGGACCCCACTGGTCAGGCAGGGCACACGACGCGCGCCTACGCGGCGCCCGAGGCGGCGTTGAACACCGCCTTCGTCCTGTACCTCGACGCGCAGGCCGTGCTGCCGGAGATCCTCGGGCTGCTCCGCCGCGACGGCCTCCTCCCTGACGGCCAGGAGCTCACGAACCATCCGGTGGCCGAACACCTGCGCGGTAACTACAGCCAGGGCGCACTCGGCACGAAGCTGGGCGAACTCCGCGGGAACGGCGTGTCCTCCTGGTTGTTCGTCACGGACGAGAACCGCCGGGTCACCGAACGCGTGGGCATCCGGGTCACGGCCGAGGTGGACGACGGCGTCCACGTCGGTGAGCGTCCTGACGCCGGCCTCATGCTGCGCAACGAGCGCCTGAGCGGCGACCTGAGCGTGCGCGAGGCGGGAACGGACCGCGGCGAGGAGGCGATCGCGCGTTACATGGAGTCCTCGGACGGCGAGCTCAGGGGCGCCGAGGCGGGGTTCGCGAACAACCGCGACTCCCACACCGTCGACGGGCGGGGCACGATCGCGAAGGAGATCAACCGCTACCAGACGCGCGAGGCCCCGCAGGAGTTCAAGCACCCGGTCAGGTTCGAGATCACGCTCGAACACGTCCCGGTCCGCCCGCTCCTGGAGCCCGTGCAGAACGTGGCCCGTAACGTGCTGCTCAAGGTGGGCGAGGTGACCGGGCACGACGGCGCCGGGAGAATGTTCGACCGGCACGCCGGGGTCACCTCGACGTCCCGGGCGGTCGCGGACGGCGAGGTCGGCGTCCTGGTGCCGGGACACCTCACCACGGAGGTGCCGCAGGGCACGCCGGTCGCGGGACGCACGCCGGTCGTCGCCGCGGATCCGCGCTGGGCGGACCCGGCGGGCCCCAACCCCATGTCCGCCACCCTGGGCGACGGCGTCCCCAAGGGGGACGTCAGCCAGGTCGCGTTCCCGGCCGCCACGCTCGTCGAGCAATGGGCGCCGATGAGCGCGGTGCCGCCGAGACTCCGGGGCGAGGTCCCGTCCCTGGCCGACCGGCCCGACGGATTCGAGCTCTCCCGCCCGGCCGGCATGTCACTCGCCGAGGCCACCAAGGAACGGACCATGCGCGCCCATCTGGAGCAGTTGCTCGCGCACGAGTACGTGATCCCGGGGATCGGCAGGGTCGGCATCGACGTCACCGGAGCGCGCGAGATCACCACCGCGCTGGTCAAGCAGCGTGTCTACGCCCAGACCATGAGCACGGTCGGGCACGGCCAGGAGCAGGGCCGGGGCGTGGCGGCCCGAGCGGGCGGGTCCGCCGGCTCGCAGGACGGGGGCCTCGGCTTCGGCGGCGTCGGCGGCAACCTGAAGACGGCGGACGAGGCCGCGTCGCGGAACGCCAACATCGTCGAGCGCAACTTCCTGGAGGAGCAGCACGACAACACCTATCTTGAGCTGGACGTCTCCCTGGTGTTCCACGGCAGGGACAAACCCCTGACCGTGGACGTCGCCGGCGGCCTTCATCTCAGACTCACCGCCAAGGGGCTCGCCGACTTCGAGGCCGCACACCCCGGCGTGATCACCCGCTGAGGACGGCCCCCTGTACCGTCGGACCGTGCACATCGGCTCACCGGACACGGTCCTGATCGTCATCCGGGGCAACTCCGGATCCGGCAAGTCCACCGTGGCCCGCACCGTGCGGGAGACGTACGCCCAACGCGGCATGGCCCTCATCGGCCAGGACGTCGTACGCCGGGAGATCCTCCGCGAACGCGACAAGCCGGACGGCGTGAACATCGGGCTGCTCGACGTCATGTGCCGCCACGCCCTGAACGCCGGCTACCACGTCATCCTGGAAGGCATCCTCGCCCGGAGCCGCTACGGAGAGATGCTGCAGGCGCTGTTCCACGACCATCGAGGCACGAGCCACGGCTACTACCTGGACGTCTCCTTGGAGGAGACGCTCCACAGGCACCAGACGCGGCCTCAGCGCACCCAGTTCTGCTCCGACGACATGCGGCAGTGGTACCTCGAACGGGACGTCCTGCCCGGCACCGCAGAGACGATCATCGGCGAGAGCAGCACACTGGCCCAGACCGTCGGACTGATTCTCCAGAGCGCGGGTCTCGTGACAGGCGAAGCGACACGCCCGTGAGCAGCCGGGCGGGCGACGGCGGGCCCGCACCGAAGGGATGGCGTCGTTTTCGTCCAAGACGGTCGCGATGACCGGTTCGTAGTATGGGCGCAGGCGTTCCGCCACCGCGTCGGCCTGACGCTGCGGCCCGCTTGACGATCCATCTGGCGACCTCGTCGCCGGACCATGAGGAGAACAGCACATGCGTGATCTGATCTATACCGGATTCATGTCGCTTGACGGCGTTGTGGACTCCCCGGGCGGCGGGCCGGGCGAGGGGCACCGCAGCGGCGGCTGGGTGGCCAAGGACATCGAGTTCCTGCCCGAGGCCTTCTCGCTGAAGGGCGAGGAGCTGGAGGACACGACGGCGCTGATGTTCGGCCGCCGGAGCTACGAGGCGTTCGCGCCGATCTGGCGCGACTCGGAGGACCACGCCGCCTACAAGGACCTGCCCAAGTACGTGGTCTCGACCACGCTGTCCGACGACGACCTCGTCGAGGGGTGGGGGCCGACGACGATCCTGCGCTCGGCCGACGACGTCGTCGAGCTCAAGAAGAGCGAAGGTGGCGCGATCTTCATCCATGGCAGCGCGGAACTCGCCCGGCGGCTGTCGGAGGCGGGCCTGATCGACCGGTACAACCTTCTCGTCTTCCCCGTGCTGCTCGGCGCCGGGAAGAGCCTGTTCAGCGAGGCGGACAAGGACAAGCAGGTGCTGAGCCTCCGCGCGTCCGCCGCCTACCCCAACGGCATCGTGAAACTGATCTACGACGTCGTCAGCTGACCCAGGTCCAGGGCGATGGCGCCGCCGGTGCCCTCCCGGAGTTGCCGCGCCGTACGCCCGACGTAGCGGCGCAGCGCGCGGGCCAGGTGTGGCTCGTCGAAATACCCGAGCCCCGAGACGACGTCGGCGACCGAGACGCCGGTGGCCAGGAGCACCGAGGCCTTGCGGGCCCGTTCGATCTGCCGGACGGCGCCCTGGGTCAACCCGGTCGCCGCCCGGAACCGGCGTTCGAGGGTGCGCCCCGAGACCGCTGGACGGCGGCCTCGGCGAACGTCGGTGACGAGCGGGTCACGGACCAGGGCTCCGACGCGGACCAGACGGTCGACCAGGGCCTCGGCGTCGTCGGGGGCGGGAGACTCCCAGCGGACGCCGTCCAGCACGAAGGTCCTGCGCATGGTGTCGGGGAGCTCGACGCCCCCGTCGACCAGAGTCGGCGGGGGGACGGCGCGCAGCGACGTGCCCACGGCGAACTCGATGCCGACGAAGGTCGCGCCCTCCGGCACCTGCGCGGTGCCGCTTCTGGTCTCGGGACCGGAGATGCCCGCGTACGCCCTGCCCTCGCGCTCCCAGAAGACCAGGCCCCAGCACACCGCCGCGACGGACGTCATCTCCGCGACGTGCTCGCTCGTACAGCTCCACACGGCGTCGACCCACGGTGAGTCGGACGCGCGTGTCTCAAACCGCAGTGCCACGAGAGCAGGATACGCGCGCAGCCGGCCGAGGGTCGGCCCCGGTCCGGCCGAGGTACGGGGACCATCCGGGAGGCCGTGAACTACACGGGGTCGGGACCGAGGTCGAGTGCCGGTTCGAGTCCGGGGAAGTCCCGGACGGCGGTGGCGAACTCCTGGAACAACAACCACTGGTCCTTGGTGATGATCCAGTCCTTGGTGATGCTGCCCGTGACCGTGCCCATCGCGCGGACCTGGGCGTCGCCGCCGGTCAGCTCGAAGACCGGCCCTCCGCTGTCGCCGTGTCGGGAGCTGTCGACCCGCTGCTTGGCCGAGACCAGGTTGCTGTAGCACTCCTGGTTGCCGTAGATGTCCTTGCCGCAGACCTCGCTGTACTTGTAGTCCACGGTTCGGCCGCACGAGGCTCCGGAGGTCGCGCCGGACATGCACAGCGACTGGTTCTTGTAGGTGAATCCCCAGCCGACGACCGGCTTGGTGTAGTCGTTGACACCGGGGGTGCCGTCCCACATCCTGCCGTTGCCCTTGCCCGTGCCGACGAGCCCGGTGATGCGGATGAGCAGAAGGTCGTGGGCGACGTTCTCCCGCTCGGCGACGCCGATGACCTGGCCCGTGCCGTCGGTGAACACGTCGCCGGGAGCGCCGCAGTGCCCGGCCGTCAGCAGGTAGCGGGTCGGGCCGATGTACACGGGGAAGCCGCCGGTGCAGTTGTAGCCCAGGACGGGGCTCCCGCCGCAGCCGGCGGCGCCGCCGAAGGTGTCGTTGGCGATCGCCACGCCGCCGTACCAGGGGATGTCGTCGTCACAGCGGGACGTGAGCTGCAGCGGCTCCTGCGCGACCACCTGGACCGGGACCCCGACGTCCGGCAGCGCCTGCCGGACGAGGTCCGTGTCCTTCTCCTGGACGGCCGCGGTGAGACCGCTGCCGTCGAAGGGCATCTGCACGGCGTGGACGCGGCCGCCCTTCTCGGCGCCCGAGGCGGCCCAGAGCCGGTCGGAGGCCGCACTCAGTTCGCTCTCCGAGTACGCGGCCGGGCGTACCTCCACCGGGGCGATCTTCTCGGCCCGGCGGATCGCGGCCCGGACCGGGCCGGGGACCTTGCCCTTCCACCACAGGATCACCCGGTCCTGGCCGAGTTCGATGCCCGCGTACCCGCCGCCGTCCACCACTTTCCTGATCTGGTCGGCGGATGCCGTCAAAGTGCTCTGCGGGGTGTTCCGGGTGGTCGCCGCACGGACGGGGGTGGCGGCGGAGGTCATCGCCAGAGCCGCCATGAGGATGCCCGCGATCTTCGTCCTTGACTGCACGCTGCTCGTCTCCTTCAGGGGTGCCTTCAGCAGACGAAGCTAGAAGCGCGATCTTGTGACCGGGTTGGATCGGTCTTGCGAAACCCGACAGGGTCCGATGGCGAGCCCCAAGCCCCGTCCGTGCAGGTCAAGCCCATACACGTCACGGCGGGTCCGCCTCAGCGGCGCCCTCACCGCCGCCGTAGGAGCGCCGCTGATCGATGACCTCACTGATGCTCTGATCGCCGGCGGCTTGATACACCCGGCCCTGCCCTGAGGCCTCGGCCCGCCCGGGGCGTACCTCGATCTCGCCGCCCGCGATGGCTCGCAGCGACTCCACCCGCTCGGCGTGCGGTTCGACCTCCAGCCAGCCAGCCCGCGATCCGGGTGAGCGCGTCGTCCAGGTCGCGGCGCGGCATCTGCAGCAGCGGGAAGAAGGCGCACACCGGGCCGCCCGTGCCGCAGCCGATGTTCCAGCACCCTGGCCCCGCGGCGGAGCCGGGCGATGAGGTGGTCGATGGCGGCGTGCTGTTCGGGCAGGTGACCCTAGGCGTAATCCGGGGAGCTGATCCCTCAGCCGATGCCGGCAGCCGAGCTGGAGGAGGTCGCCGATCCCGTCATCCCCGTCACCCTAGGACGGGTCCTCGCCCGGAAGGCGCAGGGTGAAGGTGGTGCGGACGCCCGGGGTGCTGGTGGCGGTGGCGGTGCCGCCGTGCGCCTCGGCCAGGTCGCGGACGATGGCGAGGCCGAGGCCGCTGCCCCCGGTGCGGCGGTTGCGGGACTTCTCCGCCCGCCAGAACCGGTCGAAGACGTGCGGAAGGTGCTCGGCGCGGATGCCGATCCCCGTGTCGGTCACCTCGATGATCACGTGGTCGCCGTCCTGGCGGGCGGTCAGCGTGATGTGCCCGCCGGCCCGCGTGTAACGCAGGGAGTTGGTGACGAGGTTGCCGACGGCCTGGCGGAGTCGTACGGGGTCGGCGGTCAGGGCGGGAGTGCCGGCGATGCCGGTGGTCAGGGTGAGCCCGGCGGCTTCGGCGCGGCCTCGGTGGGCGGTGGCCACCTGGTCGAGGAGGTCGCCGAGGTGGACGGGTTCGAGATGCAGGCGGAGCTTGCCCGCGTCGGCGAGGGCGAGGTCCTGGAGGTCGTCCACGATGTGCTGCAACAGCAGGAGCTCCTCGACCAGGGACGCGATCAGCGCGGGGTCCAGCTCGGCGACGCCGTCCTGTGCCGCCTCCAGCCAGCCTCTGAGGTTGCTCAGCGGGGTGCGCAACTCGTGGGACACGTCGCTGACCATGGCCTTGCGCTGCTCCTCCATGCGCTGGAGATGCTCGGACATCTCGTTGAACGCCGTGGCGAGCTCGCTGATCTCGCCGGTCGTCCTGACCTGGACGCGGGCGGAGCTGTCCCCGTCGCGCATCCGCCGGGCGGCGTGGGTGAGCGCGTTGACCGGGCCGACCAGGCGTCTGGCCGCCATGACGCTGACGCCGACGGTCAGCACGAGCACGAGGAGGGCGGCGCCGGCGATCGAGGGCAGCGGGATGCGCGGGCCGGTGGCCTCGGCGGGGGATCCGATGTACAGGTAGGCGGCCGGAGCGACGTAGGGATCGAGCTGTTCCTTGCGGGCGGTGACGATGCAGGAGGAGATCGACTGGCCGGGTTCGGCGGCCGACGACGCCGGCCGCCTCTCCTTGGAGATCCAGGTGAAGTCGAGGCCGACCGAGCCGCGTTCCGCGTTCTTGCCCTTCAGGCATCTGCCGACCAGGAGGTTGAGCTGCTTCAACGCGGTCTTCTCGGTGGGCGTCGGCGCGTTGAAGGTGACGGCGTCGCAGGGGGTCGTCACCGCCGGGACCGGGCTCGGCTGGCTCGGCTCCCGCGGGACACCCTCGCCGGTCGTCGTCACGGAGGGCCTGCCGGTGTGGGAGACCGTCGTCCGTACGGCCTGCCCGGTACGTCTCATGCAGACGGCGTAGGCGTCGGCGGCCTTCCCCAGCCGGGCACGGTCACGGTCGGGCAGCAGGAAGGGGCCCACCGCGCGCGGATCGATGCGGTCCTCGGCCGCCCCCGGCACCAGGGTCACGTCCACGGCCAGCGGATCGACGACGGCCGACACCCGGGCGGGCAGCGCAGTCCCGGCGGACGCCGAGTCCGCGATGAGGGCGCCCTTCTCGGTGGTCAGCGCGATGCGGCGGCTGTTGGCGGCGGCGAGGTCGCGTACGGTGGCGGCGACGCCGGACCAGTCGGGATGGCGGGAGGCGTAGCCGAGCAGGCTGTTGTTGATCTGGGCGTCGCTGGCCAGCGTCTGGCCCTGCTCGCGCTGGATCGCGCCGGAGGTGCTGTTGGCGGCCAGCCACGCCGTCGCCGTGATCGAGCAGACCGCCACGACGGCCGAGCTCGTGAGCAGCCTGACGAACAGCGACCTCATGCCTGGGTCAGCTTGTAGCCGACGCCGTACACGGTCAACAGCCGGGACGGCCGGCGCGGGTCGGGCTCGATCTTCTTGCGCAGGTTCATCACGTGCACGTCGACCGTGCGTTCGGTGATGAACCGGTCGAACCCGTGGACGCGCTCCAGCAGTTGCTTCCTGCTGAACACCCGTTCCGGCTCGGCGGCCAGCGTCTCGATGATCCGGAACTCCGCGAGCGTGCAGTCCACCGGCGTGCCCGCCACGGTGACGGTGTGCCTGACCGGGTCGACGACGAGGTCGCCCGCCCGGAACAGCCGGCCGGCCTCCGGCGACCTGCCCGTACGGCGCAGCAGCGTCCGCACGCGGGCCATCAGCTCGCGCGGGCTGTACGGCTTGGTGACGTAGTCGTCGGCGCCGAGGTCGAGCCCGAGCAGCAGGTCGTCCTCGGTGGACCTGGCCGTCAGCATCAGGATCGGCAGGTCGGACTCGCCGCGCAGCACCCGGCAGACGTCCAGCCCGTCGACCTTCGGCATCATCACGTCGAGCAGCACGAGGCCGGGGTCTCCCTGCCGGGCCTCGTCGATCGCCGAACGTCCGTCGTGCACGACGCGGACCTCGTGGCCCTCCCGCTCCAGGTAGCGCCTGAGCAGTTCGGCCTGCTTGGGGTCGTCCTCGGCGACCAGTACGTACGCGCACATGGCCCGAGGTTATGCGTACTCCGAGAGTGCATACGGGATTCGCACGACAGGCAAACAGGTTCCACACATTCTGTCGCCAGGCTGCGCCGGGTGAGAACCAACCTGCTTCGTACGGCCGCGGCGACGGCACTCGCCTTCCTGCTGGCGGGCTGCGCGGGCAGCGCCGTCAGCACGGACCATGCGGCCGGTGCAGACAGCGCCGTCAGTGCCGTCAGTGCCGTACGCCCCGGTTCGGCGAGCACCCCGGCGGGCGGCGCCAGATCGAAGATCGCGAGCGCCAAGAGGGCCCGGATCACGATTTATCGGGACAATCAGGGCGCGGTCCAGAGGACGATCACCAGTCCCAACGACTACGGCGCGACGCGCGTCTTCCTGGTGGAACGCGACGAGGGCGACTGGCTCCAGGTGCTGCTGCCGATCCGGCCGAACGGCAGCAAGGGCTGGATCAAGGCCGCCGACGTGACGCTCGCGGAGACCTCCCACCGTGTGGAGATCGATCGCGGGGCGTTCCGCTTCACGGTCTACGACGGCGACCGGGCCGTCAGGACGGGCAGGGTCGCGACCGGCGAGGCGGGGACGCCGACGCCTCCGGGCCGCTACTTCTTCACCGAGCTGGTGAAGCCCACCGGTGACGGCGGGGCCTACGGCGCCTACGCCTTCGGACTGAGCGGCTTCTCGCCGGTGCTGAAGAGCTTCGCCGGCGGCCCTGGCCAGCTGGCGATCCACGGGACGAACAGACCTTCCGCCATCGGCACGCGGGCCAGCCATGGCTGCGTCCGGGTCAGCAACGACGACATCACCTGGATGGCGAAGAACCTGGCGATCGGCACTCCGGTCGTCGTCAAGGGCTGAGGCCCTGTTCGAAGGATGAGAGGAACCCTATGAAGATCAGAAACATCCTCGTCGGCGCCTGCGCGGCGCTGGCCCTCGCGGCGGGTGTCGCCGGGTTGTCGGGGACGGCCTCGGCCGAGCCCAGGAAGCCCGCCGCGGTGCCCTCCGCCGCCCCCTCCGCGGCGCCTTCCCCGGCGCCCACCGACAGCCGGCCCAGGGTCGAGCGGACGGCGGGGCCGAGGGAGCCGGTCGCCGTCAAGCCGCGCTACACCGGCTGATCACGACACGTCGCCGCCGCGTGACGTCCCGCCTCTCCTGCCCGTCGGCCGCGTCAGCGGTCCGGCCATCGCGGGCAGGAGCAGGCCCCGGACGCCGCGGCGGCGCGTACGGGCGGCGAAGGGGACTGCGCGGCCTGCTGTCAGCGTCCGCATGGAGAGCGGCTGCCCCGGATCTCCCCGTGCGATGCGACGCAACGTGGAGTTCCCGTAGTACTGGCCGGTGGGCAGCATCCTTTCAGAGGAGCCTGCCCGACCTGCGCAGTCGGCGTTCCCTCAGTGCGAGGAGTGGGGGCAGGGCAAGCTGTGTCGCCACGTACGCCGTCACGGCGAGCGCCTCCCAGAACGCGGCCGAACCTGTCGCGCCGGCGCTCAGCCGTACCAGGCCCCACTGAGCGAGGGCGAGCAGCAGCGGCAGGGCCACGAGCACGAACATGCCTGCCATGACCACGACCCCCGCCATGTACAGCAGGGCGAACCAGCGCGCCACGTGCCGATCACGCTCGCCCGCCGAGGCCAGCTCGGCCGCCTCGGCGGGAGGCAGCCGGAAGAGCTTGGCCTTGGCGGTCAGCCACGTGACCCGGTACAGGTTGTGGCAGCGCAACGCGTTGGCCAGTACGGCGTAGCCGTCACTGCGCATGGGCACCGCGGCCCACTGCCAGACGATCCCGACGAGCCGATACAGCACCACCGCGCCGAGAAGCCCGCTCAACGTCTCAGGCAGTGTGAGCATCCCGGCCCGGTCGAGCAACCGCAGCCCCAATGCCGTCGCCACGACCACGACGTCGATGGCCATGCCCGCCAGGTAGGCCCCGTACCTGCGGCGGCGCGGCACGTTCACGATCTGGGTCAGGTCGGTCTCGAAGACGATGTAGAGGCCCCGATAGCTGACCCTGAACGTGGCGGGGACTCCGAGCGCCCTGCCCGCGACCCAGTGCCACGCCTCGTGCAGGGCGCTGAAGGCGATGTCGACCAGCAGGTAGGTGAGCATCGACAGTGCGGCGCTCGGGAGAAACCAGGCGTCCTCCCATGAAGGACGCAAGTCGGGCGCGAACGCCAAGACGGTTACGACGAAGACCGCTGCCGCCGCGTAGCACGTCCAGGCGGTCCTGCCGAAGAATCTGGCCGCCGTGTCCTGGCCGAGTCCCTCGATCCAGCCGCTGGGGGCTCGCTCCTCGGGAGGCGCGGGCGGGTCGAGCAGGCCGGCGCCGGTGAGACCGTCGAGGAAGTCGGCCCCGTCGACCTCCTCGCCCGCCACCTCGCTCGCCCGCCCCGCGGCCTCGGCGGCCGAGCCGCCCTCCTGCAGTGTGGTGACGAACACCGCGCCCGGCTCCGGCACCGCGACGAAGATTCCGAGGTCGGGACGGCCCAGGATCCAGGCGTCACCGTCGAAGGCGACGGTGAGCCGGGCGGCCCGTTCGCGCAGGTCCCGGTCGGCGATGGCGGACATCCGTCCTCCTGGAGCTCGCGGAGCGACAAGGGAGGGCGCACCCCTGCCTCGGCCGGGGTGCGCCCTCGATGGTCAGGAGTCGGGCGTGTTCAGCCCGGTCAGGCGGGTGTTCTCGATCCGCACGATCTCGATCTTCATGGTGCTCAACTCCTTCCGCAGGTCACACAGTCGGGATTGCGGGACCACTCGGCCTGACTCATGGCGCAGGCGCCGGCGAAGTCGATGGTGAGTGGCCGACCGGCGTACGCCGGTGGCTCGAAACCGGTCAGGTAGCGCAGCACCTCGAAGGCGTGGAGCGCGCCGAGCAGGCCGGCGACGGGCCCGATGCCCCTGTTGGGCTGCGGCCTGCTGTAGAACAGGCGGGCCGCGGCGATCTCGGCGCTCAGCGCGGGCTCGTCGGGATCGGCGTGGCCGTCGGGCCTGGTCGGATCGGCGGGGACGCAGGCCCTGCAGGCGCTCTCCCCTGGCGCGACCGACCAGACGATCCCCTTGGTGACCGTGATGCCGCCGCGTACGAACGGCACGCCGTGCCCCACGCAGGCCGCGTTGACCCAGAGGTCGACCTCCTTGGGCTGGTCGATCCCCGAGGCGACCACGTCGGGGCGCGTCTCGTCGAGGAGCTCGGCCAGTTGCCCGGCGCTCTCGACGCCCGTGTCGATCGCCTGGACCTTGATGGCCGGATCGAAGGCGCGCACCCACTCCGCCGCCCGCTCGACCTTCCTGGCGCCGAGGTCCTCCCAGCGGTAGAGGTACTGCCTGGCGAAGTTGCGCACGTCGACGGTGTCCCTGTCGACCAGCGTCATCCTGCCGACGCCCAGCCCGCTGAGATGCGGGATCGTGTTGGAGTTGAGTCCGCCGGTGCCGAGGACGAGCACGTGCGACTCGCGCAGCCGGCGTTGCAGGTCCTCGCGGCTGCGCGACAACGTGCCGAACGACTCGAAGAAGGCCAGGTTGCTGAAGTGGCGCTCGGCTTCGGCGGCGTCGAGGACGCCCAGGCGATCGCCGTCCTCCAGCAGTCGCTCGGCGTCGAGGGCCTCGATCGCGTCGAGCACGTCCTGGACGGGGAGCTCCAGCTCGCCGGCAAGCTGGCCGACGGTGCGCCCGCCCTCGCGCAGCAGGGCGAGGAGCTTCTCCACCTGGCCACCGGGGTCGGTCACGATCAACTGGTCACGCAGGTCGTACACGAGGCGGAGCTCCTCGCCCATCCGTTCCCAGGCGACGTTCTTGAGTCGTGGCCGCATACGTCCTCCGATGTGTGGTCCCGGCCGTGACGACCACGGCCGCTGCGTCGAACATGTGGTGGAGAACCCCGTTCGCGGTCCGACGTGGGCAGCATAGGCACGGCGGATCATGGAAGTCGTTGGCGGAGCGCGCACTGTTCCTTGGCGACGGCGGCACGGACACCGGCTCGCACCCCGGTCCGGCCGGCCGACGCGGCCTCGGGATGGCGGATGATGTGGTCGGCGGGGGCGCCGCGATCGTCGCATCGGCTGGGCTTCTCGTCACATCGAGTACGTCTCGGAAGCTCGAGATCACGGCGTGAGAGGTGAAATTGGGAATCGTCACCCTGCACAGCACGGACCTGCCGCCCGACCAGCGATTCGACTGGTGGTGCGACCTGATCAGCCACGACGTGGCGCCCATCCGGGTCACCAGCGACCATGCCGCCGACTTCCGGGCTTCGGCGGGGGCGATCGACCTGGACACCGTACAGGTGACGACCATGTCGTTCCCGGCGCTCAGCTCGGTGCGCACGCCCGCGCTGATCCGCCGCTCCGACCCCGAGAGGTACGAGCTCGCCCTGATCGTCGGGAGCACGATGTGGATCTCCCAGGGCGGCAACGACACCCGGATGGGGGCCGGCGACCTGGTGATGTGGGACACCTCCCACCCCTACGAGGGCGGTGCGTTCGACGGGCCGGGGCCGGCGCGGGCGATCATCGTGCATCTGCCCAAATCCGAGCTTCCCCTGCCGTCCAGCAAGGTCGACGCGCTCCTGGCCCACGCGGTGCCCGCGGGCGGCGGCTTCGGCGCGATCCTCGCCGGCTACCTCAGGACGCTGGTGCGCGAGGCGCAGTCCATGTCCTTACCTGACGTGAAGCGCCTCGGCGCCGCCACCCTGGACCTGGCCCTGGCCTTCCTCGCCCATCTGCTGAACGCGCAGGACCGCCTGTCGCCCGAGACCCGGCAGCTTGCCCTGATGGCGCGCATCCGGGCGTTCGTCGAGCACAACCTCGCCGACGCCGACCTGACGCCCCGCGCGATCGCCCAGCGGCACCACATCTCCGTGCGCTACCTGCAACTGCTGTTCCAGCGTCAGGGCACGACGCTGACAGCCTGGATCCGGCGCCGCCGCCTGGAGCACTGCCGTGCCGACCTGGCCGATCCGAGCCTGGCCGCGCAGCCCATCCATGTCATCGCCGCCCGCTGGGGATTCGTCCGCGCCGCCGACCTCAGCAAGTCCTTTCGCGCCAGGTACGGCCTGCCGCCCAAGGACTACCGGCACGAGGCCCTGACCCGCGCCACGTCGGCCGCGGACGACGGCCACACACGCCGATGACGCCGGGGCGTCCCGACGTCCGCCTTCCCGGCTCGGCGCCTCAACGTCCGGCCGGTTACCATCGGCTGGATGGGAGATCGTCTCAAGGGCGTTCACGCACCCCTGTACCTGCTCGCGGGGGCGCCTGGCGCGGGCAAGACGACTTTGCTGCCGCACCTCCTCCAGGCGGCGGACGGGTTGGTCGTGATGGACATGGACGAGCTGCTCGAGGACGGCGAGCTGATCGGTGTGCCCATCGCGGTACCCGAGGCGGCGCCGATCTGGCCGGCCTACGACCGGATGTGGCGACGCATCGTGACCGTGGTGCGCCGGGCCGGTCATCCCGTGCTGCTGATGTGTCCGATCCCCGACGCCGGCGAGGTGCCCGCGTTCGTGCGATGGGACGGGCCGGTCCATTGGGCTCTGCTGGACTGCCCTGATGACGAGCGGAAACGCCGGCTGCGTGAGCGTGATGCGCCGCAGGAGTGGATCGACGACGCCCTGGCGGACGCGGCGCAGGGCCGAGAGCTGGTCACGACCGTGTTCCACGCCGTCGGCGCCAACCATGCCGAGCTGACGACACAGGTGCTCGCGTGGGTTGCGTCCCGGAGCATCAGCGTGCCGACCAGCCAGAACGTTGACAGTTCACCATGAATCGGAGACCCGGTGTCTTGACCCAAAAAGATCACCATTGCGGCGCCTGATCGAGCTCGTCGGCGAGGTCGTCGGGTTGGAGAAGGTCAGGTCGCGCTTCCTGGCGGGCCCAGGGTCGAGCGTGGCGCCACCTCACCTCCCCTCTTCGCCCAGGATTCGTTCTTCCCTGCCCGCGGCTTCCGGGGCCCCTCTGGGTGCTCTGTCGCGAAGCTCACCTCGCTGCGGTCGTGAGCAAGAATCAGTGCGTCGAGGGCCAACGACATGGCGTCCTGATCATACGAAGATCGCCTCAGTCGACGATCGGAGAGTGTTTTGATCACGTGGAAGCGCGCTGCCGGTGTCGCGTGCACGACCCTGGCCCTCGCTGCCCCCGCCGTCCTGGCCTCCTCGCCGGCCGTGGCGTCCTCGTCCATGGCTGATTGGCAGATCGCGGGGTACTACCCGTCCAGCTCGGAGGGCTACAACGCGTGCCACAGGGACGGTGTGCGATGGGGACGCGGCTACAAGTGCCCATGGTTCCCGAGCAGTTGGGAGAACGGGCAGCCGCACTACGAACTGTGGATTCTCTACTGAGCACCTCGGAACAGCACGGCGAGCGCCGGGTCTGTCCGGCCCGCGGATCGGACTCTGGCGCCGCCCGGCCTCAACCGCCGAGTCGCATGACGATGCGCGGCACTCCGGCGGCCGTCGACCCGGTGTCGGCGATCTTGACGAAGCCGGCGGACTCGAACAGGGAGCGGGTACCGACGAACGCCAGCATGGTGTCGATCTTCTTGCCGTCGTTGTCGACCGGGTAGCCCTCGACGGCCGCGGCGCCGTGCTCGCGCGCGAACCGGACGGCGCCGTCGATCAGCGCCCTCGCCACCCCCCGGCCGCGATGGCCGGCACGGACTTTCAGGCACCAGATCGACCAGATCGCGAGGTCGTCGCCGATCTTGGGGATCCTGCTGTTGCGGGCGACGGAATACACCTCGGCGCGGGGCGCGACACCGGCCCAGCCGACGACCTCATCGACGTCATAGGCCAGGACACCCGGTGCGACCGGCTGTCGGCACAAGCGTCGCATGTAGCCCGGCCGCTGGTCGGGACCGAGTTCGCGGTTGACCGCGGGATCGATGCGATGGCTCAGGCACCAGCAGGCGGTCGTGCCCGGCCTTCTGGGGGCGAGCATGGTCGAGACGTCGTCGAAGCGGTCCGCCGACGCGGGCTCGATCCTGAACGCCGGAGCGCTCATCGGCCGAGAGGGGTCAGCGGGGGCACCGTGTTGATGAGGTGACAGAGGTGGCGTTCGGTGGCGCTGCCCTCATGGTGCCGGGTGACGTCGGCCCAGGCGCTGTGCGCCGTCTCGGCGAGCAGGGCGCGGGCGTATCGGTCGAGGAACTCGCGCACGACGGTGTTCTCCCTCATGGGATGTCACGTTAGCTACGAACCTGGACAAGCCTGTGTCATGGTTACGATCCTTCGACATGAAGTCGTCCGCAAAGTCCGCTGCCTCGCGCGAGAACCACCTGACGGTGCGCCGTGTCGAGCGCCAGCAACACCTCATCGAACGGCTCCACGCCGCCGCCGATCGCATCACCGTCGGCACCCTCGCCCGCGACTTCGGCGTCTCCGCACGCACCATCGCCCGTGACGTCGAGCGCCTCCGGCAGTCCGGCGTCCCCATCGACGTCACCACCGGCCGCGGCGGAGGAGTCGCCCTCGGCCGGCACGGCCGTTTCCCCGCCATCGCCTTCGACCTGCGCGAGATCGCCGCCCTGATGGCCAGCCTCACCGCGCTCGGCCCCACCGCGAGCCCGTCCGCGACGTCCGCCATGGACAAGCTCGCCACCGCGCTCACAGGTGGCAGCATGACGTGAGGCACACCGCGCCACGAGGCGCCCCATCGTTGGCCTCCCCGCGTGGCACTCCGCGAACGCGGTGCCCTGGACGCCGAAGAGGCAACCGAAATACGGCGGCGGCCGGCCGGCATCGACAAGGCCGGCCGCCGCGGCCCCTGGACCGACGATCTGCTGCGCCTCATCCACGAACTGCCCGCGACCGCCGCCGCCGAGCTCGCCCAGCGCCTCGGGCATGACACCCAGGCCCTCAAACGGGACGTCCGCAACCACGGCGCCGATCGCGTCCAAGAGGGCGAAGGCCCGTCACGGACGGGCCCGCTGATGCGCGGTCGAGCGCCGGGTCATCCGGTGGTCGCCTGCCGCCACGGGGTCCGTTCGGCGACGTGGCGGCGGAGCTCGCGTGCCTGCCGGGGCAGGTTCCAGCTCATGGCGCCGATGACGTGGCCGTCCCTGCCGTACAGGCCGGCGAACCGGCCGGTGGCGGGGTCCCCGGCGACGACCTGGAACCGGGCGTCGCCGCCGGTGACACCGTGGACCTGGATCTTCACGTCGTACTGGTCGGTCCAGAAGTAGGGCACGGGTGCGAAGGGGGCCTGCCCGCCGAGGAGCGTCCTGGCTGCGGCCGTGCCCTGCTCGGTGGCGTTCAGCCGGTGTTCGACGCGCAGGCGGCCGAAGCGGGGGTGCCGCCAGGAGGCGACGTCGCCGGCGGCGACCACGCCGGGCGCGGCCCGGCACCGGTGGTCGCACTCGACGCCGTCTTCCACGTCCAGGCCGCTGCCGGTCAGCCAGCCGGTCGCCGGGGCCGAGCCGACGGCCACGAGCACCAGGTCGGCCGGGACGTGCGCGCCGCCGTCCAGGTCGACACCGTCCACCTGGCCGTCGTGGCCGGTCAGGCCGGTGACCAGGGTGCCGGGGCGCAGGCGGACGCCGTGCCCGGCGTGCAGGCCGGCCAGCAGTCGCGCCACCCGGTCGCCGAGCCGGTCGGTCAACGGCGCGGGGAGCGGATCGACCAGGGTGACGTCCAGGCCGAGCCGCCGGGCGACGGCGGCGACCTCCGTTCCGAGGAAGCCCGCGCCGACGACGACCACCGACCGGGCGGCGAGCAGCCCCTCCCGCAGGGCGAGGGCGTCGCCGAGGGTGCGCAGCACGTGCACGCCGCCGAGTTCGTGTCCTGACGGCAGCCGGCGCGGGACGACGCCAGTGGCGATCACCAGCCCGTCGTAGGGCAGGACGCCGCCGTCGGAGAGGGCGAGTTCGCGCGCGCCGGTGTCGAGGCCGGTGGCGGCGACGCCGAGCCGCCAGTCGGCGCCCAGCGCGGCGCGGGACTCGTGGCGGCCCAGCGTCACGCGATCGGGCGTCCACCTGCCGAGCAGGATCTGCTTGGACAGCGGGGGCCGGTCGTAGGGCTCCCGCCGCTCCGCGCCGACCAGGGTCAGCGAGCCGGTGAATCCGTCGCGGCGCAGGGCCTCGGCGGCGGTCAGGCCCGCCGCCGAGGCGCCCACGACCACGATCCGGGAGGGCCGGCTCACGACCCGCTCAGCGTGATCGCGCGGGCCGGGCAGAGCCGGGCGGCCTCGCCGACGCCCTCACGCAGCCCCGGTTCCGGGCTGTCCCGCAGCAGGACGACGATGCCGTCCTCCTCGCGCTGGTCGAACACGTCGGGACAGACGAGGACACACTGCCCCGAGCCGGTGCAGGCGTCCTGATCCACGGTGACCTTCATGTGCTTGACTCCTTCGTTCGATCACCAGGTGACGGGCAGTTCGCGGACGCCGTAGAAGACGGCCTGCTGTTTGAACTCCAGCTCCTCCAGCGGCACGGCCGCCGCCAGCGTGGGGACGCGCCGGTAGAGCGTGCCGTAGACGACCTGGAGCTCCACCCGGGCCAGCGACTGCCCCAGGCACTGGTGGACGCCGTACCCGAAGGCGACGTGGTGACGGGCCTTGCGGCGGACGTCGAGGACGCCGGGGTTCGGGAAGGCCGACGGGTCCCGGTTGGCGGTGCTCTTCACGACGACGATGCCCTCGCCCGCCCGGATCACCGTGCCGCCGACCTCCAGGTCCTCGCGGGCGACGCGGCGGGCCTCGGTGTGGGTGATGGACAGATAGCGCAGCAGCTCCTCGACGGCGTCGGCCACCAGCGCCGGGTCGCCGTCACGCACCGCCGCGAGCCGGCCCGGGTGGGCCAGCAGCGCGGCCGTGCCGAGCGCGATCATGTTGGCGGTGGTGTCGTGCCCGGCCACCAGCAGGAGCTGGCCCATCGTGGAGATGTCGTTCAGGGTCATCGCCCCCGTCCTGTACTGCTCCACGGCCAGCCTGCTGAGGATGTCCTCGCCCGGCTTGTCGCTCTTGGCCTGCACCAGCGCCTCCAGGTAGGCGTTCAGCTCCTCGGCGGCGGCCAGGGCCCGCGCGGGGTCGCCCTCGTCCATGACGAGTTCGCCGGCCACGCGCTGGAAGAAGGCCCGGTCCGCATAGGGCACGCCGAGCAGTTCGCAGATCACCAGCGAAGGGACCGGCAGCGCGACCGCCTCCACCAGGTCGGCCGGGTTGGGGCCAGCGAGCAGGTCGTCGATGAGGTCGTCGACGATCCGCTGGATCCTGGGCCGCAGCGCCTCCATCTTCCTGATCGTGAAGTCGGCGGTCAGCAGGCGCCGATGGGCGGTGTGCTCGGGGGCGTCCATCTGCATCAGCGTCTTCATCCGCGCGTCGCGTGCCTTGCTCACCGCGTTGGTGTGCGGGAAGCCCGGCTGCGACACGTCGACGCTGACGCGCGGATCGGCCAGCACCGCGCGGACGTCGTCGTAGCGGGTGACCAGCCAGGGGGTGGTGCCGTCCCAGAGGCGGACGCGTGAGACGGGCGATTCCTCGCTGCGGCGGGTCAGCTCGGGCGCCGGGTCGAACGGACAGGCCGCCGCACGGGGCATCGGGAAGGTCACCGGATCCGGCAGGGCATCAGTCATGATCTCTCCTCATCTCGGTCGTGGTCCGCGCAGGGCCGATGACGGCCGCCTTCGTGAGCGGGACGGGCACGACGGCCGCCACGCTCACGGCCCCGGCGGCGGCCGTCATCGGCAACGCGTGGGCCAGGTTCGGCCCCTGAACGCCGCAGGACCCGAACGGCACCGGGTTCCCGGCCCTTCCAGCGCTCATACGTCAAGGCTGTCGTTGAACCAGCCCCGGAGACTTCCGCCGGGGAGCGCTGGAGGGCGGGCGGGAAAGCCTCAACCGCCGGTGGAACCTCGGCAGACGGTTTCGCCGCCGCCACCGCCCTCGCAGTCGCCATGGGCGTCCCAGCGGAAACCGTCTCGCGCGCCTATGGCGGGGCCGGGCGCCGGAACCGTCACCGCGCTCCACCAGTCGGCGCTCTACCTCGCCGTGTCGCTCTCGGGCGCCGCCGGGGCGCTCGGCCTCGAATGGCAGGGCCCGGCCCGCCTGCCGTGGCTGGCCGCACCGCTGGCGGCGGCCGCCGCGGCGCTCACGGCCGTCGCGACGCGCAGGCTTCCCAGGTGACCCCGGACGACTGACATCCGTCATACGGGCCCGGCTGACGTACGGCACTACCTCCGTCACCACCCCGGCGACCAGGCTGGCCGCATGGGAAACGCACTGGAGATGGAGGCCGTGAGCAAGCACTACGGCCGGATCGCCGCGCTCGGCGGCGTGGATCTGCACGTGGGTGAGGGAGAGACGGTGGCGGTGCTCGGCCCCAACGGCGCGGGCAAGAGCACGCTGCTGTCCATCGCGCTCGGGCTGCTGGCCCCCGGCACGGGCTCGGCCCGGGTGCTCGGCCGCACACCGCTGGAGGCGCTGCGCACAGGACGGGTCGGAGTGCTGCCGCAGGAGTCGGGGCTGCTGGAGGACGTGCGGGTGGCGGAGCTGGTGAGGGCGGTGGCGGGGATGTACCCGCGGGCGATGGCGCCTGAGCGGGCGATGCGGGCGGCGGGCGTCGAGGAGTTCGCCGGGCAGCGCGTCGGCCGGTTGTCGGGCGGGCAGCGGCAGCGCGTCAGGTTCGCGTTGTGCGTGGTCGGCGATCCCGAGCTGCTGGTGCTGGACGAGCCGACGGTCGGCCTGGACGTGGAGAGCCGCCGCGCCCTGTGGCAGGAGGTACGGTCCAGGACCGCCGCGGGCCGTACCGCCGTGTTCGCCACGCACTACCTGACCGAGGCCGACGACCACGCCGACCGGATCGTGCTGCTCGCGCAGGGCAAGGTCGTCGCCGACGGCCCGGTCGCCGCGGTCAAGTCGCTGGTCGGCGGCCTGGAGGTGCGCTGCTCCTTGGACGGCGCGGACCCGGCCCTGCTCGGAGCGCTGCCCGGCGTGCTGCACACCGTGATCGAGGGCCACGCCGTCACCCTGCGCACGAACGACTCCGACGCCACACTGCGGGCCCTGTTCGCCACGTACGAGCAGGTCCGCCACGTACGGGTGGAGAGCACGGACCTGGAGAGCGCGTTCCTGAGCCTGACCGGAGGAGGACGGGACTGATGGGTGCCTACGTGCGGCTGGAGCTGCGGCGCGGCTTCCGCAGTCCGGTGAACCTGGTCATGCTGACGGCGTTCCCGGTGGCGCTGTACCTGCTGTGGACCAAGGTGCTGAACCTGGCCCCGCAAGGGAGGCAGGGGGACCTCGCCGCGTACACGATGGTGTCGATGGCCACGTACGGCGCGATGGCGGGCGCGCTGTTCATCGGGAACACCATCGCGCTGGAGCGCGGCAAGGGCTGGCTGCGGCAGCTCGCGGTGACGCCGCTGCCCGCGCACGGCTACGTGACGGCCAAGCTGCTGAGCGGGGCAGCCGGGGCGCTGCCGGGCATCGTGGCCGTGCTGGCGGCCGGGGCGTTGCTGTCGGACGTGCGCCTGTCCGTCGGCACCTGGCCCGCGCTGGTGGCGCTGATCTGGGTGGGCGTGCTGCCGTTCGCGGCGCTGGGCATCGCCTTCGGGTACACGTTGCGGGGGCCGGCCGCGACCTTGGCCATGACCGCCGTCTACTTCGGGCTGTCGGTGCTGGGCGGGCTGTGGCTGCCGGTCGAGACGATGCCGGAAGGGATGCGGGTGCTGGCCGAGTACAGCCCGGCCTACCAGGCGGGGTCACTGGGGTGGCGGGCGCTGGACGGCCTGCCGCCGACCTGGTCGGGGCTGGGCGTGCTGACGGCGTGGACGCTGGGCTTCGGCGCCCTGGGGCTGTGGTGCTACCGTCGATCGTCGTGACGGTCCCTGTGAGGTCGCCGGCACGGGAGCCCGCCGTCCGGCGGGGCCGCACGCTGGCCCGTGCTACCTGCTTCGTCTGGTTGCTGCTGGTGGTCTGGCCGTTGCGGGTGTTCCTGGCCGCCGGTCCTGAGCCCGTGGCCGTGGTGGGGGCGCTGGCGCTGGTGGCCGGGTTCGCCGCCTGCTGGCTGGCGATCATGTGGCGGGTGCTGGGCGGGCGGGCACTGAGGCGGCGGCCGTGGGCGTTGGCGGGCATGACCGGGTCGGCGCTGGCACTGCTGCCGTTGTTCGGAGCGCCGTGGGCGTACACGTCGTTCGTGTTCGTGATCAGCGCGTTCGCGGCCTCGCTGGGCGATCGGGCGTTCGCGGTGGCGGCGGCCGCGACCGCCGTCGTGGAGGTGCTGGTCCTGGTGGCCGCCGAGGTGCCGTTCGGGCAGCTGTGGTGGGTGCCGCTCGTCATCGCGGTGCAGGCGGCGACCTGCTACGGCATGAAGCACATGGGGTTGCTGCTGGTCCGGCTCCAGGCGGCGTACGCCGAGGTGGAGCGGTTGGCCGTGGAGAACGAGCGGCTGCGCTTCGCCAGGGACCTGCACGACACGCTCGGCCACACGCTCACCTCGATCACCATCAGGAGCCAGCTCGCCGCCCGGCTGGCGACCACCGACGCCGCGCGGGCGGCGCGGGAGATGAGTGAGGTGGAAGGGGCCGCGCGGCAGGCGCTCGACGAGGTGCGGCTCGCCATCGCGGGCTATCGCACGCCGTCGTTGTCAGCGGAGCTGGAGACCGCCACCCGGAATCTCGAGGTGGCCGGGGTGGAGGTGCGGGTCTCGCCGGCCGACGGGCCCATCCCGGCCGCCGCCGAGGTGCTGCTGGCCTGGGCGGTACGCGAGGCCGTCACGAACGTCCTGCGCCACAGCCGGGCCCGGCGGTGCTGGATCGAGCTGGGGGTGAGTGAGACGGCGGCCAGCCTGGAGGTCCGCGACGACGGCCGCCCGACCGGCCCCATGGACGACGGGGACGCCCGCGCTCCGGGGAACGGGCTCGCCGGGCTGGCCGAGCGGGTCGGGAACGCCGGCGGCCGGCTGGAAGTGGGGACGCTGCCGGGCGGCGGCTACCGGCTCCGCGCGCGGGTTCCGCTGGAGGTGCCGAGATCCGGGTGCTGATCGACGCTCCAGGCGGGGCCGGGCGCGGCCGGCAGGTCCAAGGAACAGCTCTTGCGCTAGGCCGTTGTGTTGCGGTGACCGTAGGTCAGGCGCCGTAGGAGGACCTCCATCGGGCCTCGGTGGCCTGTGCGGTCCAGCCAGGTCGCGAGGACGATCGAGACGGCGCCGACCGCGAGGGCGGTTCCGAAGGCGGCGGCGAAGCCCAGGTCGTCGGACAGGCCCAGCGTGAACGGGTAGAACAGGGCGAGGAACACCGCTGACTGGAACAGGTAGAAGGTCAGCGAGCGCCGGCCGAGGGCGGCGAGTGCGGCGGTGAGGGGGCCGAGACGGGGGCGTGTCGCGATGAGCCCCATGAGGGCGGCCAGGCCGATGCCGCCGGCATAGCCGGTGAGGGTGTGCGCGAGGACGGCTGCCCACGGCGCGGGGGGCGTCCACACGCCGGACAGCAGCAGGGCTCCCGGGAGCCGGCCGGCGAGTGCGACGCCGAGGCAGATCACGGTGACGCGGCGCAGCAGGGGCCGGTGCCGCTCGGGGTCGTCCAGGAGGCGGCGGCGAGCCGCCCAGATGCCCAGCATCATGCCCGGCACGATGTCGATCGTGCCCAGGACCGTCTTCACCGGCCACATCTGGAGGCCGGACAGCAGATGGGAGCCGAGGTCGGCCGGCATGATCCCTGCCCCGGCGACGTCCACGGCGCCGGCCAAGGCCAGCAGGACCGGTCCGGAGGTCACGAGCACCGCCGGGAGGAGGGCCAGGGCGGCCGTCCGGCACAACACCGAGTCCCGGGCCCGTACGAGCGGGACGAGCATCAGCAACGTCAGCCCGTACACCGCGATGATGTCCAGCGGCACGAGCACTCCGTGCACGAAGCCGATGACGATCAGCCATCGGCTCCGGCGCCGCAGGAGCTTCTTGAGCGAGTCCCAGTCCCCGCCCTTCACCTGATGCCGGTACGCGAACTGGCCCAGCGCGTAGCCGAACATCACCACGAACATCGGCCGGGCCTGGTTGTGGGCGAGCAGATGATCGAGGAACGCGGCCACGCCGTCGAGCACCCCGAAGGACGTGCCCGTGACGAACACCGGCGCGTGCGCCACCGCGATCGCCAGCAACATCACGCCCCGGGCCAGGTCCGGCGCCAGGGATCGGCCGGTCACCGTCGTGACGGTCACGGCGGTCACCCGACCCGCCGCAGGGCACGCTCACGGCGTGCCGCCACCGTCGAGCCGGACTCCCCACGTGCCATCCGCCGCAGCACGATCGGCGCCACGAGCAGGCCGAGCACCGCCCAGGCGCCCAGCACTCCGGCGGTCTCCAGGTGCCGCCAGGACTCGCCGATCTCGACGGCGAGCGCCGAGTCCGGCAGCAGGGCCGAGCGCATGCCGAGTCCCATCCAGTAGACGGGGAAGATCTGGGCGAGCCACTGCAGCCACTCGGGCAGTGCGGTGATCGGGTAGAAGATGCCGGAGATGCCGATCAGGGCGAGGAACGGCAGCTGGACCAGCCCCTGGGCGCGTGCGGTGGTGAACACCGAGCCCAGGACCGCGCCGATGGGCAGGGTCGCGACCAGTCCGAGCGCCAGCACCCAGGCCAGGCCGGGCCAGGAGCCCGGGCCGATCCGCAGGCCCTCGACGAGGAGCGCGGCCGGCACGAGGAAGATCACCAGGTCGGCCAGCAGGCCGCCGGACACCGAGATCAGCTTGCCCATCAGGTAGGCGGGCATCCCGTGCGGGGTCGCCTTGGCGCGCAGCAGCGTGCCGTCCTCGCGGTCGGCGGTGAGCTGCTGGCTCATGCCGATCACGCCGGTCGCGGCGTTCATGCCGAGGATGCCGGGCAAGGCCAGGGCGCCGAGCATGAGCGTGCCGACCGGCAGGTCCCGGATGAAGAACAGCGTGCCCACCATCAGGGCGGGCCACAGGAAGTGGGAGAACAGCTCGGCGCCGTTGGTGAACGACTGCCGCAGCTCGATCAGGCCCCGGGACCAGCCCGCGCGCAGGACGGTCGCGTTCATCGGGCCTCCCTTTCGGCCTCGCGCACCAGCGCCAGGTACGTCTGCTCCAGCGAGGCCCGGTGGACCTCCAGTTCCTGGACGTCGTCGCCGTGGCGGGCGAACAGCTCGCGGGCGAACGTGGTCGAGTCGGGCGTCCTTTCGACGTACCGCCGCCCGTCGCGCGTCCAGCGCACCTCGTCCTCGCCGGCGATCCGCCGTGCCAGCTCGGCGGAGGTGCCGTCGGCGACGATCCGGCCGCCGTTCAGCACGAGGATGCGGTCGGCCAGCTTCTCGGCCTCGTCCAGGTCGTGGGTGGTGAGCAGGACGGTGGTCTCGCGGGCTTCGGCCAGGTCGCGTACGAGATCGTGGAAGTCGGACCTGGCCTGCGGGTCGAAGCCGGTGGTCGGCTCGTCGAGGAACAACATCTCAGGGCGCCCGACGAGGCCGACCGCCACGTCGAGCCTGCGCCGCTGGCCGCCCGACAGCGTCTTGAGCTTCTTGCCGGCGTGCTCGGTCAGACCGACCCTCTCGATCAGCTCGTCAGGGTCCCAGGGCCGCGGGATCCCGGGGGCGGCGTAGGGGGCGTAGTAGGCGCCGAGGTGGGCGAGGAACTCGCGTACCCGCCATTTGCCGTGGTCGCGCCAGGACTGCAGCACGATCCCGAGCCTGGCCCGCCACAGCTCGTCGCCGTGCGCGGGATCGGCGCCGAGTACCGAGACCCGGCCCTGCGACCGGGCGCGGAAACCCTCCAGGATCTCGATCGTGGTGGTCTTGCCCGCGCCGTTCGGCCCGAGCAGGGCCAGAACCTCGCCGTGGCGGGCCTGGAACGTGACGTCGTGCAGGACGTCGAGCGGGCCGTAGCGCATGCGCAGCCCGTCGACGTCGAGCACGACACCGTTGCTCTTCGTCATGAGATGACCTCTTCTCGTGATCGGATGCCCTCGTGCCGGCGAAGCCCGGCGCGAGGGCATGGCGCATCGCGGCCCGAACCGGGGCCGGTGCGCGGGGGCGGGGGTGCTGGTCACCAGCTTTCGCGCGTGAGCGTCTCCCTGACGCGATCCATCAGTCCGGCCCGGTCGACGCCCGCCAGCGCGAGCGCACGGGGAACGATGCCGACGTCGGCACTCAGGACGCCGAGCAGCAGGTGCGCGGGACGCAGGTCCTTCTTGCCTTTGGCGGCGGCAAAACCGCGTTCGAGCGCGAGCCGGGCGGAGGCGCCGGGCTTCGGTTGATCCTTGGGGTCACGGAAGGTCTTCGGGAGGTCATGGGAGGCGAGGGACACCCCGACCGCTTCGAGGCTGTGCTCGAACTCCCGGTGCAGCGCGTCCCTGACGGCCTGCCGCCCGAGCCCCGCCGCCGTCAGCACGCGGTGCGCGGCGGTGCCCTCGACGGCGGCGATGGCCAGCAGGAGGTGGTGGGCCTCGGTAGCGGCAGAGCCTTCCTCCCGCGCCTCGGCCGCTCCCCGCAGGACGATGTCGTTGATGTAGTGGTCGATCGTGCTCACTGTCGTCTCCTCAGCGTCACGCCGGCGGCGATGAGCCGCTTGGCGTGCTTCTTGTGGACCGCCTGCCGGGTGACGTCGAGCGCCTCGGCGACCTCCGGCCAGCTCCACCCGGCGCGCATGGCCTGCTCCACGGCGGCGTCCTCGAGGTGGTCGGCCAGGCGCCGCAGCGCCGCGACCGCCGCGAGCGCGTCGGCAGGGTCCTGGGGTGTGGTTTCCGCCGGCATGCAAGCAACCTTAGTTGACTAGTTCGGCTGTAGTCAACTGAGGTTGCTTAGCTTCTCGATGTCCGGGTGAGCGCCGTCGTGGGTGAGGACGGCGCACGCCGGGACTTGTCGGCGCTGAGGGTCGAGTCGTGGAAGCAGCGGGGGTGACCCCACGCCGGGTTGTCAGTGACGTCTGCGACCGTGTGCCGCATGGGTGAGCCGATCGAGCGGGTGGACGAGCAGGACCGGGTGCTGGAAGTCGTGGAGCGTGCAGAGGCGGTGCGCCGGAGGTGGATGCATCGGATCGCGACGACGATCTGCCGCGACCCGACGGGGCGGATCCTCGTGCTGCGCCGGGCCGAGGGGCATGTTCGTCTTCCCGGCCACTATGACGTGATGGTCGGCGGCGCCGCGGGCGTGGGCGAATCGTACGAGGACGCGGCGGCCCGTGAACTGGCCGAGGAACTGGGCGCCGTCGTCCCGGTCCGCTTCTTGTTCAAGTTCCTGTGCCAGGACGGGATCAGCCCCGTCTGGTTCGGGGTGCACGAGGCCGTGATCGCCGGGCCGTTGGCCGCAGATCCGTCCGAGATCGGGTGGCATGCCTGGCTCACCGAGGCCGAACTGCGGAAGGTGGTCGATCGAGGGCCCTTCGTTCCGGGTGGGCGCGAAGCCCTGCGCCGATATCTCGGCCGCTCGGCCCGGTGACGGACAGCCGCCGGTCATCCTTTGACGTTCGCGCATTTTTCCCGACACGTTGGGACATTTATTGATCACCTGTTCACCGCCGCCTTGGAGTGTCGGATCCCATGCGCCGTCTCGCCCTCATCGCCGCCACCGCCGTCACCGCGCTCGCGGCCGTCCCCGCTGCCGACGCCGCCACCAACGGCCACGGCACCCTGCGGATCAACCACGTCCAGACCATCGCGACCCACAACAGTTACCACCGCGAGCTGACCGACGCCGAGAAGGACGTGCAGCGAAGGACCGACGCCAACTGGTGGAACCTGCAGTACTCGCACACCGCGCTGCCCAACCAGTTCGGCGCCCAGCACGTGCGCGGCATCGAGCTGGACGTCTTCCCCGACCCTCGGGGTGGCCTCTACAGCAACCCGCTGGTGCGCCGCGACGCCGGCCTGCCCGCGCTCGACGACCCCGCCCTCGCCCGGCCCGGCTTCAAGGTGCTGCACTGGGCCGACCACGACTACGGCACCAACTGCTCCGCACTCCTCACCTGCCTGCGTCAGGTACGCGAGTGGTCCGACAAGAACCCCGGCCACGTTCCGCTGACGATCCTGACCGAGTTCAAGAGCACCGACCCGGCCAAGGAGGCCATGGGCGGAGCCAGGAGCCCGGCCTGGGACCCGGCGCTCATGGACGCCCTGGACGCCGAGATCCGCTCGGTCTTCCCCGCCGACCGGCTCATCACCCCCGACGACGTCCGCAGGCCGGGGCTCACCCTCGAACAGTCGGTGCTCAGGTACGGCTGGCCGGAGCTGAAGGCGTCCCGTGGCAAGGTCATGTTCTTCATGGACAACCAGGCGAGCGCCATCCAGGAGCCTTACCTGGCGGGCCGGCCGAGCCTTGAAGGGCGGGTGCTGTTCACGAATTCCCGGCCCGGCCGGCCTGACGCCGCCTTCGTCGGCTGGAACGAGCCGGAGGGCGCCAACACCGCGCAGATCCAGGACCTCGTACGCAAGGGCTACTTCGTGCGGACCCGGTCCGACGTGCCGTTCACCGAGGCCAGGTCGGGCAGCACCGGCCGCCTGAAGGCGGCACTCGACAGCGGCGCGCAGATGGTCAGCACCGACTTCCCGGCGATCGGCCTGTCGGCCAGGCACGGCAGCGACTACACGGCCGAGCTGCCGAGCGGGGCACCGGTCCGCTGCAACCCGGTGAGCGCGCCCGCCGGCTGCCGGGACGACTCCCTGGAGCGGATCAGGACCAGGTGACCCGCAGGGCGGGCGATGATCGACGCCGTCATGGGGTCATCGCTTCTGCGGGATCGAGTCGAGGGACCTGCTCAGCGTCTCGTTCAACTCGGCCGGTCGTTCGAGGTCGGGCAGGTGTGCGGTGTCCTCGATGACGACGTGCTCGGAGCCCGGGATGATCTCGTGCATGAGCCGGGCGTCACCGATCGGGGTGGACTCGTCATCGCCACCGACGACGATGAGGGCGGGCACGCGTACACGCGACAGTGACGGCCGGTAGTCGGGACGCTCGGCGTCGAGGAGTTGACGTATCCGCTGGTCAAGGCATCGCCACCCGCCTCGGCAGCACCCTGGTCCCGCTCGCCATGGACGGCTGCGGAGTGCTCCCGGAACCGGAGGCGATCGGCGACCGGGTGGCCTCGGCGCTGCGCCGGCGACCCTCGCCGCACTGGCCAGGAGCGTCCCCGAGGACACCGAGGTCGGGTAACCCGGAAACCGGTCAGTGATGCGTGGTGGCGACAGTGGCGACGCTGCCTCCCGTGACGCGGAGAAGGTCGAGCTTTCCGTCCTCGGCGCTTCCGGACGCCGCCGTGTAGGTGACCAGGCGCAGGTCGGCGCCGGGAACGATGAGGACGTCGCAGTCGAGCAGGATGTCGCCGACCTGAGGGTGCCGGATGGTCTTCGCGTCGGTCGTGTGCGGGGCGGCGGTCGTCCGCGCGGCCCAGTGATGGGCGAAGGCGCCGGACGTCTCGCGGAGTTCTCGTACGAGACGATCGAGCCGGGCGTCGGTGGGATAGCGGGAGACGGCGTCCTTGAGGTCGGCGACGATCGAGGCGGCGAACGCGTCCGGTCCGCGTTCGGACCGGACGGGGAGCATCAGGGCGCTCGCGGCGCCGTCGCCGAAGAGCGCGCGGGCGAGGTTGCGCTCGGCGGCCGGGAGGGCGGCGGGGTCGCCGTGCAGGGCGCTCCACATGGTGTTCCACCACACCAGGGTCCAGTCCGCGGTGAACACGCCGATCGGGACGTCGCCGAGGCGCGAGACGAGCCGCTGGATGCCTGGGGGCACGTGGGTGTCGACGGTCCCGTCCTGCGGCGGCAGGAGCCCGGCGCTGCGGTAGAGCTGGTCGCGCTCGGCGCGGGCGAGCTGAAGGGCGCGCGCGAGAGCGCCGACGACCTGCGCCGAGGGGTTCTTGGCGCGGCCCTGTTCCAGGCGCAGAACGTAGTCGACGGACAGCCCCGCCAGCTGGGCCAGCTCCTCGCGGCGCAGTCCCGGCGCGCGACGGCCGCCGGTCGCCGTGAAGCCGGCGTCGGCCGGGGAGAGGCGGTCACGCCAGGCGCGCAGGAGCGCGGCGAAATCGGAGCGGGAGGCAGCCATGGACCCATTCTCGCGGCACGGCGACGGCTGAGCCTGGGTACTGCCGGTCCTGGTGACGGATGGTGCACTGGCCGGCGGCGGCGCTTGGGACGACCGTGGACCTGCGCCCGGAGCGGGCGCCACCGGTGCGACAGCGAAGGAACCCGGCATGAAGCACACCCTGGTGATGACGGGCGCGAGCCGCGGAATCGGCCGCGTCGCCGCCCGGCACATCCTGCGCCGGTCGCCGGAGACGCACCTCGTCGTCGTCGCCCGCCCGTCCTCCGGCGCGCGGCTCGCCGCGGAGCTCTCCTCGGGCGGGCGCCCGGTCTCGCACGTCCAGGCGGACCTCGGCTCGCTGGACAGCGTCCGGGCGGCCGCCGTCGAGATCCGCGACCGGCTCGACCGCGGTGACCTGCCGCCGCTGCGCGGCTTCGTGGGGAACGCCGGCATTCAGTACAGCAACGCGCTGACCGAGGGGCCGGAGGGGCTGGAGTCCACCTTCACGGTCAACGTGCTCGCCAACCATCTGTTCGTACGCCTGCTCCAGGAGCGTTTCGCCACCCCTGCCCGGATCGTGATCACGTCAAGTGACACCCACTTCGGCGACCTCAGGCACAACCTGGGCATGGTGCCGGGGCCGGTCTGGAAGTCCCCGGACGCTCTCGCCCGTACGGGCGCCTTCGCCGAGCCGCACACCGCGGCCGGTGGGCGCACCGCGTACTCGACGAGCAAGCTGGCCGCGATCTACCTGGTTCACGAGTACGCGCGCCGCCTGCCGTCCGGGATCGACGTCGTGGCCTACAACCCGGGGTTCGTCCCCGGCACCGGCCTGGCCCGGGACGCCGATCCCTTCTCCCGGTTCGCGATGCGGCGCGTCATGCCCCTGATGATCCTCACCCCCTTCGCCACGAGCCCCGGCGCCGCCGGACGCCACCTCGCCGACGTCGTCCTCGGCACGCTCCGGGCGCCGACCGGTTCCTACGTCGACCGCAACCGTGTGGGCCGCTCCTCGGACGAGTCCTACGACCCGCAGCGCGAAGCCGACCTCTGGAAGGCCGTCGAACGGTTGACCGCGGTCGCGCCGGAGTCGTAGCCGGAGCCTTTGGCGTAGAGGCCGCGTTGAGCAGGGTTCAGCCGGCCGCGGACCGCACGATGTCGTCGACGAGGGCGGCCAGACGGTCCGGCTGGGACAGGAACGGGGAGTGGCCGGTGGACAGCCTGCGGATCTCGGCGGCTCGGGCTGCCATCCGCTCTTGCAGGGCGGGCGGGAGAGCCTGGTCCCGCTCGGCGATGATGTAGGTGGAGGGGATGTCGTGCCAGGCGGCCGTGTCGGCCTTCTCCGTGAAGGACCGCCTGGTCTGGTTGACCAGGCGGCTCATCGCCTGCTCGGCCTCGGCGTCCGGAAGGTCGCCGTAGAGCGAGGTGCGCGGCTGGTCGACGAGGGGGAACAGGCCGCTCGTGTCGTCGGTGTCCGGCAGGCCGTGGAGGGTGTACAACGACTGTCCCCGGTCCGGCATGTACGCACTGAGGTAGATCAGTCGCTCGACGTTGCCCGCCCCGGTGGCGGCCTCGGTCGCCGGGATTCCCCCGTAGGAGTGGGCGAGCAGCACGATCGGGCCTTCGACCGCGGCCAGTTCCCCGGCCAGTACGGCGGCGTCGTCGTGCATGCCCGCGGTGGGACGTTCACCGGCGCTCGGAAGCGCGGGCGTGCGCGTGGCGTAACCGAGTGCGTGCAGTTCGGGCTCCAGCCTCGCCCAGGTGCTCGGACGGTGCCAGGCGCCGTGGACCAGCATGACGGTGGTCATGGAAGGGACTCCTAGGCTCCTATGTGATCGGTGGTGACATAGGTGGATGTGTCCTTCGGCTGTGGTCGACGTGCGGCCGTCGGCGACGCGGCGGAGGTGGGTCAGCCCGGCGCAGATGGCCACGGCCGTATTTTCCGACGTGCGCGCGCCGAGGTCGAGCCCGATGGGGTGGGCGCAGTTCGGCGACTGCTCTGGACATGCCTCACCGCCGGGGCACGTCTCGCCGTGACGTCGTCGAGAGATGCACTCCGGTTCACGACCCTCTCTACAGGCAGGGCGGTGAGGCGGTCAGAGGGTCGCGGTGGCGGACCGTAGCCACGCGATCTTGTCGGCCGTGTCGGTGCGGGGAAGCGGGTTGTACAGCACCATGGTCAGGTCGGGTCTGGCGGGCAGTCTCAGCTGGCTGCTCTCGAACGTCAGCGTGCCCACGACGGGATGGTCGACCTCGTTGATCCAGATTCCGGCCGCCTGTACGTCCTGTCGTGCCCACAACCGGGCGAACTCGGGGCTGGTCGCGGCCAGTGCCCCGGCCACGTCATGGATGTCGTGATCGGGGGGCTGCTCGGCCGCCGCGGCGCGGAAGGCCGCCACCACGGTCGGCGCCAGGTCCTGCCAGGCCCGCTCCCGGCGGCGGAACCGCGGGTCGTGGAAGAAGCCCACCAGGCAGTTGCGCTCGGCCTGCGCCATGTTCAGCGCGAGCCTGGCCGACTCGTTCCAGGCCACGTGGTTCCAGGAGGCGTCCAGCATGGTCGCCGGTTTGGGATCCCAGGCCTCGATCAGTCGTTGCAGGCCGTCGCAGTAGGCGTGCGGGTGCCCGGTCGGCGGCGGTGGATTGAGCCCGGCCAGCGTGTACAGGTGCCGCCGTTCGACCTCGTCCAGTCGCAGCACCCGCGCCACCGCGTCCAGCACCTGCGCGGAGACGTTGATCTCGCGTCCCTGCTCCAGCCACTGGTACCAACCCGGGCTCACCCCGGCCAGCACCGCGACCTCCTCACGGCGCAGCCCGGGCGTGCGCCGGCGCCCACCGGCCGGGAGGCCGGCCGAGGCCGGGCTGATGCGGGCACGTCTGCTCACCAGGAAGTCACGCAGGTCCCGGCGACGTCCTTCTCCCGGCGTCATCGCGCACCGCCTCGGCTGGTGGTGCCACCACCAGTGTCACCGCGCTCTCCCCACGGCGTCCCGTCATGGCCGAGCGTGGACGCCATGACGATCGACCCCTTGCCGAGGGACGCCGCTGCCGGGACCTCCTCCGGGGAGCACGACGCCCGGTTCACGACGCGTGCGAAACTCATCCTTGCCATCCTGTGTGCCGCGCAATTCATCATTTCTCTGGATTTTTCGATCTTAAATGTGGCCTTGCCTGATCTCGGCCGGGAGCTGGGGATGGAACAGGCCGACCTGCAGTGGGCCGTCACCGCCTTCGCGCTGCCGTCGGGAGGATGCCTGCTGCTGTTCGGCCGCATGGCGGACCTGCACGGCCGGCGCAGGCTCTTCCTGGGCGGCGTCCTGCTGTTCACCGCGGCCTCCGTGCTGGCCACCTTCGCGTGGAGTCCGGGGGTGTTCGTCGCGGGGCGTGCCCTGCAGGGGCTGGGGGCCGCCGCTGTCGTCCCCACCGGCATGTCGCTGCTGACGACGACCTTCCCCGAGGGGCCGCGGCGCAACCGGGCGCTCGGCGTCAGCGGGTCGGTGCTCTCGCTCGGATTCACTGTCGGCATGCTGGTCGGCGGCGCCATGACCGACACGCTGGGCTGGCGGTCGACGATGGCGTCACTGGCCGTCGCGGGCGTCGTCCTGGCCGTGGTGGCGCCCGGCCTGCTGACCGAGAGCCGGGGTGCCCGATCCTCCCGGCTGGATCTGCCCGGCGCGGCCACCGTCAGCGCGGGGCTGGTCTGCCTCATCTACGCCCTGTCGGCCACAGGAGCGGTGAGGGTGGTGGCCTTGGCGGCGGCCGTGCTGTCGCTGGGCGTGTTCGTGATCATCGAGTCGCGGGCCGCGCAACCGCTGGTTCCGCTGACGATGTTGCGCCGGCCCACGGTCGCCTTCGGCAGCCTGGGCGGCCTGATCACCTTCTCCATGATGAGCGCGTTCATCTTCCTGCTGACTCTCTACCTGCAGGAGGTCGTGGCACTGTCCCCCTTGTGGACAGGTCTGTTCTTCGGCGGTCAGGGCGTCGTCCTGGCCGTGACGGGCATGGTCTCCTCCCGGGTGATCCGCGTGCTGGGCGCGGGGCGGACGCTGGCGGCGGGGCTGGCCCTGCAGGGCGTCTGCACCGCCGCGATGACCGTGACCGAGGGTGCCTGGCCGGTCCTGGCTGTGGTGTGCCTGGCCTCCGTGGGCCACATGTCGGCCGTGGTCTCCTACGGCGTCACCGTGACCTCCGGGCTCCCCGACACGGTTCAAGGGCTGGCGACCGGGTTGGTGACGAGCGCCCAGCAGATCGGCATCACCGTGGGCATCCCGATCCTCAGCGCCGTCTGCGTGACCCGCGCGTCCGCGCTCCGATCCGCGGGCCAGGCCCCGGCCGCGGCCCTGCTGAGCGGTGTCCGGCTGGCCGCCGTCGTGGACGCGGCCGCGCTGCTGGTGGTCTCGCTCCTGGTCGGGTACGTCCTCCTCCGCACCACCGTTCGCCGATCTCTGAGGACGTACGCATGAACGACTCGCACCTGGCCGGTCAGGTCGCCCTGGTCACCGGCGGCTCGTCCGGCCTCGGGCTGGCCATCGCGCAGGCGCTGTCCGGCGCCGGCGCCCACGTCGTGGTGTCCGGCAGGCGCCGCGAGGCGTGTGAGGAGGCGGCCGCGGGAATCACCCGGGCGACCCGCCGCCCCGCGTCGGGGCTGGCCTGCGACGTGACCGACGAGGACGCCACCCGGCGGCTCGTGGCGGAGATCCTGTCCCGTCACGGACGCCTGGACGTGCTGGTGACCAGCGCCGGCGTCCAGGCCCGCGGCGAGATCACGGACCTGGACGTGTCCGTCCTGCGACGCTGTCTGGAGACGAACGTCGTCGGCACCTTCCTGGCCTGCCAGGCGGTCGTGCCGGCGATGCGGGCCGCGGGGTACGGGCGCATCGTGACCCTCGCCAGCGCCCTCGGGCTCGTCGGCGCGGCCGCTCGGTCCGCCTACGCGGCGAGCAAGGGGGCGGTCGTCCAGCTCACCCGAAGCCTGGCCGTGGAGCTCGCCCCGTACGGGATCAACGTCAACGCCCTCGCCCCCGGCCCCTTCCGCACGCCGCTCAACACGAACGCCGACGACGACCCGCAGGTGCGGCAGTTCCTGCACCATGAGGTGCCCCTCCGACGCTGGGCCGAACCGGGCGAACTCACCTCCGCGGCCTTGTTGCTGGCCGGCCCGGCCGCGTCCTACCTGACGGGCGCGATCCTGCCGGTGGACGGCGGCTGGAGCGCCCACTGATCCTGCCGGGCAGCCACGCCGGGCAGGAGGCCGGTACACGCGTCACGACCTCCGCCGCTGCGGGACTGGAGCGGGAACTGCGCGAGGCCCGCGGCCGAGTGTCGAGGCCGCACCCGTCACGGGCGCGCGGGAACGGGTGAGGTGGTGGTGATGAGGAAGCGGTGGAGGCCGCGGCCCACCCAGCGGTCGCGGTGGTCCGGGGGCTCGGCGGCGGACAGGGCCGGGAAGCGCCGCAGGAGCAGCGGCAGCGCGATGCGGGCCTCCATGCGCGACAGCGGCGCCCCCAGGCAGAAGTGCGGCCCGGCGCCGAAGCTGAGCGGCTGGACGTCCGGCCGGTCCGGGTCGAAGCGCGCCGGGTCGGGGAAGCGGCGCGGGTCCCGGTTGCCGGCGGCGAGCATGAGGACGACCTTCGTCCCGCCGGGCACGGGGATGCCCGAGATGTCCGTCGCGGTCTCGGCCCACCGGCTGGTCGCCTGGACGGGCGCCTCGAACCGCAGGACCTCCTCCACGTACGCGGCGGCGAACTCCGGCTCCTCGCGCAGCCGCGCGGCCAGGCCAGGATGCTCGAACGCCAGCCGCAGCCCGTGCCCGAGCAGGAAGCTCGTCGTCTCGAACCCGGCGGTCAGCAGCAGCATCAGGTTGCCGACCAGCTCGTCGTGGCTGAGCCGGGTGCCGTCGTCGTGGGCCCGTACGAGGGCGGTCAGCATGTCGTCGGCCGGGTGGCGGCGGCGGTCGTCGATGAGGTCGCCGAAGTAGCCGGCCAGCTCGTCCATGGCCTTGTCGGCGATGGACAGCCTGGAGACGTTGGTGATGCCCTCCAGGGCGATCGTCAGGTCCGAGGCGACCTGGCGGAACCATTTCTGGTCGTCCTCGGGCACGCCGATGAGCGCGCTGATGACGGCGATCGGCAGCCGGGAGGCGAACTCGGCGACGTAGTCGACGGGCGTGCCGCCGGCGCCCAGGTCGGCCAGCCGGTCCAGCAGCCGGTGGACCATCCGCTCGACCGACTCCTGCATCCCGGCCACGCGGGCGGGGGTGAAGCCGCTGCTGACCAGGCGGCGCGTCTGGGTGTGGCCGGGCGGGTTGCGGTACAGCATGGAGTCGGTGTAGCCGCGCAGCGAGGAGTGCGAGCGCCAGTCGGGATAGATGTGGTCGTACCCGGCGGCGTCCTGGACGCGGAGGCGGTTGTCGCGCAGCGCGCGGTTGATCTCGGCGTAGCCGACGGCGACGGTCAGGCCGGGGCGTACCGGCACGACCGGCCCGTGGGCGCGCAGCAGCTCGTACAGGGGGTAGGGGTCGCGGCGGCCTTCGGGGGCGACCAGGGCCGTGACGATCTCGGCGGGGGTCACGGGCGGGCCACCAGCCGGACGATCCGCAGCGCGCCCGCCGGATGCACCGAGGCGACCTCCAGGCCGCAGCGCCCGGCCAGGGCCCGCAGGTCGGCGACGGCGCGCTCGCGGCCGCCGTAGTAGACGAGCATGCGCAGGTCCATGCCGGTGCGCGGCGACTCGCCGTCGGGGCCGAAGTCCTCCACCACGAAGACGGAGCCGTCCGGCCCGGCCGCCGCGGCGCAGCGGCCCAGGATGACGGCGGCGTCGTCGTCGCTCCAGTCGTGCAGGATCCACGACAGCAGGTAGCCGTCGGCGCCCGGGGGCAGCGGGTCGAAGAAGCTGCCGCCGACGGCGTCGCCGCGGCCGGACAGTCCGGCGGCCTCCAGCGCCGCGGCGGCGGCCCGGGCGGTGGCGGGCTGGTCGACGACCGTGCCGCGCAGCCCGGGGTGGGCGGTGAGCAGCGCGATGAGCAGAGAGCCGTCGCCGCCGCCGACGTCCACGACGTGGCCGAGGCTGCCCCAGTCGTAGCCGGCCACGATGGCGGGGGCCCGCCCGGGGACCTCGGCGGCCATGCGCGCGTCGAACGCGGCGGCGCGGGCCGGGTCGGCGGCCAGGTCCTCCCAGAAGGAGCGGCCGAACTGCCGGGGGAAGGCCGCCTCACCGGTGCGCACGCTGTGCAGCAGATGGGCGAAGGCCAGCTCGGCCCGTCCTTCCCAGCTCTCGATGTCCAGCATGGCGCGCATCCCGGCCGGGTGGTCGTCGCGCAGCTCCTCGCCGAGCGCGGTCAGCGTGTACCTGCCGTCGTCGTCCCGGCCGAGCACTCCCCTGGCGGCCAGGTAGCGCATGAGGCGTTCCAGGGTGCCGGGGTCGGCGCCCACGGCGGGGGCGAGTTCGGCGCCGGTGGCCGGCGCCTTGGCGAGCCGGTCGGCGATCCTCAGCGTCGCGGCCACCCGGATGGCCATCGGGGTTCCCAGGTGGGCCAGCGCCCACAGGCGATGCTCCGTCACGCGGCCATCGTCACACCGTGGCGCGCGCAGGGGCACCTTCCAGAGTGCCGCCCGCGTCCGCGCCCGCGAAACAGCGCACATCGCGAGATGGCCGCCGCGTCCCCGGGTGCCACGCTGAGGGTGCACCGTGCCGCCTGCCCTTGGGAGATGTCCGATGCCCGATGCCGCGCCGAAGACCCGTCCGCTCACAGGCGGCGAGTACGTCGAGAGCCTGCGTGACGATCGTGAGATCTACCTCTACGGTGAGCGCGTCAAGGACGTCACCGAGCACCCGGCGTTCCACAACCCGGTGCGGATGACCGCCAGGCTCTACGACGCCCTGCACGCCGACGGCACCCGTGAGCTGCTGACCTGCCCCACCGACAGCGGCGGCGAGGGCTACACGCACCGCTTCTTCACCACCCCGCGCACGGTCGAGGACCTGGTCGCCGACCAGCGCGCCATCGCGACGTGGGCCAGGATGAGCTACGGCTGGATGGGCCGCAGCCCCGACTACAAGGCCTCCTTCCTCGGCACCCTGGGCGCCAACGCCGGCTTCTACGCCCCCTTCGACGGCAACGCCCGCCGCTGGTACCGCGAGTCGCAGGAGAAGGTGCTGTTCTGGAACCACGCGATCGTGCACCCGCCGGTCGACCGCAACCGCCCGCCGGACGAGGTCAACGACGTCTATGTGCACGTCGAGCGGGAGACCGACGCGGGGCTCGTGGTCAGCGGGGCGAAGGTGGTCGCGACCGGCTCGGCGCTGACGCACTACAACTTCATCGCCCACTACGGCCTGCCGGTCAAGAAGCGCGAGTTCGCGCTGGTGGCCACCGTCCCGATGGACGCGCAGGGGCTGAAGCTGATCTGCCGCCCGTCCTACGGCATGGCCGCCGCGCTGACCGGCGGCCCGTTCGACTACCCGCTCTCCTCCCGCCTGGACGAGAACGACAGCATCCTCGTCCTGGACAAGGTGCTCATCCCCTGGGAGAACGTGTTCATCTACGGCGACCTCGGCAAGGCGCAGCTGTTCACCGGCCAGTCGGGCTTCACCGAGCGTTTCACCTTCCACGGCTGCACCCGGCTGGCGGTCAAGCTGGAGTTCATCGCCGGGCTGCTGGTCAGGGCGCTGGAGATCACCGGCACCAAGGACTTCCGCGGCGTGCAGACCCGGATCGGCGAGGTGCTGGCCTGGCGGAACCTGTTCTGGGCGCTGTCGGACGCCGCCGCCCGCAACCCGGTGGAGTGGCGCAACGGCGCCCTGCTGCCCAACCCCCAGTACGGCCTGGCCTACCGCTGGTTCATGCAGATCGGCTACCCGCGGATCAAGGAGATCATCCTGCAGGACGTGGCCAGCGGGCTCATCTACGTCAACTCCGGCGCGGCCGACTTCAAGAACCCGGACATCCGCCCGTACCTGGACAAATACCTGCGCGGCTCGGACGGCACCGACGCCGAGGGCCGCGTCAAGGTGATGAAGCTGCTGTGGGACGCGATCGGCTCGGAGTTCGGCGGCCGCCACGAGCTCTACGAGCGCAACTACGGCGGCAACCACGAGAACACCCGGGTCGAGCTGCTGTTCTCGCAGATGGCCGGCGGCCAGCTCGACGAGTACGCGGCCTTCGTCGACCGGTGTCTCGGCGAGTACGACCTGGACGGCTGGACGGTGCCCGACCTGTCCTCCTTCGAGGAGCTGCGGCGCACCGGCACCGGCTGACCTGCTCGACCCAACCCTGAGGAGAGAAGGGCGGACACTCATGCGTCCATTCCGCATCGACATCCCCGACGCCGACCTGCTGGACCTGCACCGCAGGCTCGACGCCACCCGCTGGCCGGACGAGCTGCCCAGCACCGGCTGGGAGCGCGGCGTGCCGCTGGGCTACCTCAAGGAGCTGGCCGACCACTGGCGGCACGGCTTCGACTGGCGGGCGGCCGAGGCCGAGCTGAACCGGCACCCGCAGTTCGTCGACGAGATCGACGGCGCGGACGTGCACTTCCTGCACGTGCGCTCGCCGGAGCCGGACGCCGTGCCGCTGCTGCTGACGCACGGCTGGCCGGGCTCGGTCGCCGAGTTCCTGGACGTGATCGGGCCGCTCACCGACCCGCGCGCGCACGGCGGCGACCCGGCCGACGCCTTCCACCTGGTCATCCCGTCGATCCCGGGGTTCGGGTTCTCGGGGCACACCAGGGAGGCGGGCTGGCACCCGTACCGGGTGGCGCTGGCGTGGGCCGAGCTGATGCGCCGGCTGGGCTACGACCGCTACCTGGCGCAGGGCGGCGACGCGGGCGCGGTGATCTCGCTGGAGCTGGCCAGGCTGGCTCCCGAGCACGTGATCGGCGCGCACGTCAACATGCTGATGGCGTTCCCGTCCGGCGACCCGGCCGAGCTGGCCGGGCTGTCGCCCGCCGAGCAGGGCCGGCTGGCCGGGCTGGCGCGGTTCGACGAGGAGCTGTCGGGCTACATGAAGCTCCAGTCCACCCGCCCGCAGACGCTGGCGTACGCGCTCACCGACTCGCCCGTGGGGCAGCTGGCCTGGATCGTGGAGAAGTTCCACGACTGGACGGACTCCGACAAGGCGCCCGAGGACGCCGTCGACCGGGACCGGATGCTGGCCAACGTGTCGATCTACTGGCTGACCGCGACCGCCGGGTCGTCGGCGCGCTTCTACTACGAGGGCGCGGCGGGGCTGAAGATGGCCGCCGAGGGGCACCGGCCGCCGCCCATCACCGTGCCCGTGGGCGTGGCGGTCTTCCCCAGGGACATCTTCGTGCCGGTGCGCAGGCTGGCCGACCGGGACGTCCCGACGATCAGCCACTGGACCGAGTTCGAGCGGGGCGGCCACTTCGCCGCCATGGAGCAGCCTGAGCTGCTGGTGGGCGACGTGCGCGCGTTCGCCAGGTCGCTGAGGTAGCCGTACGACGCGAAAAGGACGCCGGCGGAGATTCCGCCGGCGTCCTTCCTCGTGCGGACGGGGTCAGGACCTGAGCAGCGGGACCTGCGGCTGCTGCCCGGGGGCGGCGGCAGGAGCCGCGCCGCCGCCGCTCTGGCACAGGACCCGCAGCATGAGCGCGGGCCGCATGAGCGTCTGCGGCGGGTCCACGAGCCCGGCCACCCGCATGAACGCGGCCGTGACCGCGCCGTCGCGGGCCGCCGCGGCGTGCAGACGCGCCATGTAGGCGTTGCCGATCCGCACCTTGGCGGTACGCCGCCCCTCCACGCCGGGGAAGGCGAGGTCGGCGCCGGCGGAGATGTCCCACGGGACGTCGATGACCCGCGAGATGTCCCTGAAGAAGGCCCGCCAGGACGGGACCGCCCCCGCCTGGAGGTGCCCGCGCAGGATCATCGCCTCCATGGCGGCGACGGTCATGCCCTGGCCGTAGACGGGGTTGAAGCTGCACACGCCGTCGCCCAGCACCAGCAGGCCGTCGGGGAAGGCGGGCAGGCGCTCGTAGCGGCGCCGCACGCTGGCCGGGAAGGTGAAGGTGACGCCCTCGTCGAGGGGTTCGGCGTCGCGGATCGCCTCGTAGACGTCCGGTACGGGCAGGGACTTGGCGAAGGCCAGGAAGCCGTCGAGGTCGGCCGGCGGGTGGTCGCCCAGGATGCCGGTGAGGGAGAGCATGCTCATGTCGCCGGGCAGCTTGGGGAAGAACGCGCCGCGCGGGTTCGCGGGCGAGGCGACCGGGTTGATCGACAGGTCCTCGCCGTACGGGTCGCGGCGCAGGCGGAAGTGGCGGGTGGTGTAGGCCAGGCCGATCTTGACGCGGTCCTCCTCCGGCCGGGGGAAGCCGAGCTCCTGGAGCCAGGCGGGGGTGCGCGAGCCGCGGCCCGTCGCGTCCACCAGCAGGTCGCAGGCCAGGTGCTCCTCGACGCCGTCGGCGTCGCGCACGCGCACGCCGGTGACCCGGTCGCGGGCCGGCGTCGCGGTCGGGCCGAGGATGTCGGTGCGCTCCAGGAAGCGCACGTTGGGCAGGGCCGAGACGCGGTTCCTGACCTGCTCCTCCAGGACGGGCCTGGTGGCCGAGACGCTGATCAGGCCGGTGGGGGCCGGGCGCAGCCGGCGGCCGTTGAAGTACCAGCGCAGGCTGGTGGCGAGGTCTCCGGCGGGCACCCCGTCGTCGATCATCTGCTGGGTGAGGCCGGGGAACAGCTCGTCCAGGATCTGCTGGCCGCGGGCCAGCAGGGCGTGGGCGTGGCAGCCGTGCGGCACGCCCCGGCGCGGGCCCTCCGCGCCGGTCAGCGTGTCCCGGTCCACCAGCAGGACCTCGGCGCAGTGCTCGGCGAGCACGCGCGCGGCCAGCAGCCCCGCCATGCCTCCGCCGAGCACCACCGCGCGCTGTGCGACGTGAGCGGTCATCTCAGTCACGCGGGCTGTTCTGGTAGGCGGCCAGCTTCCACTGCCCGTCGCGCCGGACGGCCAGCCAGGAGGCGCGGACCGCGCGCTCGGGGGCGACCTCGCTCTCGCCGGCCGCCAGCACGCCGCCCTCGGTGGTCAGCAGGCAGACGTCCTCGCCGAGGAAGCGCAGGTCGATGGGCTGCCCGGTGACCTGGGTGCCCTGGTACGGCCCGGCGAAGGCGTGGCCCATGAAGGCGCGGATCTCGGCCTGGCCCTTGCGGTACACGCCGGGCAGGATCATGGAGCCGTCCTCGGTGAAGACGGCGGCGAACGCCTCGGCGTCGTGGGCGGCCCAGGCGGCGATGATCTGCTGCGGCAGGGCGGCGACGGCGAGGGTCTGGTCGGGGGCCGACACGGTGGTCATGGCGATCTCCTTCAGATGTAGAGGGTGTCGGGTTCGAGGCCGCACAGAATCCGCCCGTACAGCTCGGCGTTGGTGTTGGGGTGCATGAGGGCGTGCTGGTTGACCGCGTGCACGTCGCGGGCGATGCGCTGGATGGGCACGTCGCTGTAGATCGAGGAGCCGCCGCTGGCCGTGGCCAGGATGTCGACGGCCTCCTTGCCCAGGCGGCAGACGGCGCCCATGTCGGCGCGGGCGCGTACGCGCTCCTCGATGGTCCACTGGGCGGAGGCGGTGTCCTTGGCGTCCACGGTCGAGGCCAGGCGGTGGGCGTGGAACTCGGCCTGGTCGAGCTTGAAGGTGGCCTCGGCGACCTGGAGGTGGGTCAGCGGGGCGGCGCTCTGGCTGGCGTACCCGGTGTAGGTGATCTTGCGGTCGGGCAGCCGCTCGAAGAAGACCTCGCGGGCGGCCTTGGCCAGGCCGAGCACGGTCCCGACCGAGGAGGCGGCGGCCACGGGCAGCAGCGGCGAGCGGTAGATCGGGGAGCCGGCGTTGACGTCGTCGGCGTGCTGTCCCTGGAGGATCGCGCCCAGCGGCATGACCCGCTCGGCGGGGACGAACAGGTCCTGGGCCACGGTGCTGACGCTGCCGGTGCCGCGCAGGCCGGAGGTGTGCCAGTCGTCGATGACGACCAGGTCGCTCATGGGGACCAGCGCCATGACGGGCTCGGGCTCGCTGTCCGGGCCCACGACGACGGCCACGATCTCCTGCCAGTGGCTGTGGTGCGCGCCGCTGACGAAGCCCCACTTGCCGTTGACCACGATGCCGCCCTCGGCGCGCACGGCCATCGCGGTGGGGCTGAGCGTGCCGCAGATCCGCACGTCGGGGGTGGCGAACACCTCGTCCTGGACGGCCTCGGGGAAGTGGGCGGCCATCCAGGTCGGGATCCAGTAGACCGAGGCCGTCCACGCCGCGGCGCCGTCGGCGCGGCCCAGCTCGGCGGCGACCTCGACCAGGGTGCGCGTGTCCGCCTCGGCGCCGCCGTAGCGGCGCGGGGTCCGCAGCCTGAAGACGCCGGCCTCGGCCAGCGCCTCGATCGTCTCCTCGTGCAGCCTGCGGTTCTCCTCCGCCCAGGCCGCGTTCCTGCGCAGGACAGGGCCTGCCTCCGTCGCGCGGCGGACGAGGTCTTCCCGCGCCGGAGCACCTGTCATCAACACCATGTCCTCCCGGGACGTCAGTCGGGACACTGCTCCCTGAACGTCCCATTCGCCGGTTGCGCGGCGCATCTTCCGGCGTGCGGGGTTGCCGGGCACGCACGGAGATGCGAAGGTCACCGGGGCCGGGCGAGTCTTGGGGGAAAACCCGAGACGAAGGGTTCGCGCAGCATGACAGCCGTCACCCACGCCCCCGTGGCTCCGCCCGAGCCCGGACTCACCCCCGACGAGATCGTCGCCAGGGCCGAGGCCATGGTGCCCGCCCTGGTCGAGCGCCAGGCCGAGACGGAACGGCGCACCTACTACGCACCCGACACCCACGAGGCGTTCGCCAGGGCGGGCTTCTACCGCATCCTGGTCCCCCGCCGCTTCGGCGGCTACGAGTTCGGCGTGGAGACCTTCATGCGGGTGTCGATGACGCTCGCGCGGGGATGTCCGTCCACCGGCTGGATGTACTCCTTCGGCTCGGCGCACACGCTGGCGGTCGCCACGCTGTTCGGCGAGCGGGCCCAGAGCGAGCTGTTCGCCTGCGGGGACTTCATCTGCCCGGCCACGGTCGCGCCCGGCGGCTCCGCCCGTCCCGACGGCGAGGGCGGGTGGCTGCTCGACGGCACCTGGAGCTACTGCTCGGGTGCCCCGTACGCGACCCACTTCATGGGCCACGTCGTCGTGGACGGGCAACCCATGTTGTTCACCGCGCCGCGCGACCAGTGGCGCCGGCTGGACGACTGGGGCGGCCAGCTCGGCCTGAAGGGCAGCGGCTCGCACAGCATCGTCATGGACGGCGGCCGCGTCCCCGGCCACCTCACGCTGCCGCTGCACCTCAGCCAGGCCGTCGTCACCGGCGGCACCCCCGGCCGCGAGCTGCACGGCAACCCCGAGTACGGCGGCGGCCCGCTCAGCGTCATGCTGCTCGGCAGCGCGGCCGTCGTGCTGGGCATGGCCCAGGGCGCCCTGGACGCCTACGAGGAGCTGATGCGGACCAGGACGACCATCTTCCCGCCGTTCACCACCCGCGCCGAGGACCCCGACTACCAGTCCTGGTACGGCGAGGCCGCCGGCATGCTCGCCGCCGCCGAGGCGGCCCTGACGAACGCCGTCCAGCAGTGGAGCCGGACCTGCGCGGCGGGCCCGGAGGCGTTCACCAGGGAGCGGGACGTGCGCCTGGCCACCATCAGCCGCGAGGTCGCCCGCCTGGCCTGGCGGGCCGTCGAGGGCTGCCTGTTCCCGACGGCCGGTTCGAGCGCGGTCCGGGACGGGCAGCGCATCGAGCGCATCTGGCGGGACATGTCCACCACGCACAGCCACGCCGGGTTCGCGATCTACCTGGGGGCCCTGGCCAACCGGGAGCTGTCCCGCGCCCGCTTCGGCCTGGACTGACCCTTCGCAGGACCAAGGCGGGCCCGGTTCCCCGGGCCCGCCTTCGTGTGCGCTCAGTCCTTGGTGTGCGCTCAGTCCACCAGGACGGGTTCCTGGTCCGGCTGGTGGTGGCCGTCGTGCACGCCGGCGAAGGGCGCCACGCCGCGCAGCCGGACCAGCGCGAGCACGGCCAGCACGGCGCACAGGGCGGCGCTCGCCCACGCGACCGCGTGCAGCCCGGCGGTGAACGCCTCGCGGGCCGCGCCGAGCAGCGCCGCGCCCTGGTCGGCGGGCAGGTCCCGGGCCACGGCGACCGCGCCGGTGATGCCGTCCTGGGCGAGCGCCGGGGTGCCGGTGGGCGGGGTGAACGCGCCCCGGTAGACCACGGTGCCGAGGCTGCCCAGGGTCGCGACGCCGAGCGCGACGCCGAACTCGCCGCCGGTGGCCACCAGCGAGGCGGCCGAGCCGGCCTTCTCCGGCGGGCTGGTGCTCATCGCCACCTGGTTGATCATGCCACCGACCGGGCCGACGCCGAAGTAGCACACGCCCAGGAAGACGATCAGCGCGGTCACCGCGCCCACCACGACCTGGGTGAGCAGGAGCTGCCCGACCACCGCGATCACCATGCCGCCGCCCAGCAGGTACGCCGGCCGTACCCGGCTCGCCAGCCGCGGCGTGAGGTTGATCGAGACGATCAGCGCGACGGCCGGCCCCAGCAGCCACAGCCCGGCCTCCAGCGGCGACATGCCCTCGACCGTCTGCAGGAACAGCGCGACCTCCATCCCGGTCCCGGTCTGCAGCGCCCCGCACAGCAGCCCGATCAGCACGGCGGCGGTGAACGCGCGGTGGCGGAACAGCCGCACGTCCAGCAGCGGGTGGGTCAGCGCGCGCTGCCGGTGCACGAACACCGCGGCCATGAGCAGCCCGGCGGTGACCGCGACGGCGGGACCGGCGCCCCAGCCGTCGCGGGCGACCGCCTTGAGCCCGTAGATCAGCGGCAGGATGGCGCCCAGCGACAGCACGACGCTGACCAGGTCGATCCGCCCGCCGGCGGGGTCGCGGAACTCCGGCAGCAGCGGGGCCGCCGCGAGCAGCAGCAGCATGACCGGCACGCCCATCAGGAAGACCGATCCCCACCAGAAGCGCTCCAGCAGCGCGCCGCCGACCACCGGGCCGAGCGCGATGCCGAGCATGAAGGCCGTGCCCCAGGCGGCCATGGCCAGGCCGAACTGCCGGGGGTCGCGGAACATGACGCCGATCAGGGACAGCGTCGAGGGCAGCAGCGTGGCCCCGGCGACGCCGAGCAGGGCGCGGGCCAGGATCAGCATCTCGGGGCTGGTGGAGAAGGCGGCCAGCAGCGACAGCAGGCCGAAGGCCGCGCCGCCGGCCAGCAGCAGCCGCCGGCGGCCGATCCGGTCGCCGAGCGAGCCCATGGTGACCAGGAACCCGGCGGTCATGAAGCCGTAGATGTCGGTGATCCACAGCTGCTGGGTGGCGTCCGCGCCCAGGTCGGAGCTGAGGTGCGGCAACGCGAGGAACAGCACGCTGATGTCCAGGGCCACGAGCATGGTGGGCAGGAACAGCGCCACCAGCCCGAGCCACTCTTTCCGCCCCGCGCGCGGGGCGCCGTCGTCGGTCACGTCCTCACTCCTTGTTCCCTGGGTTCATGTGGTCAGCTCGATCCGCGTGTGGTCGCCGACCACGAGACGGTGGTCGCTGCGGCCGGGAGCGACGGTGGTGTAGCGCCCGATGAGCGAGCCGCGCAGGCCGCTGGCGGCCACGATCGAGGCGCCGTCGAGCACGATGGAGTCGGACAGGCGGGTGGAGCGCACCACGCAGTCGCGTCCGATGGAGGTGCCGGGCCCGATGTGGCTGTCCACGATCAGGGTGTCCGGGCCGATGATCGCCGGTCCCTCGACGACGGAGGCGACCACCCGCGCGCCGGGGCCGAGCACGACGTCGCCGCGTACCAGACTGGCGGCGTCCACGTGGCCGGCGATGTCGCGGGAGAGCCGGGCCAGCAGCCGCCGGTTGCACTCCAGGACGTCGTCGACGCGGCCGGCGTCGCTCCAGTAGCCGCGGTAGAGGCTGGCCCTGACCTCCTGGCCGGAGGTCAGCAGCCACTGGACGGCGTCGGTGATCTCCAGCTCGCCCCGGCGTCCGGGGACGATCCGGTCCACCGCCTCGTGGACGGCCGGGGTGAAGAAGTAGACGCCGGTCATGACCAGGTCGCTGCGCGGCCGTTCCGGCTTCTCCACCACCCGCAGCACCGCGCCGGTCTCGTCGGTCTCGACGACGCCGAACGGCCGGGGGTCGGCCACCCGGTGCACCACGATCTGGGCGGCCGGGCGCAACGCGTGGAACTCCTCGGCGATCGGCCCGATCCCGTCTGCCAGGACGCAGTCGCCCAGGTACATGACGAAGTCGTCGCCGCCGAGGAAGGGTCGCGCCAGCTTGACGCAGTGGGCCAGCCCCAGCGGGCGGAGCTGGCGGATGTAGGTGACGCGCGTCCCGAACCGTGAGCCGTCGCCGACGACCTCGGCGATCTGCGCCTCCCTGTCGCCGACCACGAGGCCGATCTCGGTCACGCCGAGCGCGCGCAGGCTCTCCAGCACGTGTTCCAGGACCGGTTTGTTGGCGATCGGGATGAGCTGCTTCGGCATGGAGTGGCTCAAGGGACGCATGCGGGTGCCGGACCCGCCGGACAGCACCAGAGCCTTCATGCTCGCCAGAATCCCAACGGCGGACCCCCGCGGGCATCTCTGACAGTGCGGGATGACGCCGGAGGGCCGCGGGCTACCCGATGCCCTCCACGAGCCCGGCGGCCGAGGACAGGTTGTCGCGCAGCCGCTGACCGGCCCGTTCGTCGACCGCGTCGGCCAGTTCGTGCACCCGTGACAGCGCCCGTTCCGCCGCGCTGGCGTCGCCGAGGGCGACCAGCACCTCGCTCAGCATCGTGAGCGTCTGCGCCTCGAACAGCGGCGCGCGCATCTGGCGGAACAGCGTGACCGCCTTGCGCAGGCGGCCGATCGCGTCGCCGGGCTCGTTCGCGGTGACGGCCAGCTCGCCCAGCCCGGCCAGGGCGTGCGCCTCGGCCAGGCGGTGGCGGGCGGTCTCGGCCACGGCCAGCGCCCGGCGCAGCAGGTCGGCGGCCTCGCGCAGCCGTCCCCTGCGCAGGTGGGCGATGCCGAGGCCGTGCAGGGCGAAGGACTCGCCGACGGTGTCGCCGATCTCCTCCACCAGCGTGAGCGCCTCCTCGAACGCGCCCGCCGCCAGCGCGAACTCCTCGGCCTGCAGGTGCACCCGGCCCATCCGGTGCAGGATCTGGGAGATGATGCGCCGGCTGCCGCCGCTCTTGCCGCGGACCAGCGCCTCGGCGAGCATGATCTTGGCGTCGTCGATGTCGCCGCACTCCGACCTGATGGCGGCCAGGTTGTCCAGCGTGTGCGCGGCCGAGATCTGGTCGCCGATGTCGGTGAAGATGGCCAGCGCCTGTTCCAGGTGCGTCGCGGCGGCCTCCAGCTGGCCGTTCATGCGTTCCAGGAACGCCAGGTTCCGCCGGGACCGGGCGATCTGCACGACGTTGCCGATCTTCTCGAACAGCGTCAGGGCGGCCTCGAAGTCGCGCCGGGCCTCGCCGAAGTGCTGCTCGGTCTGCGCCAGCGTGCCGCGGACGCACAACATCTCGGCCTGGCCGCGCTCGTCGCCCGCCCGGCGGGCGGCCTCCAGGGCGATCTCCTGGATCTCGCGCCAGTCGTCGAGGTAGACGTGCAGCTCGAAGAACGGTTCGGCGTTCATGGCGGTACGCCAGCACAGCTCCACGAACCCGGCCTGGGCGGCCTGGCGGATGCCGGCGAGCAGCACGTGGCGCTCGCGCTCGAACCAGCCGATCGGGTCGGCGATCAGCCGCTCGACCAGCTCGGCCGGGAGCGGCGAGTCGGGGGCGGGGCTCAGGTGGGGGCCGGCGGGCGGGCCGTACTCGCGGGTCCTGGCGGTCTCGGTGAGCCGGTGCAGCGCGCCGAGCACGCGGGCCAGCGCCGCGGTGCGCTCGGGGGGCGGCTCCTCGGCGGCCAGGCGTTCGTGGGCGTAGACGCGGACGAGGTCGTGGAAGCGGTACTGGACGTTGACGTTCCTGCCGGCGCCCGCGACCTCGATGAGCTGGGCGTCGACCAGGTCGTCGAAGAGGTCCTGGGCGTCGGCCAGCGGCCGGTCGAGCAGGGCGGCGCCGGTCCAGGCGGAGAAGATGTGCGAGTGCAGGATGGCCAGGCGGCGGAACAGGCGGCGGGCCTGCTCGCTGAGCGCGTCGTAGGTGAGCGACAGGCTGGCCCTGATGCCCATGTCGCCGTGCTTGAGCTCGTCCAGGCGGCGGGCCTCGTCGCCGAGCCGGTCCACGAGCTGCTCGACGGCCCAGTGGGGGCGTGAGGCCAGGCGGGCGCCGGCGATGCGCAGCGCGAGGGGCAGGAAGCAGCACAGCTCGGCCAGGGCGGCGGCCGACTCCGGCTCGGCCCGTACGCGTTCGGCCCCGGCGATGCGCGACAGCAGCTCGACGGACTGGGCGGCGTCGAAGAGGTCGACGTCCACGTGGGTGGCGCCGGCCAGGCCGCCGAGCCGGGTCCGGCTGGTGGTGATGACGGCCGAGGTCGGGCTGCCCGGTAACAGCGGCAGCACCTGGCTCTCGGCGGCGGCGTCGTCGAGCACGATCAGCATCCTGCGGTCGGCCAGCAGCATGCGGTACAGCTCGGCGCGCTCGCCGAGGGTGTCGGGCAGCGCCGTCCCCTGCACGCCGCAGGCCCGCAGGAACCGGTCGAGCACCTGCATGGGGTGCACCGGGCGGGAGACGCCGCCGTGCAGGTCGGCGAAGAGCTGGCCGTCGGGGAAGTGCGCGGCGACGCTGTGCGCGGCGTGCACGGCGATCGTGGTCTTGCCGATCCCGGCCCGTCCGGCGACGGCGATGATGGGCACGGCGAAGCGGCCGTCCCCGGCCAGGGGGACGGTCACCCGCTGCCTGATGACGTCGAGCTGCGCCTGCCGCCCGATGAAGTCGGCGATGTCGGAGGGGAGCATGCCCGGCACCGCGGGCGGACGGGCGGGCGGCTCGGGCGGGGCCACCGCGGCGGGCGGCTGGGCCTCCAGGCTCTCGTCGGAGGTGAGGATGGCCGATTCGAGCTGCTGAAGGCGTTCGTTGGGCTCGATGCCCAGTTCCTCGACGATCACCCGGCGGGCGTCGCGGTAGACCTGCAGCGCCTCGGCCTGGCGTCCGGAGCGGTAGAGGGCGACCATGAGCTGGGCGGCCAGCCCCTCCCTGAGCGGGTGTTCCTGCACGAGCGCGGCCAGCTCGCCGACCAGTTCGTGGTGGCGGCCGAGGTCCAGTTCGAGCTGGACGCAGTCCTCGTTGGCGGTGACGCGCTGTTCGGCGATGCCGCTGGCCAGCGCCTGCACGGCCCTGCTGTCGATGCCGTCGAAAGCCGGGCCGCGCCATAACGCCAGCGCCTCGCGGTAGTGCTGGATGGCCTCGGGGAAGGAACGGCCGTCCCTGGCCTTGCGAGCCCGGCTCACAAGGCTCTCGAAACGGCGTGCGTCGATCGCGTCGGCGGGGGCGCGCAACATGTAGCCCTGCCGGGTGGTGACGATCATCTCGGGATGGCCGTGGGCGCTGAACAGGCGCCTGAGCGCGGAGATGCAGATCTGCACCTGTGCGCGCGACGTGGCCGGCGGGTCCTCGTCGTAGATCGCCTCGACGAGGCGGTCCAGAGTGACCGAGTGATTGGCGTTCAGGATCAGGACGGCGAGGACGATCTGCTGCCGCGCCCCGCCCAGATCGAGCTGTCTCTCGCTCGCAGTGACCTCGAGCGCACCCAACACGCGAAACTCCACCCGCATCCCCTCAAACAAATCACCGCCCTCGGTCGGAGATCTTTCCCGACGCGACCGGAATCCGGGCGTGTTTGCCATGATGAGCGGCGTAATTGGTGCTTACCCCTCAAAAGTTTCTGCCATGGTTGGGTGGATGGTACAACGCCCTTGGGTATGTGGCCAGTTTTGGATCGTTTCAGGGTGATACGGGTTCCCTGTCGCCGTCAGTCCTGGAAGACACCCTCGATCAGACCCCAGGGCCAGTCCATGGTGCCGTTGACGCCGTCGTGCTGGACGGCGGACGGGACGGCGTGCGCGGGGGCGGGGGCGGCGGCGATGGCCGCGAAGCCGGCGAGCGCGGCGAGCACGAGGGCGAGGGCGAGGCGGACGCGGGCGGTGATGGCGGTGGTCGCGGTCATTTCGATCTACCTCCGTGTGATTACCGCGGTCTTGTTCGCGGCTTCGGAATGGACGCTCACACGGTCCGCAATTCACGCTTTATCCATCTCCTTTTCACCGGCCATCAGCGCACGTTGGACGCTGTGCACACCGATCCCGGCCCCCGCCGGCGATAGCCGGGATAGCGCAAAATAAGAAGAACGCCTCATCTGCGATCGCACGGCGATCGGACGGCGATAGCGCGGCGATAGCGGCCGGAGGTCCGGCGAATAGCAGGCGACGCCAGCCTGGGCGCGAGCCCGGGCGGCGCGACGCTGTCGCCGTCCGGGTGGCCACGTGCGCGGAGGGCCCGCGCGGACCACTCGGAGAGGTTCGATGGGAATAGCGGTGCAAGCCCAGGACGCCGTCTACGGCCGGGGGGCGGCTGATCTGCACGTACGCCTCGACCATGACGCCGACGGGCAGTGGGTGCTCGAAGCCGAGACCCGTACGGATCAGGACGGATCGGTCAGCGCATGGGCCGACCGCCTGCTCGACCGCGGCCTTTACCGCATCGTGTTCGCCACCGACCCGTACTTCGTCGGGCTCGGGCTGCGGCCGGCCTATCCGGAGATCGTCGTCACCTTCCGCATGGTGGACGAGACGGCCGTGAACAACATCGTGGTCCTGATCTCGCCGTATTTCTCGACCGTCTATTTCGGATCGCTCAGCTGAAGGACAGTGAGGCCGGACATGAAGATCAGCCGCTATCGCCCCTTCCCGCGGATGCCGCTCGGCGACCGCGCGTGGCCGGACGCCGTGCTCACCGCGCCGCCGCGCTGGCTGTCCACCGACCTGCGGGACGGCAACCAGGCGCTGCCCAGGCCCATGGACCCCGAACGCAAGCTGGTGCTGTTCGACCTGCTGGTGGGCATGGGCTACAAGGAGATCGAGGTCGGCTTCCCGGCGGCCAGCCAGGACGACCACGACTTCGTCCGGCTCCTGGTCGAGCGTGACCGCATCCCGGACGACGTGTGCGTGACCGTGCTGACCCAGGCGCGCGACGAACTGATCGAACGCACGATGGAGAGCGTGATCGGGGCGCCCAGGGCGACGATCCACCTCTACAACGCGACCTCGCCGGTGGCGCGGCGGCTGGTGTTCGGGATGAACCGGGACGAGTGCAAGGATCTGGCAGTCCAAGGAACCCGACTGGTCATGAAATATGCCGATAAATTGCTTGAAGAGGGCGATGTCCGGTTCCAGTATTCGCCTGAGCACTTCCACGACACCGAGCCGGACTTCGCGCTGGAGGTCTGCGCGGCCGTCATGGACGTCTGGCAGCCGGGCCCCGACCGGCCGATCATCCTGAACTTCCCCACCACGGTCGAGCGCTCGACCCCCAACGTGTTCGCCGACCAGATCGAGTGGCTGCACCGCAACCTGCCGCACCGCGAGCACGTCTGCCTGTCGGTGCACACGCACAACGACCGCGGCACCGGGGTCGCGGCGGCGGAGCTGGCGCTGATGGCCGGCGCCGAGCGCGTCGAGGGCTGCCTGTTCGGCAACGGCGAGCGGGCGGGCAACGTCTGCCTGGTCACGCTGGGCCTGAACCTGGCCACCCAGGGCGTCGACCCCGGCGTCGACTTCTCCGGCCTCGACCGGGTGCGGCGCGTCGTCGAGGAGTGCACCGGGCTCGCCGTGCCGCCGCGGCACCCGTACGGGGGCGACCTGGTGTTCACCGCGTTCTCCGGCGGGCACCAGGACGCGATCAAGAAGGCGTTCGACGCGATGGACCGGGAGGCGGCCCGTACCGGGCGGGATCCGGCGGAGCTGCCGTGGGAGGTGCCGTACCTGCCGGTGGACCCGCGGGACCTGGGACGCACCTACGAGGCGGTGGTCCGGGTGACCAGCCAGTCGGGCAAGGCGGGCCCGGCGTACCTGCTGAACGCCCGGTACGGGATCACGCTGCCGCGCGGGCTGCAGATCGAGCTGGCGCGGGCCGTCCAGGCGATGGCCGAGGCCGGGCAGGGCGAGGTCGAGCCGGAGCGGATCAGGCGGCTGTTCGAGGAGGAGTACAGGGCGGCGCCCGTCGGTGACCCGGCCGGGGCGGTGGCCACGCTGTACGTCGACGACGGCACGTACGGGCAGGCCCGTTCGGCCACGGTGGCGGCGCTGCGCGCGGCGCTGGAGGCCGCCGGCGTCCGGGTCCGCGCCGTGCACCACCTCGACGGCGCGACCGGCGCGACCGGCGGCGAGGTGGCCGTCTACGCCCGGTGCGGGCTGGACGGCGGCACGGCGTGGGGCGCCGGCGCCGGGCCCGAGGCCGGGGCCGCGGCCCTGGCCGCCGTGGGCGCGGCCCTGGCCCGCGCCCGCCGCGAGGGCCGGCCGCCCGCCGCCCCCGCCTCCGGCCTGCCCCTTCCCGAGGCGGGACGCCGGCGCCCGGCCAGGAACCGGCGCCAGATGGCGGGACGATAGAGATCGAATACCGCCCCGGCCTAGCGTGAGCGCAACACGACATGTGGGGAGACGGCCATGACTCTCATCGAACGGCAGGAGGAGATGTCCTGCCTGGAGTCGCTCGTCGCCAACGCCATCCTCGGCCGTGGACGGGTCGCGCTGGTCGGCGGGCCCGCCGGGACGGGCAAGAGCGCGCTGCTGCGCACGCTGTCCGAACAGGCCATAGAGCTGGGCGCGCTCGCGGTGACGGCGACAGGATCGCGCATGGAGCAGGACCTGCAGCTCGGCCTGCTCCGCCAGCTCATCCAGGACGCCCCCTTGGTCGAGGAGGAGCGCGAGCGCTCGGAGAAGCTGCTGGCGGAGGGCGTGCGGACCGCGACCGCGGCGCACGCCGACGCCGAACGGCTGCTCGACCCGCAGGTCGTGCACGCGCTGGTCACGGTGCTGCTCGACCTGTCCGAACGTTGCCCGCTGGTGGTCGTCGTGGACGACGTGCACCACGCCGACCGCACCTCCCTGCTCTGCCTGGCCTACCTGGCGCGGCGGGTGCGGAACGCGCGGATCGTGGCGGTGTTCGCGCTCAACGACCGCCAGGGCACGGACGGGCCGTTGGAGACCGACCTGCTGCGGCTGCCGCACTGCCTGCGCCTGCAGCTCGCCCCGCTGTCGCGCAGGGGCGTGGCCGCGCTGGTGGCGGGCCAGGTGGGGCTCAGCGCGACCGAGCGGTTCGCCGACGAGTGGCACACGATCAGCGGCGGCAACCCGCTGCTGGCCGGTGAGCTGGCCGCCGATTACCGCCAGCACCTGCGGGCCGTGGAGGCGCCGCCGCGCGAGCTGGTCGTCGGCGACCGGTTCGTCCGGGCGGTCGAGACGTGCCTGCGGCGCAGCCACCCGCGTACGGTCCGGGTGGCGCAGGGCCTGGCCATCCTCGGCGAGGCCGACGGGCTGGCCGAGATGCTCGAACTGCCCGCCGTGGACGTGAGCAGGGAGCTGCTCACGATCGGCGCGACCGGCCTGCTGCGCGGCGGCGGCTACCGTCACGAGGCGGTGCGCTCGGCGGTGCTGGCCGGCATGGACCTGTCCGAGCGCAAGGAGCTGTACCGCCGCGCCGCCGAGCTGGCCTACACGCGGGGCGTGCGCCCCGGCGTGGTCGCCGACCGCCTGCTCCAGGCCGCCAGGGTCGAGGCGCCGTGGGTGGTGCCCACGCTGGAGGAGGCCGCGCTGGCCGCGCTGCGCAAGGGCGAGGTGGAGTCGGCGGTGGCCTACCTGAAGCTGGCCTGGCGCGAGTGCACCGACGAGCTCCAGCGCTCCAAGCTGATGACCATGCTCGTACGCGCGGAGTGGCGGATCAACCCGGCCGCCCCCGCCGGGCACCTGGACCAGCTCACCGAGGCCCTGCAGAAGGGCAGCCTGCACGGCAGCGACGCCGTCGTGCTGGCCCGCGCGCTGCTGTGGCACGGCCGCTTCGAGGACGCCCGCGACGTGCTGGAGCAGCTCAACCAGGAGGCGTCGGCCTCCGACCACGCGACGCTGGCCGAGTTGGTCGTGGCGCAGCTCTGGCTGCGCGTGACGTGCCCGCCGCTGGCCGCCTACGTGGCCAACCCGCCCCGCGAGCACATCCTGGCCGGCATGGTGTCGGTCGCCGTCAACCGGCGGCTGGAGTCCACGCTCGCCCTGGCCGAGGTGCTGACCCACGGCCCGCGCGAGCACAACCTCGACGCCGTCGAGCGCATCCTGGAGGGCGAGCGGCTGGACGAGATGTCCCTGGACGTCGTGGAGAACTCCCTGCTCGCCCTCACCTACGCCGGGCGCTGCGAGCGCGCCGCGCCGCTGTGCGACCTGTTCGGCGACGAGGCGGCGGCCCGGCAGGCGCCCAGCCGCCGGGCCCGGCTGGCGGCCATCCGGGCCGAGATCGCGATCCGCCAGGGCGACATGCCGGCCGCCGAGCGGCACGCCCGCATCGCGCTGGACACGATCCCCATGAGCAGCTGGGGCGTGGCCATCGGCGGCCCGCTGGCCAGCCTGGTCATCGCGCTGACCGCGATGGGCCGGCACGAGGCCGTGCGCGACCCGCTGGACCGGCCGGTCGCCGAGGCCATGTTCCAGACCCGCTACGGCCTGCACTACCTGTACGCCCGCGGCCGCTACAACCTGGCCGGCGAGTCCTTCGTCCCGGCTCTGCACGACTTCCTGCGCTGCGGCGAGCTGGTGACGGCCTGGGGGCTGAACAACCCGGCGCTGATCCCCTGGCAGGCCGACGCCGCCGAGGCGTGCCTGCGGATGGGCCAGACGGAGGAGGCCAGGGAGCTGATCAAGGCCCACCTGGACGGCTGCGGCCCCGGCGCCTACCGGGGGCGCGGCATCGGGATGCGGCTCAAGGCGGCCGTCTCCGAGCCGGCCCGCCGTCCGGCGCTGCTGCGCCAGGCGGTGGAGTACCTCCAGCTCGCCGGCGACCGGTACGAGCTGGCCAGGGCGCTGTTCGACCTGGTGGAGGCGTACGAGGCGCTGGGCGAGTACCGGCGGGCCCGCACGGTGGCGGGACGGGCGCAGGCGGCGGCGCTGGAGTGCGGGGCCGAGCCGATGATCAGCGCGCTCAGCCGGGCCGCGGACGCGGACGGCGCGTCCTCCCCCCTGCCGGGGGACCTGATCGGCGTGCTGAGCGTCGGCGAGCGCCGGGTCGCGGCGCTGGCGGCGGCCGGCTACAGCAACCGCGAGATCGCGGCCAAGCTCTACATCACGATCAGCACCGTCGAGCAGCACCTGACCCGCACCTACCGCAAGCTGAACATCCGCCGCCGGGCCGACCTCCCGCTCGTGGTGGAGTTCGACGACCAGGCGCGACCCTGACCACCCAACCCTGACCACCCGCATCCCGGCCCCCGCCCTTCCTGCCCCCTGAGCAGAGGCAGGGGGCACGGGGCCGGGGGTAGGGGGCGGGGGGCGGGGGTGCGGGACGGGGGCACGGGGCGGGCCTTCGTCGCCGGACCGGGCTCGGGCGTGTGCACCGGGCATGCAGGAAGTTGCGGGCGTGCGGGCCCGCGGGCGAGCGTCGAAGGCATGGAACTCACCGTGGTGCGGGGGCAGGCGACCCCCGAAGAACTCGAAGCGGTCGTCGCGGCGGTCTTCCGCCGCCTGGCCGAGGCGGCCGAGCGCGAGGCGTCGGCCTGGTCGGACCCGTCCGTCCTGGTGCGCAGGCCGCTGCCCGGCGGAGGCGGCGACTGGCGGCTGGCGGCCTGGGCGAGCTGACCCCCGTGCGCCGATCGCGCACTTTGCGACATGCCCGTGGCGCCGGTCCGGCCGCATCCTGAAGCGGACCCGTCGTCCGCCAGGGCGGGACGTGCCCCCAACTCCCCCGCCGGGGACGGCCGTCCCCGGGCCCGCGCATGGGCCGTTCGCAGGCGGGGTCTTCACGTTCCTGGAGGAGGAGCACACCATGTCGTCTCTGCTCGGTTCGCTGCGCCGGCTCGTGCTGGCGCCATCCCTGGCCGACGTGACCTTCGGCGCACGCGGCTTCCCCGTCGTCCCCTCGGCGCTCACCGACCGCCTGGAGGCCATCCCGCAGGCCGTCGTGTGCGGCTTCGAGTGGGGCATCGACGTCCGCGACCAGTGGGAGATCGAGCGCCGGCTGTCCCTGGTGGACGTCGAGCAGCGCGGCTTCGCCTACGAGGGCGCGACGATGGCCTTCACCGTGCTCGACGCCATGGGCGGCGGGCGCGGACGGCGTACCCGGGACCTGCTGACGGGCCCCGGGCAGCCGCACATCTTCCTGGCCTACATCGGCATCGGCTTCGCCATGGCCCGGCTGCCGCGGGTGTTGTGGAAGAAGGTGCTGCCGGACCTGAGCGGCACCCCGTACCACCCGACGATGAGCTGGCTGGCCGTGGACGGGTACGGCTTCGACCTGGCCTACTTCCACACCCGCCGCCACGTGGACGGGCAGCAGGTGCCCGACCCCTACCCCTGGCAGGGCGACGCGGCCTACTTCCCGCGCGCCGTGGACCAGGGCGTCGGCCGGGCGTTGTGGTTCATCCACGGCGGCAGGCCGGGCGAGGTGGCCGCGGCGGTGCGCGCGTTCGCCCCGGGCCGGCAGGCGGACCTGTGGAGCGGGGTCGGGCTGGCGGCCACGTTCGCCGGGTGCGAGGCGGGGGCGGCGGCGGTGCTGCGCGAGGAGGCCGGGCAGCACCGGGGCGAGCTCGCCCAGGGGTCGGTGTTCGCGACCAAGGCCCGGGACTACTCGGGGTTCGTCCCGGAGCATTCGGCGGCCACGGGCGCGGTGCTGACCGGGCTCGACGTTTCCGGCGCGGTCGCGCTCGCCGACGACAGCGAAGTCGTCGCGGGCACGTCGGAACGCGTCCCGGATTACGAGCTGTGGCGCGGAAGGGTGCGCGCGCATTTCGCGGTCGAGGCCGAAGTACGGTCCCACTGACCGGCGTCCCCGAATAAGCACGTCATTCGCTTTCGCACGCCCAAAAATGACCCTCCGAGCTGAGCAAACCCGAAGTTGTCCGGCCACCGGGCGGCATGTGTCAATGAAATTGAATTGTTCGGGCTATAAGCGGCGGAGGCTCAATTGGCAAGCGCATTGCGGTCGCTCAGACGCAAAATTCTGGTGCCGGACGTCAGCGAGACGAAAATCGAGACGCGCGGCTTCTGGGTGAAGAACGCGGCATCCACCGAAATACTGGAGACGGTCGGCGAATACTTTCTCGCCGGTTACGCCTACGCCGTGGAGTCGCGCACCGTCGCCGAGGCCGAGGACCGGCTCGAAGAGGTGCCCGCCCGCTTCCGCGGCTTCGCCTACGAGGGCGCGGGCATGGGCTTCGCCATCCTGGACTGCATGACCTTCGGCAATCTGCGCCGGGTCAACGCCTTCCTCCAGGGACGCGGCCACCACCACAACTACATGGTCTACGTGGGGATCGGCTGGGCCATGGCCCGGCTCCCCCGCTTCCTGTGGCCGAAGCCCGGCCTGCTGGACCCGCTGCTGCTGTGGCTGGTCCACGACGGGTACGGCTTCCACCAGGCCTACTTCCACACCGACCGGTACGTGCACCAGCAGGTGCGCGAAGCCCGCTTCTCCTGGCCGGCCGGCCAGGAGGAGTACGCGGCCCACGCCCTCGACCAGGGCATCGGCCGCGCCCTGTGGTTCGTCGCCGGCACCAGCGCCGAGCGGGCGGTCACGCTGCTCGAACGGTTCCCCGAGTCCCGCCACGCCGACCTCTACGCCGGCATCGGCCTGGCCGCCACCTACGCGGGCGGCGCCGACGACGCCGAGCTGCGGTGGCTGCGCGAGCGCGCCGGACCGCACCAGGGGCCGCTGGCCCAGGGCAGCGTGTTCGCCGCCGAGGCCAGGATCCGGGCCGGGCTGCTCTTCCCGCACACCGAGTCGGCCGTGGGCGTTCTCTGCGGCACCACGGCGGAGCAGGCGGCCGAGGTGAGCCGCGCGACCCGTCCCACCGCGACATCGCATGACAAGCCGCCCGCCTATGAGGGGTGGCGCCGGCGCATCGCCGAGACGTTCGTCTTCCATGGAGGTGTTCCCTCGTGACCTCGGTAGCCGCGTGGTTGCGCAAGCAGGCGGCGGGCGTCGCCGCACTCGCGCTGATGATCGCCGTCTTCGCGATCGGCCACCCCACCTTCGCCTCCGACGCGACCAAGGCCGGGATGGCCGGCGCGTACGGCTTCAAGCCCCTGAGCATCGCGATGCCGGGCGGCGGCCCGGCCAAGACCGTCCGCAAGGTGAACCAGGCCTACAAGCACATCGACGCCTGGATCTCCTCCGTGGGGGCCGCGATCGCGCTCAACGACCTCGACGGCAACGGCAGGGACGACGACCTGGTGATCGTGGACCCGCGTACCGACCAGGTGGTCGTCACGCCGGCGCCGGTCGAGGGCGGCGCCGAGCGGTACCGGCCGTTCGCGCTGTCGCTCGGCTCGCTGCCGATCACCGACGCGATGGCGCCCATGGGCGCGGTCCCCGCCGACTACAACGACGACGGCCGCACCGACCTGCTGGTCTACTGGTGGGGCCGGACGCCCACGCTGCACCTGCAGCGGCCCACGGCGTCCCGGTTCGAGGCCGCCGCCTTCGACGCGGCCGAGCTGGTGCCCAACTCCGGCGGCGCGAAGTACACCGGCGAGCTGTGGAACAGCAACGTCGCGACCGTCGCCGACTTCGACGGTGACGGCAAGCAGGACATCTTCGTCGGCAACTACTTCCCCGACGGCAGCCCCATCCTCGACAGCCGCGTGGACGGCGGCGTGCAGATGAACCACTCGCTGTCCAAGGCCCTCAACGGCGGCCGGGACTACTTCTTCCGCGGCACCGGCAACGGCGGCTTCACCCGCCTGGACGGCGTGCTGCCCTCCGACGTCTCCACCGGCTGGGAGCTGGGCGCCACCAGCGCCGACCTCGACGGCGACGGCCTGCCCGAGCTGCTGCTGAACAACGACTTCGGGCCCGACCACCTGCTCTACAACGTCTCCACCCCCGGCACGATCAAGTTCTCCCCCACCATCGGGACGCACGAGATCGGCGTGCCCAAGTCGAAGGTGCTCGGCGAGGACTCCTTCAAGGGCATGGGCTCGGACGCCGGCGACCTCAACCGCGACGGCGTGCTCGACTTCTTCGTCAGCAACATCACCACCCCGTACGGCATCCAGGAGAGCAACTTCACGTTCCTGTCCACCGTCAAGACCCAGGCCGAGCTGCGCGAGAAGCTGCGGCAGGGCGAGGCGCCGTGGAAGGACCTCAGCGCCGAGCTGCGCACCGCCTGGTCCGGCTGGGGCTGGGACCCGAAGATCGAGGACTTCGACAACGACGGCGAGAACGAGATCGTCCAGGCGACCGGGTTCATCAAGGGCGACGTCAACCGCTGGCCGCCGCTGCAGGAGCTGGCCGCCGCCAACGACGGCGTGACCAGCAACCCCAAGTCATGGCCGAACGTCACCGAGGGCGCCGACATCGCCGGCGCGCAGACGCTGGCCTTCTTCGCCAAGGGCCCCGACGGCCGCTACGCCAACCTGTCGGAGCAGCTCGGCCTGGCCGTGCCCGTGCCGACGCGCGGCATCGCGACCGGGGACGTCAACGGCGACGGCCTGATCGACTTCGCGGTGGCCCGCCAGTGGGAGGCCCCCGCCTTCTACCTGAACACCAGCCGCTCGGCGAACGCGTTCCTCGGGCTGCGCCTGCAGTACGACAGCCCCTCCGCGGCCGGCCCGCTGCCCGCCGCCGGCTCGCCGGTGATCGGCGCGACGGTGACCGCCACCACGCCCGACGGCCGCTCCTTCATGGGCCGCGTGGACGGCGGCAGCGGCCACTCCGGCAAGCGCGCGCACGCGGTGCACATCGGCCTCGGCGCGAACGTGACCGGCCCCGTGCGGGTGAAGCTGAACTGGCGCGACCGCGCCGGGCAGCGGCACCAGCAGGAGCTCACGCTCACCCCCGGCTGGCACACCCTCCAGCTCGGCTCGCAAGCGAAGGAGAAGTGACGGCATGGCCGACAAGACGATCACCCCGCCACGTCACGATCCCAAAGTGATCACGGCGCTGCGCCGGTTCGCGATCTCGATCACGATCTTCAACATCCTCGGCTACACCGTGCTGGGGTTCGAGCAGCCGTGGTCGTGGCCGTTCGTGGCGCTGGCCACCGGCTACACCGTGGAGATCATCCTTGAGGTGATCGGCGCCCGCCAGGAGGGCCGCGCGCCGCGCTTCCTCGGCAACGGGCCGCGCGGGCTGATGGAGTTCCTGTATCCCGCGCACATCACCTCCATCGCGCTCAACATGCTGATCTACGTCAACGACCAGGTGCTGGTCATGATGTTCGGCGTCACCGTCGCCGTGGGCGCCAAATGGGTGCTCAAGGCGCCGGTGCGCGGGCGGATGCGGCACTTCATGAACCCGTCCAACTTCGGCATCGCGATCATCCTGCTGCTGCTGCCGTGGGCCAGCATCGCGCCGCCGTACCACTTCACCGAGAAGGTCGACAACCCGATCGACTGGATCATCCCGGGGATCATCATCATCGGCGGCACGATGATCAACGGCAAGCTGACCGGCCGCATGTGGCTGATCGGCGGGTGGGTGGGCGTCTTCGCCCTCCAGGCCGTGGTGCGCGGGCTGATCATCGACGACATCTCCATCCTCGGCGGGCTGTCGATGATGACCGGGGTGGCGTTCATCCTGTTCACCAACTACATGATCACCGACCCGGGCACGAGCCCGTCCAGACCGCTGTCCCAGGTCGCCTTCGGCGGCGGCGTCGCCGTGGTGTACGGCCTGCTCATGGGGATGAACATCCCGTACGGGATCTTCTTCGCCACGGCGGCCGTCTGCCTGATCCGCGGCGGCTTCCTGTGGGCGCTGCACATCGTGAACAAGGCGCGCGAGCTCGACGCCGCCAGGGTCAGCGCAGCCGCCGCCCAGGCGCTGCAGCACGCGCGGGAAGAGGTCGCGAAGGCATGACGAGGATCGCGATCGTCGGCATGGCCTGCCGGTACCCTGACGCCGCCTCGCCCAGGGAGCTGTGGGAGAACGCGGTGGCCGGCCGCCGCGCCTTCCGCCGGCTCCCGGACGAGCGCATGCGGCTGGAGGACTACTGGGACCCCGATCCCGCAGCGCCGGACCGCTTCTACGCCAAGACCGCCGCGGTCATCGAGGGCTACGCCTTCGACCGGGTGGCACACAAGATCGCCGGCAGCACGTACCGGTCGACCGACCTGGCCCACTGGCTGGCCCTCGACATGGCCGGCCGGGCCCTGGCCGACGCCGGGTTCGCCGACGGCGAGGGGCTGCCGCGCGAGCGCACCGGCGTCGTCGTGGGCAACACGCTCACCGGCGAGTTCACCCGGGCCAACGTGCTGCGGCTGCGCTGGCCGTACGTGCGGCGCACCCTCGCCGCGGCCCTGAAGGACCAGGGCTGGGACGACGAGCGCCTGGCCGCGTTCCTGGCCGACTACGAGGAGTCCTACAAGAGCCCCTTCCCGCCGGTGGACGAGGACACCCTGGCCGGCGGCCTGTCCAACACGATCGCCGGGCGCATCTGCAACCACTTCGACCTCAACGGCGGCGGCTACACCGTGGACGGGGCCTGCTCCTCGTCCCTGCTGTCGGTGGTGACGGCCGGCAAGGCACTGACCGACCGCGACGTGGACGTGGCCCTCGCGGGCGGCGTGGACCTGTCCATCGACCCGTTCGAGGTGATCGGGTTCGCCAAGACCGGCGCGCTGGCCAAGAGCGACTTCCGCCTGTACGACCGGCACTCCAACGGGTTCTGGCCCGGCGAGGGCTGCGGCATCGTCGTGCTGATGCGCGAGGAGGACGCGCTGGCCGCCGGGCGGCGGATCTACGCCACGATCGCCGGCTGGGGCGTCTCCTCCGACGGCAAGGGCGGGATCACCCGCCCGGAGGTGAGCGGTTACCTGCTGGCGATGCGCCGCGCCTACGACAAGGCCGGGTTCGGCCCCGAGACCGTCGAGCTGTTCGAGGGCCACGGGACGGGCACGGCGCTCGGCGACGCGACCGAGCTGACCGCGCTGTCGCGGGCCAGGGAGTCGGCCGCGCGGCCGGCCGCGGTCGGCTCGATCAAGGGCATGATCGGCCACGCCAAGGCGGCCGCGGGCGTGGCGGGCCTGATCAAGGCGGCCATGGCCGTGCACGAGCAGGTGCTGCCGCCGACCATCGGCTGCGTCGACCCGCACCAGGTGCTCACCGACGAGGGCGCCACGCTGCGGGTGCTGCGCACGGCCGAGCCGTGGCCGCAGGGCGCGCCGCTGCGTGCCGCGGTGACCGCCATGGGCTTCGGCGGCATCAACACGCACGTGGTGCTGGAGAACACCGGCCCGCGGCGGCGGGCGTCCAGCCGCGTCAAGGCGCTGGCCGCCGCCGCGCAGGACGCCGAGCTGTTCCTGCTGGACGGCGGCTCCTGGGACGAGCTGCGCGGCCTGGTGTCGGAGCTGCTCGCCTTCGTGCCCAAGGTGTCCTACGGCCAGCTCGCCGACCTGGCCGCCACGCTGCGCGGGCGGCTGCGCGGCCTGCCGTGCCGGGCGGCCGTCGTGGTCTCCTCGCCCGACGACGCCGTACGGCAGCTCACCCGCGTGCTGACGGTGCTGGAGTCCGGCGAGAACACCCTGTCCACCCCCGACGGCAAGGCGTTCGCGGGCCGCGCCTCGGCCCGGCCGAGGATCGGCTTCCTCTTCCCCGGGCAGGGCTCGGGCCGCGGCACCGACGGCGGCGCGCTGGCCAGGCGCTTCCCCGACGTCGCCGAGGTGTACGCCACCGCCGCCCTGCCCGCCGACGGCGACATGGCGGCCACCGAGATCGCCCAGCCGCGCATCGTCACCGGCTCGATGGCGGGCCTGCGGGCGCTGTCGCTGCTCGGCATCGAGGCGGACGCGGCCGTCGGGCACAGCCTGGGCGAGTTGTCGGCCCTGCACTGGGCGGGCGCGATGGACGAGGACGCGCTGCTGCGCGTGGCGACCAAGCGCGGCCGGGCGATGCGGGAGCGCGGCGAGCCGGGCACGATGGCCGGCGTGCGGGCCGCGCCGGAGAGCGTGCCGGCGCTGGTGGGCGACCTGCCGGTGGTGATCGCCGGGTACAACGGGCCGCTCCAGACCGTCGTCGCCGGGCCGGTGGCGGCGGTGGAGGAGGCCGGCCGCCGGGCCGAGCGGGCCGGGTTCACCTGGACCAGGCTGAACGTCTCGCACGCCTTCCACTCGCCCCTGGTCGCCCCGGCGGCCGAGGCGCTGGCCGGTTACCTGGCGGAGGAGCGGTTCGGGCCGGTCGCCCGCCGCGTCGTCTCCACCGTCACCGGCGGCGACCTGGCTCCCGGCACCGACGTCCCGGAGCTGCTGCACCGGCAGATCACCGCCCCCGTACGGTTCGCCCAGGCGCTGGGCTCGCTGGCCGCGGACGTGGACCTGCTGGTCGAGGTGGGCCCCGGCCGGGTGCTCAGCAGGCTGGCGGCCGAGCTGACCGATGTGCCGGCCGTCGCGCTGGACACCGACGGCGAGTCGCTGGCCGGGCTGCTCGGCGTGGCCGGCGCCGCGCACGTGGCGGGCGTGCCCGTCGCCTGCGAGGAGCTGTTCCACGGGCGGCTGGTCAAGCCGCTGGAGATCGGCGCGGTGTTCTCGTTCTTCACCAGCCCGGCCGAGCAGGCGCCGCAGGTGCGCGTCAAGGCCGCCGCCCCGCAGCCGGCGGAGCGGGCGGCCGAGCAGGGCGGCGGGACGGCGGCCAAGCCGGGCGAGTCGACGGTCGAGCTGCTGCGGCGGCTGGCCGCCGAACGCGCCGAGCTGCCGCTGGAGATGGTGACCGAGGACAGCAAGCCGCTGGACGAGCTGCACCTCAGCTCGGTCACCGTCATGCACATCATCGACCAGGCCACCCAGCATCTGGGCGTGCCCGCGGGCATGGCGCCGGCCAACGTCGCCACCGCGACGCTCCAGGAGCTGGGCGAGGCCCTGGACCGGCTGGCCGCGCAGCCGCGCGCCCAGTCGGCGCGGGGCGTGACGGGCGCGGCGCCGTGGGTGCGCCCGTTCGCCGTGGACCTGGACGAGCAGCCGCGGCCCCGGCGTACGGCCGAGGAGCGCGACGGGTCGTGGCAGGTGTTCGCGCCCGCCGGTTCGCCCCTGGCGGGGCCGCTGCGCGAGGCACTCGAAGGGGAGAAGATCGGTTCCGGTGTCCTGGTGTGCCTACCCGCGCGGTGCGCGGCCGACGACCTGGAGCAGGCGCTGCTCGGCGCCAAGGCGGCCCTGGCCGGCGGGCCGGGCGCCCGGTTCGTCCTGGTCCAGCACGGCCGGGGCGCGGCGGGGCTGGCCAAGACGCTCCATCTGGAGAGCGGCGTGCCCACCACGGTCGTGCACCTGCCGCACGACGCGCCGCAGGCCGCCGCCTGGGTAGCCGCCGAGGCGGCCGCCACGGCGGCGTTCTGCGAGGTGCACTACGACGCCGACGGCACGCGGCGGGTGCCGACACTGCGCGCGCTGCCGTACCGGCAGGAGCGGACGGAGGAGCCGCTGACCGGCTCCGACGTGCTCCTGGTGACCGGCGGCGGCAAGGGCATCACCGCCGAGTGCGCCATGGCCATGGCGAGTGGGGCGGCCGGTGCGGCCAAGGTGGCCGTGCTCGGCCGCTCCGACCCCGCCCAGGACGAGGAGCTGGCCGCGAACCTGCGGCGCATGGCCGCGACCGGGCTCACCGTCCACTACGCCAGGGCCGACGTCACCGACGCCGCCCAGGTGCGGCGGGCCGTGGCCGAGGCCGAGCAGGCGCTCGGGCCGGTCACCGCCGTCCTGCACGGCGCCGGGCGCAACGAGCCCGAGGGCGTCGCCGGGCTGGACATGGACGCCTTCCGCCGCACGTTCGCCCCCAAGGTGGACGGTCTGCGCAACGTGCTGGAGGCGGTCGAGCCGGGACGGCTGCGGCTGCTGGTGACGTTCGGCAGCATCATCGGCCGGGCGGGCCTGCACGGCGAGGGCCACTACGCGACCGCCAACGAGTGGCTGGCCGACCTGACCCGCGAGGCGGGCGAGCGGCACCCCGGCTGCCGGGCGATCTGCATGGAGTGGTCGGTCTGGTCCGAGGTCGGCATGGGCGAGCGGCTGTCGGTCGTGGACCGGCTGGTCGAGCAGGGCATCACGCCGATCCCGGTGGACCGGGGCGTGGAGATCATGCGCCGCCTGGTGAGCGATCCCGACGCGCCCGGCGTGGTGGTGATCAGCGGGCGGACCGAGGGCATCCACACCGTGCGCCGCGAGGAGCCGGAGCTGCCGCTGCTGCGCTTCGTCGGCGCGCCGCTGGTCCGCTACCACGGCGTGGAGCTGGTCAGCGAGGTCGAGGTGAACGCCGGGACCGACCTGTACCTGGCCGATCACCTGCTGGACGGCAACCTGCTGTTCCCGGCGGTGTTCGGCCTGGAGGCCATGGCCCAGGTGGCGTACGCGGCCACCGGCCGTCCCGGGGCGCCCGTCGTCGAGCAGGCGGAGTTCGTCCGGCCGATCATCGTGCCGCCCGACGGGAGCACCACGCTCCGGGTGGCGGCGGCGGTCACCGGGCACGACACGGTCGCCGTGGCCATCCGCAGCCAGGAGACCGGCTTCGACGTCGACCACTTCACGGCCGTGCTGCGCCTGGACGCCGGGGCCGCGCCCGCCGGCCCGCCCGAGCAGGCCGGCGACGAGCTGCCGCCGGTCGCGCTGGACCCCGACACCCAGCTCTACGGCGAGGTGCTCTTCCAGGGCAGGCGCTTCCAGCGGCTGCGCCGCTACCACCGGGCCGCGGCCCGCGAGGTGGACGCCGACCTCCAGGTGGCGCAGGAGTGCGACTGGTTCGCCGGGTTCCTGCCCCCGGACCTGCTCCTGGGCGACCCCGGCATGCGGGACGCGCTGATGCACGGCAACCAGGTGTGCGTGCCCGACGCCACTCTGCTGCCGACCGGCATCGAACGCGTCCACCCGGCCGGGGCCGCGCTGTCCGGCGCGGACGAGGTGCGCTACTGCGCCTCCGAGCGGTCCAGGGACGGCGACGCCTACGTCTACGACGTCGCGGTGCGGACGAAGGACGGCGAGGTCGTCGAGCGCTGGGAGGGGCTGCGGCTGCAGGCCGTGCGGAAGAAGGGCGGGGCCGGTCCGTGGGCCGCGCCGCTGCTCGGCCCGTACCTGGAGCGCACGCTGGAGGACCTGACGGGCGCGCGGGTGGCGGTCGCCGTGGAGCCGGGCGAGGGCGCCGGCGACCTGGCCGCGGCCCGGCTGGCCGTACCCGGTGCGGCGGGCGGTGTGGCCGGAAGTGCGGCGGAGGGTGTGCGGACGGTGTCGGCCGGTGTGCCGGGCCTGGCGGTGTGCGTGGCGGCCCCCGGGCCGGTGTCCTGCGCCGTCGAGACCGTCACCCCCACCGACCCTGGTGACGATCGGGACGGCGGCCGGGACACGCTCGCCGGTGAGATCGCCGCGGCCTGCGGGGACGACGCGGGCACCGCCCGCGCCCGCATCCGCGCCGCGCTCACCTGCCTGCGGACCACCGCACCCGCCGGAACGGCGGCGGGTGCGGCGGACGGGACGGACGTGCCGCTCGCGGTGGACAGGGCCGGGTCCGACGGCTGGGTGGTCCTGACCGGCGGCGGCGTGACCGTGGCCACGCTCGCCACCCGGGTGAACGGCCTGCCCGCCCCCGTCGTCGTCGCGATCCTCACCGAAGGGCGGTCCTAGCCCATGGGCACCTACTACGAGTACCTGCACACGGTCGGCTTCGAGGAGACCAACCTCGTCGGCAACGTCTACTACGTCAACTACCTGCGCTGGCAGGGACGCTGCCGCGAGATGTTCCTCATGGAACGGGCCCGCGACGTGCTCGACGACCTGCAGGACGACCTCAAGCTGTTCACGCTCAAGGTCGACTGCGAGTTCTTCGCGGAGATCACGGCCTTCGACCAGCTGTCCATCAGGATGCGCCTGATCGAGCTGGCGCAGACGCAGATCGAGTTCGGCTTCGACTACGTCCGGGTCACCCCGGGCGCGCCCGAGGTCCTCGTCGCCCGCGGCAGGCAGCGGGTGGCCTGCATGCGGGGGCCGAACACCAAGACCGCGCCGGCGAGGGTGCCCGAGCCCCTGGTCAGGGCGCTCGAACCGTACCTGGCCTAGAACCCGGACCCAGGAGGTCACCGTGCAACTCCACTCATCGGCCCCGGCGCCGCGGATCGCGGACGTCAAGGCGCTGCGCGACGCGTTCGGGGCGTTCGCCACCGGCGTCACCGTGATCACCACGGGCGGCGAGGTCCCCCACGCCATGACCGCCAACTCCTTCACCTCGGTCTCGCTCGACCCGCCGCTGCTGCTGGTGTGCGTCGGCAAGGGCGCCGTGATGCACCAGTGCATCTCCGCGGCGACGTCGTTCGGGGTGTCGGTGCTGGCCGGGCACCAGGAGGCCGAGGCGCGGCACTTCGCCGACCGCTACCGGCCGCTCGGCCTGGCCCAGTTCGCCGACGTCGAGGTGACGCCGGGCGAGGTCACCGGGGTGCCGCTCATCGCGGGCGCGGCGGCCCGCTTCGAGTGCCGGGTCTGGCGCGCCTACGACGGCGGCGATCACACGATCATCGTCGGCGAGGTGCTGTCCGTGGGCCGGCGGGACGACTGCGACGGCCTGCTGGTCCACCGGGGCCGCTTCGGGGAGACCTCCCCGGCCCCGCTGAAGGTGTCGGCGTGACCGCGCTGGGCACCCGCCCGGTGGCGCCGGGCGGCGTGCCGCCCGGCCCGCCGCCCTGGGCGGCGCCCGTGCTGTACCGGCGACTGGTCACCGACCGTCTCGCGCTGCTGTCCAAGGCGACCGCCCGGTACGGCGACGCGGTGCGCATGACGATCGGCCCGAAGGCCATCTACCTGTTCAACCATCCCGACCACGCCAAGCACGTCCTGGCCGACAACAGCGGCAACTACCGCAAGGGCATCGGCCTGGACGAGGCCCGGCGGGTGATCGGCGACGGCCTGCTGACCAGCGACGGCGATCGCTGGCGGCAGCAGCGCAGGACCATCCAGCCGCTGTTCCAGAACAAGCGGCTGGCCCAGCAGGACACCGTGCTGGCCGAGGAGGCCGGCCGCCTGGTCGAGCGGCTGCGGGCCCGGGTGGGCGGCGGGCCCGTGGACGTGGCCGGGGAGATGACCGGCCTGGCGCTCGGCGTGCTCGGCCGCACCCTGCTGGAGGCCGACCTCGGCGCGCACGACTCCATCGGGCACGCGTTCGAGGGCGTCCAGGACCAGGCCATGTTCGAGATGGTCACGCTGGCCATGGTGCCGTTGTGGCTGCCGCTGCCGCTGCACCTGCGCTTCCGGCGGTCCCGGCGGGAGCTGTACCGGGTCGTGGACCTGCTGGTGGCCGAGCGGCTGGCGAACCCGACCGGCGGCGGCGATCTGCTGTCGCTGCTGATCGGGTCCACCCGGCTGCGGGAGGACCCGGCCGGCCGGCAGCGGCTGCGGGAGGAGCTGGTCACGGTGCTGCTGGCCGGGCACGAGACCACCGCCAGCACGCTGTCGTGGGCCTTCCACCTGCTGGACCGGCATCCGGAGGTGCGCGAGCGGGTGCGGGCGGAGGCCGTCTCGGTGCTGGGCGACCGGCCGCCGACCTACGAGGACCTGCGCAGGCTCACGTACACGGCGGCGGTGCTGGAGGAGGTCATGCGGCTGTACCCGCCGGTGTGGGCGCTGACGCGGGTGGCGCGGGAGGCCGACGAGGTCGGCGGCTACCGGGTCCCGGCCGGGGCGGACGTGCTCATCAGCCCGTACACGCTGCACCGGCATCCGGCGTACTGGCGGGATCCGGACGCGTTCCGTCCCGAGCGGTTCGAGCCGGGCGCGCCCGCCGACCGGCCGCGGTACGCCTACATCCCCTTCGGCGCGGGCCCGCGCTTCTGCGTGGGCAACCACCTGGGGATGATGGAGGCCACGTTCGTGCTGGCCATGGTCACCCGCGAGCTGCGGCTGACCGGGCTGCCCGGACGGCGGGCGGTCCCGGAGGCCATGCTGTCGCTGCGGGTGCGCGGCGGGCTGCCGATGACGGTGAGCCCGGCCTAGGGAACGAGCCGGAGAACACGAACGAGCCGGAGAACACGGAGGGGCCCGCGGACCATCGTCCGCGGGCCCCTCCGGGTGTGCCGTCCCTTCTGTCAGGTGTGGGTGTCGGTCCAGGCCAGCAGGTCGCGCAGGGCGAGCAGGACGGGCGGGTCGAGCACGCTCATGGGACGCAACCGCAGGTCGGCGCGCTCGGCCCCGCCGCCCCCCACCTCGATCGGCCCGATCCGGGCGATGCACGTCGCGGCGTCACCCTGGGGCGGGTGGTGCACGGCGTCCTCGCGGGACTCCGCCACGGACTGGGCGATCAGGTACCAGGTGCCCTTGGGCACGTTCTCCAGCACGTACGGGCCGGGCCGGCCGATCAGGGTGAAGCTCGCCGGCCTGCCCTCCAGGATCTGGCCGGGGAACACGCCGGCGAACACCGGCCGGTCGGCCAGGGGCGAGGTCACGACGCCGTGCAGGGTCGCCGCCGGGCCGCCGAACGCGCGGTCACCGCCGGTCAGGTCCTCCGCCGTGACGCTCATGACCTGCCGGTACCTGCTCGGCGACAGGCCCACGCTGTGGGTGAAGCGCGAGCTGAAGGTGCCCACGCTGGAGTAGCCGACCTGGTGGCTGATGTGCGTGATGCTGAGCGAGGTGGACACGAGCAGGCGTTTGGCCTCGCGCAGCCGCACCGCGGACAGGAACCGTCCAGGGGACAGCCCGGTCACGCGCTGGAAGACACGCGAGAAGTGGAACTTGCTGAACATCGCGGTGCGCGCCATGTCGTCAATGGTGAGCTGCTCGCCGTGGTTCTCCTGCATGCTCTCGATGACCCGCAGGACCGCTCGTTCGATGACGTCGTCCATATGGTCTCCCGGAACCCGGAAGCCGTCGGGGGCGCGTCCCCTGTCGATTCTCCGGGTGGAGAATTCCCGGGGGGCGCGATTCCTCGGCGCTCCGGATGCATTGCCTTTCGGTTGCCACCTGGTACACGCTCCCGGGCGGGCAGTACGCTGCATGACAAATCGCCCTTTTTTGGGAAATTTTCGGAAATCTCGGCAATTTATCTGAGAATGCGGTTTATCTGGCCCATTCGCGGCGGGGTGCCGGCAGCAGTTGCCGCAGCAGCCGTCCGTCGCGGTGGTGCGGGCGCCGCTCGTGCGGGTAGCCGAGCGAGACCTCCTCGAAGCGCACCCCGTCATGCCAGCTCGTGCCCGGGATGTGCAGGTGGCCGTAGACGACCGCGGCGGCGCGGAAGCGCAGGTGCCAGTCGGCCGTCTGCTCGGTGCCGCACCACTGCGCCAGCGCCTGGTGCCGCAGGACGCGGGTGGGGGCGCGCAGCAGCGGGAAGTGGTTGACCAGGACCGTGGGCAGGCCGGGGTCGAGCGACTCCAGCCGCAGCTCGCTCTCGCGCACCCGGGCCCGGCACCACGCCTGCCTGCTGGGGTAGGGCTCGGGATGCAGCAGGAACTCGTCCCTGCACACCACCCCCTGTTCGCGGGCCAGGCCGAGCGCCTGTTCCCGGGTGGTGCCGGGCGCGCGGAAGCTGTAGTCGTACAGCAGGAACAGGGGGACGACGGCCACCGGGCCGCCCTCCCCCGTCCAGACCGCGTACGGGTCCTCGGGCGTGAGCACGCCGAGGCGCCGGCAGACCTGCACCAGGCGCCGGTAGCGCTCCTCGCCGCGCGGGCCGGGGTCGCCGGGCGGGGTCCACAGCTCGTGGTTGCCCGGCGCCCACACCACCCTGGCGAAGCGCTCGCGCAGCAGGCCGAGCGTCTCCTCGAACGCGTCCAGCCGCTCGGCGACGTCCCCCGCCACCAGCAGCCAGTCGTCCGCGGTGCGCGGGCGCAGCTCCTCGACGGCCGCCCTGTTCTCGGGAAACCCGACATGGAGGTCGCTGATCGCCAGCAATGCCGCACCGGAGGCGCTCACGCCGCGAGCGTATGTGCGCGGGAACGGGCCGGGAGCGCCGCAAGAAGAAAACAGGGGTCACCGGCGGTCGAATAGGGGGTGGCCGCGACGCCTTTGTGGATAAGGGCGCGAGGACGTCCGCTAGGGGTTGTTGCGGCGGACCGCGCATTCAATTCTGAGCATGCCGAAGAAAGCGGGAATTGCACGGCCGTGTTCCGGGGGTGAAGGTGATGGCCGAGGTACGGGGGCAGGAATTCGCCAATTTCGCGCGGGAGGCCAGGCCGATGTTGCGCCGGGTCGCCTTCCGGCTTTCCGATGACTGGCACGAGGCCGACGACCTCGTCCAGCGCACACTGCTGGCACTGCACCGGCACTGGGACGACCTCGACCGGCGCGACCGGGCCGAGGCGTACGCGCGGCAGATCATGCGGCGGCTGCTCATCAGCGACCGCAGGGCGCTGCGCTGGTCGCGGGAGGTGCTCAGCGGGGCGCCGCCCGACGCGGCCGCCGCCCTGGACCCCTACGACCTGGTGGGCGAGCGCATCGTGCTGATGGACGCGCTGTCCAGGCTGGGGCCGCGGCAGCGGGCGACGATCTTCTTCCGGTTCTGGGAGGGCCGCAGCGCGGAGGACACGGCCCAGGTCATGGGCAACGAGTCCTCCACGGTCCGCAGCCAGACCGTCAGGGCGCTGAGCACGCTGCGGGCCGCGCTGGCGCGCACCGACACCACCGACCGTACCGACCGAAAGCCGACCTGAACGAGGGAGTACCCATGGGTCCACTGCTCTACGAGACGAGGGTGGAGACGCTGGAGGCGCTCGCGGACACCATCGTGCCCGGGGCCAAGCGCGGTCCGGACGACCGGGCGGTGGCCGGCCTGAGCCCGACGGGCGGCGCGGTCGCGGCCGGCGCCGTCGAGCTGCTGGAATGGGACGCCACCGGCGTCTCAGGAAGCCTGGACGACTACGCCCGCTCGCTGAACGAGCACGCCCGCGCCCACGCCGACCAGCACGGCATCGTGCTGGAGGAGGGCGTCCCGGAGTTCGTGGCCCTGCCGTTCGAGGAGCGCGGCGCGCTGGTGCGCACGCTGACCGCGCCCGGCCACCCGGAGAAGGCGCTGTGGGTGCTGCTGGTGCTGTTCTGCTACATGGCCTACGACTCCGCCGCCCACCTGCACACCGTCGACGCCCTCCGGGCCGGGCATCCCGGCCTGACCGCCATGGGCATCGCCCCGCCGGACGCGGACGGGCTGTGGCGCTTCCCCGCCTACTCCTACGGCCGTCCCCTCGCCGACCTCCACCCGGACACGACAGCTTCAGGGAGCCCCGCATGAACGGCGTCGAACGCACCGACGTGCTGGTGATCGGCAGCGGCTTCGGCGGCGCGATCCCCGCCTACCACCTGGCCGCGGGCGGCGCCGACGTGGTCATGCTGGAGCGCGGGCCGTGGCTGGAGTCCGCCGAGTACGAGCACGACTTCAAGCTGGGCTCCTCCTACACCCGCATCTTCGACTTCACCGTCGGCGACGGCATGAGCGTGCTGGGCGGCAACTGCGTGGGCGGCGGCAGCGTGGTCTACTTCGCGGCCATGCCGCGCGCGCCTCGCTTCGTCTTCGAGCGCCGCGGCAGCATCAACCGCCGCATGTGGCCGGCCGCGATCAGCCGCGACACCCTCGACCCCTGGTACGACCGGGTCGCCGAGTCCATCTCCATCACCCAGCAGGGCTGGGAGGACGTGTCCTACTCCGGCGGCCTGTGGGCGGCCGCCTGCCGGCACGCGGGCCGCACCGCCAACCCCGTGCCCGCCGCCGTGGACACCGCGGCCTGCGTCAACTGCAACTGGATGATGGCCGGCTGCCGGTTCGACGCCAAGCAGTCGCTGCTGGCCAACTACCTGCCGGCGGCGCTCGCGCACGGCGCCAGGATCAGGCCGCTGCACGAGGTGCAGAGCATCGAGCGGACGTCCGACGGCTCCTACCGGGTGCACTACAAGATCGTCCATGGCGAGGACTACCGCCTGACCGAGGGCGAGGGCACGATCGAGGCCAAGGTGGTGGTCGTGGCCGCCGGGGCCGCGGCCACGCCGGTCATCCTCCAGCGCAGCGAGGCCGCGCTCGGCGCGATGCCGCACGCCGTGGGCCGCTACTTCTCCGGCAACGGCGAGCGGCTCAACACCGCCGTGCTGAACGAGGAGCGCGTGCGCGAGGTGCTGGGGCTGGAGCGGGGCGACGGCCTGGCGTACGCGGCCAACCAGATCGGCAAGGGCCCGACGGTGGCCAACTGGGACCGGCTGGACGGCTCGCTGCCCGAGTACACCCGCTACTCGCTGGAGCAGCTCTACTTCCCGCCCGGCCTCGGGACCATCCTCGCGCTGGCCGGCGGGACGGACCCGACGTGGTTCGGGCTGCGCAAGAAGGAGATGCTGGAGCGCTGGCGGTCCTGGCTGATCATCTTCCAGATGATCGAGGACGACAACGAGGGCGTCTTCGGGCCGCCGCCCGCGCGCGGCAACTCCGACCGGGTCTCCCAGCAGATGCTGGGCGTGGGGCGGCTGTCGTACAAGCCGACCGCGAACACCTCGGCGGCCTGGGCGATGGCCGACGCCGAGTGCAAGGAGATCCTGGAGCGCGACGGGCTGGCCACGGTGACGCCGTGGACGAACGACCTCGTGGGCGCGTACACGGTGCATCCGCTGGCCTCGTGCCGGATCGGCGACGACCCGTACACCTCGGCGCTGGACGACGGGCACGAGCTGCGCGGCCACCCGGGGATCTTCGTCACGGACGGCTCGGCCGTGCCGGGCGCGCTGACCGTCAACCCGGCGATGACCATCTCGGCGCTGGCCGAGCGGGCGGTGCCGGGGATCGTCAGGGCGGCGCGGGAGCGGGGCGTGGAGGTCTCCTACGGCGCGCCCGCGCCGGACGGCTCGACCCCCGGCCGCCGCGGCACCGCGTCGCTGGCCGCCGCCGCGCTGCGCGGGTAGGGCGCCCGCGATGGGCCGGCTGCTCAGCCGGATGACGGCGCCCGGCGCGCTCGCCCAGGTGCGGCACGTCCGCCCGGTGCGCCCCGGAGCCGCCCGCGGTCTGGTGGCCCGGGTGTACGAGCAGGTCGAGCGGGACTTCGGCATGCTCGCGCCGCCCGTGGCCCTGCACTCCCCCGCGCCGCGCGCCCTGGCGGCGTGCTGGCTGATGCTGCGCGAGTCGCTGCTCGCCGCCGGCGTGGCCGGCCGGGTGGCCGGGGAGCTGGTGGCGAGGGAGGTCTCGGCGGGGAACGCGTGCCCGTACTGCGTGGACGTGCACGGCGCGACCCTGCGCGCGCTGGCCCCCGCCGATCCCCGGCTGCGGCCGCTGGCCGCCTGGGCCAGGGCGAGCGCCTCCCCCGGCGCCGGCGGCCCGCCGGTCACCGGGGAGGCCGCCGTGGAGCTCGTCGCGGTCGCGGTGACCTTCCAGTACCTCAACCGCGTGGTCAACGTGTTCCTGGGCGACTCGCCGCTGCCGCCGGAGCTGCCGGCCGGGGCGCGCGGGCCCGCGCTGCGCGTGTTCGGCGCGCTCATGCGGCCGGCCGCGCGGCGGGCCGCGACGCCCGGCGGCTCGCTCGGCCTGCTGCCCGCCGCGCCGCTGCCGGACGACCTGGCCTGGGCGGGCGGCGTCCCGCGGCTCGGCGAGGCGTTCGCCAGGGCCGCGGCGGCGATCGAGGAGGGCGGCGCGCGGCGGCTGCCCGTCCCGGTCCGCGAGCTGGTCGCCGAGCGGGTGTCCGGCTGGGACGGCGTCCCGCCGGGCCCCGGCAACGGCTGGGCCGCGGAGGCCGCCGCCGCGCTGCCGCCCGCGCAGCGCCCGGCCGCCCGGCTCGCGCTGCTGACCGCGCTGGCCTCCCACCAGGTGGACCGGCGGGTGGTCGACGAGTTCCGGGCCGCGCCGCCGGACTCGGCCGCGCCCGCCGAGACCCTGCCCGCCGAGGCCGCGCTCGTCGAGGTCGTCTCCTGGGCGGCCATGACCGCCGCCCGCCGGACCGGCGCCTGGTGCGCCCCGCCCGCCGCCCGGCCCGGCACCCCGCTTCCGACCGTATCGACAGCCGACTGAAAGGAACGAGGACGTGACCGAGCTAGAGGTAGTGCTCGACGACCTGGCGGCCGACGGCGACCAGCTCGACGCGCTGGTGTCGGGCCTGGACGCCCAGCAGTGGAAGCTGCCCACCCCCGCGCCCGGCTGGACGATCTCCGACCAGATCGCCCACCTGGCCTTCATCTTCCGGCTGGCCACCGCCGCCGCCACCGACGCCGAGGCGTTCAAGGCCATGACGGCCGGCGCCGAGAAGAACTTCGACGGCGCGGTGAACGCCGCGCTCAAGGCGTTCGAGAACGACTCGCCGGACACGCTGCTGGCCAAGTGGCGGGCCGGACGGTCCGAGGTGCACGCGGGTCTGGCCGCCGTGCCCGCGGGCCAGGTCGTGCCGTGGCTGGTCAACCCGCTGCCGCCGATCGTGCTGGCGTGCGCGGGCATCATGGAGACCTTCGCGCACGGGCAGGACGTCGCCGACGCGCTCGGCGTCCGGCTGGAGCGCACCGACCGGCTCCGGCACCTGGTCGTCTTCGCCGTGCTCACCCGGGACTTCGGCTACCTGTCGCGCGGGCTGACCCCGCCGGCCGAGGAGTTCCGCTTCGAGATCACCGGCCCCTCCGGCGAGGTGTGGGCCTACGGCCCCGAGGACGCCGCCCAGCGGGTCAGCGGCCCGGCCGAGGACTTCTGCCTGCTGGTGACCAGGCGGCGGCACCGCGCCGACCTGGCGGTCACGGCGACCGGCGCCGAGGCCGACCGCTGGCTGGACCTCGCGCAGGCCTACCGCGGGCCGGCGGGCGCCGGCCGGCGTCCCGGCCAGTTCGCCCGCGCCGGCGTCTGAGCAGGGCTTCCCGAACCGCGGGCGCGCCCGTCCGGAACTCCCCCAGTCCCGGGCGCGCCCGCTTCTCACGCCCCGACCTCCAGCGCGCGGCGGTCCACCTTGCCCGAGGCCGTCTGCGGCAGGCGCTCCACGAACGTGATCTTCCGGGGGAACTTCTGGGCGGCCAGCCGGGCCCGGACGAACGCCTTCAGCTCGGCCGCCTCCACCTCCGCCGACGCCACCACGTACGCGTGCGGCCGGGTCAGCCCGCGCAGCCGGTACCCGACGACCGCGCACTCGACCACGGCCGGGTGCTCGCGCAGGCAGTTCTCGATCTCGGCGGGCGCGACCCAGGACCCGCCGACCTTCAGCAGGTCGTCGGCCCGTCCCTGGTAGCGGAAGTAGCCGTCGGCGTCCCTGGTGACCAGGTCGCCCGAGCGCACGGTCCGGCCGCCCACGAACGTGCGGGCGGTCCGCTCCGGGTCCTGCCAGTACTCCAGCGCGACGGCGTCGCCGCTGACCTCCAGCCGTCCGGTGCGGCCGTCGGGGACCTCCCGCCCGTCGGGGTCCACGACGCGGGCGCGGTAGCCGGGGACGACCTGGCCGAGTGTGCCGGGCCGCACCCGTCCCGGGCGGTTGGACAGGAAGATGTGGTACGCCTCGGAGGAGCCGAGCCCGTCCACGACCTCCACGCCGAAGGTGTCGCTCCAGCGGCGGTGCAGTTCGGGCGGCAGTGCCTCGCCCGCCGACGTGCACAGCCGCAGGCTGCTCAGGTCCTGCCGGGCGGCGTCGGGGTGGGCCAGCATGGCGCTCATCATCGTGGGCACGTTCACCAGGACCGTGGGCCGGTGCTCGGCGATCAGCTCGAAGATCGTCTCGACCCGGCTGCGCTCGGGGAAGATCACGCCGGTCGCGCCGACGCCGAAGGGGAACAGGGCGGTCAGGTCGCGGGCGTAGCCGAAGAACAACTTGGGCACGGGCAGGACCACGTCGTCCGGGCGCAGGTCCAGCACGCCGCGGGCGTAGGAGTCGAAGCTGACGTGCGGGCTCCTGGCGGGCAGCACGCAGGCGCGCGGCGCGCCGGTGCTGCCGGTGGTGAACTTCCACAGCGCCACGTCGTCGGCGGCGACCGGCACCGCGTCCAGCCGGGCCTCCTGCGCGGCGACCAGGGTGTCGAAGTGGTGCTCGCCGGGGCGCAGCAGGTGGCGCGGCACGCCGGTGACGAGCAGGCCGGTCAGCCCCGCCGCGCGCAGGCTCTCCAGCGCGGACGGCCCCGCCACCACCAGCCGCGGACGGGCGTAGCCGGCGAAGTAGCGGTAGTCCTTGGGCCGCAGGAACGTGTAGACCTCGGCGGTGACCGCGCCGATCTTCTGGGCGCCGTACCAGGTGGCGACCGACTCCACGCTGTCGTCGGCGGCGATGAGCACCCGGTCGCCCCGGCGTACGCCGAGCTCGCGCAGCGCGTTGCCGGCGCGGTCGGCCAGGGCGCGCAGCGTGGCGTAGTCCACGCGGCCCTGGCGGGTGACGAGCGCGGTCCTGGCGCCGTCGGCGCGGTCGAGGAATCGTGCGGCGATGTTGAAAGAGTCCATGACAGGCCTTCTCGCTGCTCTGCTCGCGGGCTGGTTGCGTCTTCCACGGTGCCGGGTGAGCGAGGCGCGCAGGGGGTCCGGCGGCGTCAGCAAGCTGGCAGACGTGGCAGCTTGCTGACGGTTTCTCCCGGATTGCGGGATGGCTGCCGGAGCGTTGACGGGCTCGTCCGGCCACGCGTGTACTGATGGTGCGGCGGCCGCGACGGCCGTCGCGCTGCGGAGGAGAAGCGATGGCATCCACGCCCGCGGGCTCGTGGCCGGTGACGGAGACGACCGGTGAGGCGACCGGTGAGACGGCCGTTCCGATGGCCGACTCCCTAGGTGGCACCGTCCATCTGGCCTGCGCCGAATCGCCGCGGGACGAGCTGGCCGTCATCGTCGCCGGCTTCTCCGGCTACGAGGCCCAGAGCAGGGCGCGGGCCCTGGCGCGGCTCGCCGCCCTGCGCCGCCTGCGCCGGCTGCCCGGTGACGGGCGCCAGGCCGCGTGGACGGGGACGGAGCTGCGCCTGTCGGACTTCGTCGCCGACCCGCCCGCGAGCCTCAGGCTGCACGTGCCCGGCACCGGCCTGCTCAGCGGGCGGCGCTACCGGCTGCCCGTCGAGGTCGTGTGGACGGGCGGGCACGAATGCCTGGTCGAGCCGGCCACGAGCGGCGTGGTGGACAGCGGCGTGCCGGAGGCGATCGCCGAGGTGGTCGCCCACGACGTGGTGGCACGCTGGTGGGCCGCGCCGCGCGAGCCGCTGCTGCGGGTCTCCGGCGCGCTGGAGCGCCTGCTGCCGCCCGGCGTGACGGCCGCGGCCGCGGGGCTGGGGCTGCGGATGTCGGCGTTCGTGTTGTCGGTGCCCGATCTCCGGGTCGCTCTGGTGACCGTCGGCGGCGAGGGCGCGACGCTGGCCGCGGCGGCCGGCCGTACGGTGAAGTCGGCCGTGTGCGAGGCGTTCCTGCGCGCGATGGCGGCCAAGGCGCAGCCGTGGAGCACGCTGGAGCTGCCCGACTGCCTGCGCCGGTTCGCCGTGTGGGAGCGGGAGGCCGACTATGCCGCCCATCTGGAGCGGCTGGCCGTCGACGCCGATCCCCGGCTGGTCGACGAGGTGAGCGGGCTGCGTCCGTCCGGCTGGCCGGAGATCGCCGCGCGCCGGTTCGGGCACGAGCCCGTCGCCGTGCGGGCGGACGGCGACCGCGGCGAGGTGATCAAGGTGCTCTGCCCGGGGGCTCTGTGCTACCGGGCGGCGTCCGGGGCCACCGTGCTGCCCTGTCCCGTGCCCTGACCTCCGCAGGGAAAGCGCAACCTGCGAGGAGTGCCGGCCGCCTGGATTCCGATAATGGAACTGAAGCTCCGGCCGCCGACCCCCGGGAGGTGGGGCGTGGATCTGTCCGTCATTGGAGTCACCCCCGAAGCGGAGGCGGTCTACCGCTACTTCCTGCGCCATCGGGGCGAGAGCGTCGGCTCGGTGCCCGAGGCGCTCGACCTCGATCCCGAGACGGTGGAGTCGGCGGTGGAGACGCTCGACCGGCTCGCCATGCTCGACCTGAACGACCGCCACCGGGTCACCGCGACCGAGCCGCGGGTCGCCATCGAGCGCCTGGTCGAGCAGCGTCTGGAGGAGCTGAACGCGGAGATCCGCCGGGTGTTCGGCGCCCGCGACGCCATTTCCAGCTTCCTGGAGGACAAGCGGGAGGGCGACCGCTCCAATGCGGTGCTGGACATCGAGCGGGTCGAGAGCGGCGCGCGGGTCCGCCAGCGCCTGGACGACCTGGCCTTCTTCTCCTACAAGGAGACGCTCTGCCTGCATCCGGGCGGCCCGTTCAACGAGGTGATGATCGAGTCGGCGCTGCCGCTGGACACGCGGTCGCTGCGGCGCGGCCTGGCCCTGCGCGAGATCTTCCATCCCAAGGCGCTGGAGGACCAGCGCATGGTGTCCTACCTGCGCGAGCTGGCGCACCTGGGCGCCGAGATCCGCGTCACCGACCAGCCGATGGACCGCATGCTCATGTACGACCGCAGCGTGGCCGTCGTCCCGATCGACCCCAAGGCGCACTCCACGGGCGCGCTGCTGGTCCGCGAGCCCGGCCTGATCTCCCAGCTCGTCATCTACTTCGAGGGCCTGTGGAAGGCGGCCGTGCCGCTGGCCGACCACCTCGACCCGCCCGGCGAGGAGCCGACGCTGTCGAAGATGGAGCAGCGGGTGCTGGCGGTCATGGCCACGGCCGACAAGGACGAGATCGCCGCCCGCGAGCTGGACATCTCGGTGCGCACGTACCGGCGTTACGTCGCCGACCTCATGGCCAGGCTCGGCGCGGTCAACCGCTTCCAGGCCGCGCTGCGCGCCAAGGAGGAGAACTGGATCTGATCCCGTTCTCCCGTCGTTCCGGGCGACCTGGCCCCTCGGCAGGTGGCATCGTGTCCCGGATGATCGAGATACCGGAGGCGTTCGCGCGGGCCACCGTCGAGCGTGAGGGAGGGCCCGGAGCGGCGTGGCTGGCCGAACTGCCCGGCATCGCCGGCGAGCTGCTGGACCGCTGGGGATGCGTGCCGGACGGCGAGGTCCTGCACGGAGGGGTCGGGATCGTCGTCCCGGTGCGACGGCGGGCCGAGGAGGCCGCCGTGCTGAAGGTGTCGTTCCCGCATCCCGGCAACGTCCACGAACCGGACGCGTTCGCGGCGTGGGGCGGGCGCGGCGCCGTTCTGCTGCACGAGCGCGACGACGCACGTTTCGCCATGCTGCTCGAACGGGTCCGGACGTGCACACTGGCGGAGGTCGAGGACGGCGACGAGGTCGTGGCGGTCGCCGGGCGGCTCGGTCGCCGGCTGGCCGTCCCCGCGCCGCCCGGTCTGCCCCGGCTGCGGGACCGGGCCGACGCCTGGGAGGAGGGGCTGCGCAGGGATGCCGAGGAGTTCACGCACGCACCGCCGCGTCACGCGGTGGACGCCGCCGTGGCGACCGTCCGCGAGCTGGGCCGCGTCCAGCCGGACCTTCTCGTCCACGGCGACCTGCACGCCAGGAACGTGCTGCGGGCCGATCGTGAGCCCTGGCTGGCCGTCGACCCCAAGGGGTACGCGGGAGACCCCGCCTATGACGGCGGCACGCTGCTCAAGTCCCGCGCTCTCACGCTCCTCGAAGCGGACGACCTGGGCAAGGCGGTCCACCGCGTCCTGGACGTCTTCGCCGAGGCCGCGGAGGTCGATCGCGAGCGGGCCCGGCGCTGGGCCCAGTTCCACGCCGTCCAGGCCGCGTTCTGGGGGCGCCGCCACGGCTTCCGCATCGCCCGGGGCGGCGCCCGCCTGGACCGGCTGACCGAGTTCGCGGACCATCTGGCGGAGCTGCTCACGGAAGGCCGGTGACATCCGGCCTCCGCCGGATGGATCGGCTTTAGAAGTGGCGGGCCGGCGTGGGCTCGGGTCGGCGTCCGGCCGGTGGCGTGGGCCCGCGAGAACGACGAGAACCCCCGCGTCCCGGTCGCGGGGGTTCTCGTCGTTCACCCGGTCTTTTTCCTTCGGCAGACCTCCTCGGAGAAATGTACGGTCAATTCCTTTCCGGTGTCGGGGCTCTTTACGGCCAGGTGTTGCCCTGCGGGGAGGGAAGCGGGGTGGGAAGCGGCCAGGTGTTGCCGTCGGGGCCGGCCGGCGCGGGCCAGGTGTTGCCCTCGGCCTGCACCGCGACCGTGTCAGCGGCGGCGGTGGCGGCCTGCGCGGCGGTGGCGCCCACGGCCCAGACGAGCATCCCGGAGACAATCGCGATAATCCACTGGGAAATCCTCTTGGCAACAATGTCGTTCGTCATTTCACTGCCTTTCTCTGCGGTCCGTCTCACTCTGTTTCCCTTGCACTTCCCACTTTGCGCGGCGGCGAGGCCGTGAACCAGGCTTCGGCGAGGCAGCAAGCTGCAGGGCGTTTCCGCTTCCTGCCACGTCCGGCGCGGTCAAGCACTGCAGGAGGTGACATGAACCGGTCATCGATCTTTAACTGGACGTACCGGAAGAGTCCGAGGAGGAAGCGATGACCATCTCCCCCGAGGTCCTCCAGGAAGCGCCGCCCTCGCCCATGGACCGCCTGCGCGAAGAACTCGCCGACGCGCGCGCGGACGTCGCGCGCGGCCGCCCGCAGGCCGTGCAGCGGCAGCACTCGCTCGGCAAGCGCACCGCGCGCGAACGGCTCGACCTGCTGCTGGACGAGGGCTCGTTCCTGGAGATCGAGATGTTCCGGCGGCACCGGGCCCAGGGGCTCGGCATGGAGGCCCAGCGGCCGCACACCGACGGCGTCGTGGCAGGATCCGGCACCATCGACGGCCGCCGCGTCTTCGTCTACGCCCAGGACTTCACCGTCTTCGGCGGCTCGCTCGGCGAGGCGCACGCGCAGAAGATCCACAAGGTGATGGACCTGGCGTTGTCCAGCGGGTCGCCGTTCATCGGGCTCAACGACAGCGGCGGGGCCCGCATCCAGGAGGGCGTGCTGTCGCTCAACGGCTACGGCGGCATCTTCCAGCGCAACGTGCAGGCGTCGGGCGTCATCCCGCAGATCGCCGTCGTGCTCGGGCCGTGCGCGGGCGGGGCGGCCTACTCGACGGCGCTGGCCGACTTCACGTTCATGGTGCGCGACACCGCCCAGCTCTACCTGACCGGCCCGGACGTGGTGGAGGCGGTCACCGGCGAGCGCATCACGCACGCCGAGCTGGGCGGCGCGCAGGTGCACGCCACCCGGTCGGGGCTGGCCACGTTCGTGCACGACGACGAGGAGAGCTGCCTGGCCGCGGTGCGCGACCTGGTCTCCATGCTGCCGGGCAACAACCTGAGCCGCCCGCCCGCGCTGCCCGCGCGCGGCGCGGCCGGCGACGCCCGGCCCCGGCTGGCCGAGATCGTGCCGGTGGAGCCGAACAAGCCCTACGACATGCGGCTGGTCGTCGCCGAGGTGGTGGACGACGGCGACTACCTCGAACTGCACCAGAGCTGGGCGCCCAACGTGATCTGCGCGCTGGCCCGGATCGACGGCCAGGTCGTCGGCGTGGTGGGCAACCAGCCGACGGTCCTGGCCGGCGTCCTGGACGTGTCGGCCGCGGAGAAGGCGGCCAGGTTCGTCAGGTTCTGCGACGCCTTCTCCATCCCCCTGGTCACGCTCGTGGACGTGCCGGGCTTCCTGCCGGGCAAGGAGCAGGAGCACGCGGGCGTCATCCGGCACGGCGCCAAGCTGCTGTACGCCTACTGCGAGGCGACCGTGCCGCGCGTCCAGGTCATTCTCAGGAAGGCGTACGGCGGGGCGTACATCGTGATGGACTCCCGCTCGATCGGCACCGACCTGTCACTGGCCTGGCCGACCAACGAGATCGCGGTGATGGGCGCCGAGGGCGCGGTCAACATCATCCACCGCAAGGAGCTGGCCGCGGCGGCCGACCCCGCCGCCCGGCGGGCCGAGCTGCTGGAGCAGTACACCCGCGAGCTGGTGCATCCGGCGTACACGGCCGAGCGCGGCCTGGTCGACGCCGTGATCGACCCGGTGGAGACGAGGTCGGCGGTGGCGCGCGGCCTGGCCATGCTGCGCGACAAGCGCAAGCACGTGGCGCCCCGCAAACACGGCAACCTTCCCTTGTAGGGCTTCCCGTCAGTTCCCCTGGTCGGAGCAGGGGACGGGCGCGGCCGTCCGGGTGCGCGGGCCGGGAAGCCTGAGGGCGGCCAGGACGCCCGTCAGCATGACGGCGCCCAGGACGAGGACCGCCGCGCGCATCCCCTGGGCGGAGGCGTCGCGCAGGGCCTGCCCCGCGAGCCCTTCGATGCCGTGGTTGGCGACGGCCACCAGGACCGCCAGGCCCGCCGCGGTGCCCACCTGCAGCGCGGTGGAGGCCACCCCGGAGGCCAGGCCCTGTTCGTCCGCCGGGACGCCGGTGCCGGCCGCGATCCACATGGCCTCGTACGTGATGCCCATGCCCAGTCCGATGACGACGACCCCGGGCAGGACGGTGAGGAGCGAGCCGTCCCCCTGCATGCCGGGGGCCAGGAGCACGGCGCCCACGGCGTTGGCGACGATGCCGGCGATCAGCGTTCCGCGGGTGCCGAGCCCGTGGACCAGCCGCTCGCTGAGGAAGTTGCCGGCCGTGATCGACAGGGTCGGGCCGAGGAACGCGAGGCCGGTCTCCAGGGCGTTGAAACCGAGGACGTCCTGGAGGTACAGGGTCAGGAAGTACGGCACGGCCTGCATCGTCAGGCCGAAGACGAGGATGACCACGACCGCGCCGCTGAGCGCGCGGTTGCGGAACAGCCGCAGCGGCATCAGCGGCGTCCGGCCGCGGGCCTGGACGCGCAGGAACACCGCCACCAGGGCCACCGCGAGCACGGCCGCCGCGACCGTCTCGGCCCGCGCCCAGCCCGCTTCCGAGCCGTGCGCGACCGCGAAGATCAGCAGCGTGATGCCGGCGGTGCCGGTGAGCGTTCCGGGCACGTCCACGCCGCCCCGGGTGGCGCGGCCGTCGGGGGGCAGCAGGGCGAAGGCGCCGACGACGCCCACGGCGGCCAGCGGGACGTTGACGTAGAACACGGCCTGCCAGCCCAGGGCCTGGGTGAGCACCCCGCCGGCCAGCGCGCCCGCGGTGAGCCCGCCCGCGCCCGCCATGGCCCAGACCGTCAGCGCGCGGTTGCGCTCCCTGCCCTCGGCGAAGGCGGTGTTGACCAGGGCCAGCACCGCCGGGAACAGCACCGCGCCGGCCAGGCCCTGCAGGGCGCGCCCGGCGAGCAGCGCCGCCGGCGCCGTGGCCAGGCCGCCCAGCAAGGAGGCCACGCCGTACAGCACCATGCCGAGCACGAACATCCGCCGGCGTCCGGCCAGGTCGGACAGGCGCCCGCCGAACAGCAGGAAACCTCCGTAGAGGACGGCGTACGCGGTGACCACCCATTGCAGGGTGTGCGGCGTGAAGCCGACATCGGAGGCGATGTCCGGCAGGGCCACATAGATGATGGTGAAGTCGAGACTGATGATCAGATGCCCCAGCGCGAGCAGCGCGAGGCTCCACCCCGGCCGCCGGATGCGGGCCGGGGAGCGGGTGATGGACATGGATGTGCCTTTCGTCCGTACGGGGTCCGGTGGCCTGTCATGGCTGCACCGGAACCGGCGGACACTTGTTGGCACACCCCCTGAGGGCACTGGGGTGGGCGGCGCCCGGGCTCGGGCCGTCCGGTCCGGTCATCGCCCCTCCCCCAGGTGTTCCGCGCCGTCTCCCGGACGACTATGCCGCCCGCCGCGGTCCGCGGGATCGGCCGTCCGGTCACCGTGGCCCGGGACCTTGGACCTAGGACCAGGGGCGGGCCCGATGACAGCATGCGGCGCCGGCCTGCAGCTTCCTGACGTCTCCCGCCCTGGATCGCGCCCCTGTCGGATCCCACAGTGGAGGTACGAGAGACAGACCTCAGGCAGACGAGACGGAGATGAGACCCCATGTTCGCCCCTTCACGCCGCACGGCGACGAGGAAGCCATGCTGATCCAGGTGACGATGCGCCAGGTCCGCGGGCTGCCGATCCTCGGCTCCCCGATCGACGGGATCCGCATCATGGCGCTCCTGCCGGGCCGCTGGCACAAGGACCTCACCCAGGCCGGCGGGGACATCGTCATCCGGATGCGCGTGGACGAGCCCCTGACGAGCGCGCAGGTGCGCGCCGAGGTGACCCGGACCCTCGCCAACCCCGAGGTGGACCGGTGGGAGCTGGTGGCCTGCCGCGTCCTGTCCCACAGCAGCACAGCCGCAAGGGAGGAAGACCAGTGATCGCATCTGTGGTGGCGCCGGGAGAGTGCCAGGTCTGGTGGGCCGGCCCACGCGACCATCCGGAGGGGACCCTGCTGTCGGTGCTCAGCGAGCCCGAGCTGGAACGGGCCGCGCGCTTCCGCCGCGAGCCCGACCGCAGGCGGTTCCTGACCGGCTCGTGGCTGCTGCGCACCGCGAGCGCCGTGCAGCTCGGGATCCGTCCCGAGGACGTCGTGGTGAACCGGTCGTGCCCCGACTGCACCAGGTACCACGGCAAGCCGCAGGTCAGGGCGCCCGGATTCCCGCTGCACGTGTCGGTCTCGCACTCCGAGGACCGGGTCGCGGTGGCCGTGACGACCGAGGGGCCGCTGGGGGTGGACGTGGAGGCCGTCCCCGCCGACCCGGTGGACGACCTGGCCCGCTGCGCGCTCACCGAGGCCGAGCTGGCCGTCCTGGAGGCCTTCCCCCAGGAGGACAGGTACGAGGCGTTCGCGAAGGTCTGGGTGCGCAAGGAGGCGGCGCTCAAGGCCACCGGGCACGGCCTGCGGGTGCCTCCGACGGAGGTGGCGGTGAGCGGTCCGGCCGACGACCCGGCCCTGCTGAGCTGGCCGCTGGACATCCCGCCGGAGAACCTGCGGTTCCGCGTCCTGTCGCCCGGCCGCGGCTACGTCGCCGCGGTCGCGGTGATCACCAGCCGTCCGGTCGAGGCGGTGGAGTTCCACCTGCCCGCCGCGCGGGCAGACTTCGCACGTGGCCCCCTGCCGGGGCCGCTGGCCGGCGTCGCGTGACGAGGAGGACGATCCAGATGAGAAGGACCTTCCTCCTCCTGCCGGGCTCCTGGTCGGGCGCGTGGATCTGGGAGCCCGTCGTCCGGCGGCTGCGCCTGCTCGGGCACGACGCCCGCGCCGTCACCCTGCGCGGCCTGTCCGGGCCGCGCGGCGACGTCGCGGGCGTCGGCCTGCAGACGCACGTGGACGAGGTGCTGACCCTGCTGAAGAACGAGGGCCTGCGCGACGTCGTGCTCGTCGGGCACAGCTACTCGGGGCTGGTGGCCGGCCAGGTCGCCGACCGGGCGCCGGGCCGCGTCGCGCACACCGTGTACGTCGAGGCGTCCCTGCCGCACGACGGCCGTTCGATGCTGCACGGCTTCCCCGACCGGCAACGGGAGCAGGAGCTGCGCCTGATCGAGGCCGGCGGGGGCCGCTGGCCCGCCCCCGACCACACGTTGCTGGCCGAGGGACAGGGCCTCACGGCGGCGCAGGCGCGCTGGCTGGCCGCCCGCTTCGTCGGCCACCCCGGCCGCACCGTGGCCGAGGCGGCCGTGCTCAGCACGCCGCTGGAGCGGCAGCGGGCCAGCTACGTCGTGTGCGCCCTGGACCACTTCCAGGGCAGTCTGTCCCCCGATGTGTCCGCGCTGCGCGCGGCACCGTCCTGGGACTTCCACACGCTGGACACCGGCTGCTGGCCGATGGTCTCAGCGCCCGGCCCGCTCGCCGCTGTGCTGTCCGACGCCGTCGCCGGCCGCCTCTGAGCGGGCGGCGTCCTCGGGACCCGGTGCTAGCCCGGGCCGCGAGGAGCCGGGCAGCAGCCGCCGCAGCGACCCGGCGTGCAGGAACCACAGCAGGCCCAGCGCCACGGCCAGGAGCAGGGCGCTGAAGACCCACTCGTTCGACCCGCCCGGCCCGTAGACGCGGCCGCCGGAGCCGATGTCCACCGCGCGGACCGGCTGCCCGGCCTGGTGGGTGTAGCGGTCGCTGCCGTAGATCTCGACGTCCGAGCGGCGGACGGCGCCGTCGTCAGAGCGGAAGTCCCCCGTCCAGACGCAGGACTCGTGCCCCGGATGCGTGATGCAGGCCAGCGTGCGCGGCACGAACACCCCGGGCGCGCCGTCGGCGCGGGCAGCGCGGACGACCGTGCCGAGGTTCGGCACGGTCAGGAACAGCAGGAAACCCGCCATCAGGCTGAGCACGAACGAGAAGGCCGGGGAGACCCCGCGGCGCCCGGAGCGCGCCATCACGCGGGCGAGACCGCGCAGGAGCAGCGCATGGCCGCCCGCTCGGCCGGGCGGGGGCCGCGGTGCAGGAGCATGGCCACCACCATGGGCACGAAGACCAGCCCGTTGTAGAACAGGTGCAGCTCCATGCGCGGGACGAGGAGCTGGATGATGCTCGTCGGCACCGGACGGCCCATCAGGTTGTTCCCGGTGAGCGCCTGGAGGAGCAGCAGCAGGTGCTCCAGGTGGTGCCAGATCTGGATGCCCAGGGAGATGTTCCACCACGTACGGGACCTGCCGGTGAAACCGGACCGCAGCATGAGCAGGCCGATGAGCATCAGCAGCGCGTAACCGTAGTGCATCCACTCGGAGCTGACCAGCCAGGGGAAGGGCATGCCGAGGACGCCGCGCGCCTCCTTCAGCGGCCAGCCCAGCACGTAGACCTGGATGGCCTGGGCGACGTGCTCGGCCCAGTGGGCCAGCACCACGACGAGGTAGAGGGTGAGGGCGGGCTTGTGGTACCGGGTGTTGAGCGCGGTCAACAGGCCGGCGGACTGCGACACCGTGTGGGTGGCCATGCGGAACCTCGGCTTCCGGGATCGTCGGTCGCGCGTCGTCCCGGCATGGCGAGGTCGCCGGTGGATGGTCTTCGGTCCCCTTCGGGTGTGCCTGCTCCGGGAGATCGCGAGTTCAGTGTCCGCTGTGATCCCGCGCCTGACAACTCACAAATTGCGCGGCAGGCCGGCGAGCAGTTGCTTGGTCGTCAGGGTGACGCCGCAGCGGCCCGCGACGTAGCCGAGCGTCCGCCGGTGGTCGGCGGCGGTGAGGTCGGCGACGGCGTCGGCCACCACGTACGGCTGGATGTCGTGGGTGAAGGCGTCGAGCGCGGTGGTCAGGACGCCGATGTGGGCGTAGACCCCGGCGATGAGGAGCTGGTCGCGTCCCGACTCGCGCAGCCACCACAGCAGGCTCGTCTCGTGGAAGGCGCTGTAGCGCCGCCGGGTGAAGATCCAGTCGCCCGGCCCCGGCGCCATCGGCTCTGGGAAGCCGCGCCGGGCGGGTTCCAGCCGGTCGCTGCGCCGCCAGAAGTCCTTGGCCAGCCCCTGCTGCTCGCCGGTCAGCAGTCCCGGCTGGGCCGCGTAGGCCACGGGGACGCCGAGGCGCGCGCACAGCTCGCGCAGCGCCGTCACGTTGCGCACCAGGTCGGTCAGCGGCGCCTCGCCGGACGGGAAGAGGTCGAGGCAGGCGTGCTGCAGGTCCACCAGCAGCAGGACGGCCCGGCGGCGGTCGGGCGTCCAGGTGACCGCGGCGGGCGGCAGCTCGGCGGCGTCCGGCATCGGATAGGGCTCGATTTCTGAAACGACCGGCACGGCGACCTCCGAATTTCTCTCAGCTTTTTGAGGCTGTCTCCATGATGTGCCGCATACGGCGGCCCCGGAAATGCGGAACGGCGGCAGGAAGCTGACTTCCCGCCGCCGTTTCCAGCCATTTTCCTTTTTCCCGGACGCCTGCCGGGTCCACGGTCAGAGCCCGGCCGCGGCGCGCAGTTCCTCCGTCCGGTTCACCCGCTCCCACGTGAACTCGTCGCGGCCGAAGTGCCCGTAGGCGGAGGTCTCCGCGTAGACGGGACGCAGCAGGTCCAGGTCCCGGATGATCGCGGCCGGCCGCAGGTCGAACACTTCGCGCACGGCGTCGTGCACCCGCTCCCTGGGCACCCGCTCGGTGCCGAAGCACTCCACGAACAGGCCCACCGGCCGCGCCTTGCCGATCGCGTACGCCACCTGGACCTCGCACCGCCCGGCCAGCCCGGCGGCGACCACGTTCTTGGCCACCCAGCGCATGGCGTAGGCGCCCGACCGGTCCACCTTGGAGGGGTCCTTGCCGGAGAACGCGCCGCCGCCGTGCCGGGCCATGCCGCCGTACGTGTCGATGATGATCTTGCGTCCGGTCAGGCCCGCGTCGCCCATCGGGCCGCCGACCTCGAACCGGCCCGTGGGGTTGACCAGCAGCCGGTAGCCGGTCGTGTCGATCCCCGCATCGGCCAGCACCGGCTCGACGACCTCGCGCGTGACGTCGGGGGCCAGCATGTCGGTCAGCCCGACGTGGGCGGCGTGCTGGGTGGACAGCACGACGGTGTCCAGGCGGACCGGCCGGTCGCCCTCGTACTCGACGGTGACCTGGGTCTTGCCGTCCGGCCTCAGGTACGGCACCGTCCCGGCCCTGCGGACCTCCGCCAGCCGCCGGGCCAGCCGGTGGGCCAGCATGATCGGCAGCGGCATCAGCTCGGGCGTCTCCTCGCACGCGTAGCCGAACATCAGGCCCTGGTCGCCGGCGCCCTGCCGGTCCAGCTCGTCGGCGGCGTCCTCGTCGCGGTGCTCGCAGGCGTCGTCCACGCCGCGGGCGATGTCGGGCGACTGGGTGCCGATCGACACCGACACGCCGCAGGAGGCCCCGTCGAAGCCCTTCTGGGAGGCGTCGTAGCCGATCTTCAGGATCGTCTCCCTGACCAGGCCGGGGATGTCCACGTACGTCTGCGTGGTGACCTCGCCCGCGACGTGCACCATGCCCGTGGTGATCAGCGTCTCGACCGCGACGCGGCTGCCGGGGTCCTTGGCCAGCAGGGCGTCCAGGATGCTGTCGCTGATCCTGTCGGCGATCTTGTCGGGGTGGCCTTCGGTGACCGATTCGGAGGTGAACAAACGACGTGACACCGACGCCTCCTAGTAGGGCAGCCGGCGCCCCGAAGGGGTGCGCAGGTCGAGTGCGGTCACGGGCGGACGCGGTTTCTTCGGCCGCGGCACGCGAATCACTTTGGGCATGGGACGGCTCCACATCTTGGCGGCGGGAAAACTCGAATTTCCCGGACACAGATCATCCAAGATTCGCGTCGAGCATTCTTCTCCGATGACCTGCGCGGCGAATGTTCGTTCCGAGAATAACCACGGCCGGGCGTGCCGGGTTCTTTCCCTGTGCGCCATCGGGGCCGGTCGGGCAATTCAGGAGATGCCTCGTACGCTCCGGCGGAGCCACGATGCTCCTGATGCCCGGATCGCCCTTCTGTCGGGCGGATCACCCACGCCGGGTCCCGGCCGCCCCGGCGACGAAAGGCTGATCATGAACGGAATCAGCGCGGAGATCGGGATCATCGGCGGGAGCGGGTTCTCCTCGGTCGCCGACGGCGTCCGGGAGGTCGCGCTCACCACCCCGTACGGCGAGCCGTCGGCCCCGCTCTCGCTCGCCCGGGTAGGCGGCCGCACGGTCGCCTTCCTGCCCCGCCACGGACGCGACCACCGCCGGCCGCCGCACCGCATCAACTACCGGGCCAACCTGTGGGCGCTGCACTCGGTGGGCGTGCGCCAGATCCTCGCGCCGTGCGCGGTCGGCTCGCTCCGGCCCGAGCTGGGACCCGGCGTGCTGGCGGTGCCCGACCAGCTCGTGGACCGGACCTCCGGACGGGCGCAGACGTACTTCGACGACGCGGCGGTGCACGTGCCGTTCGCGGACCCGTACTGCCCGGTGGGCCGGGAGACGGTGCTCGACGCCGCGGCGGCGACCGGCCAGGACTGCGTGGACGGCGGGACGATGGTGGTGATCGAGGGCCCGCGCCTGTCCAGCCGGGCCGAGTCGCAGTGGTACGCCGCGCAGGGCTGGTCGCTGGTGGACATGACCGGCTGCCCGGAGGCGGCGCTCGCCCGCGAGCTGGCCCTGTGCTACGTGCCGGTCGCGCTGGTGACGGACCTGGACGCCGGGCTCGGCGTGGGCTCGGGCGCACGCCGGGACGAGCTCTTCACGATCTTCCACGAGGGGCTGGACCGGCTGCGGGCGCTGGTGGTGGCGACCGTGGCCCGGCTGCCGCGCACCCGTACGTGCGACTGCGCGCGAGCCCTGGACGACGCCGCCCTCCCCGCCGAGACGAACCACCTCGGCACCCTCCCGGCCTGACCTTCCGGGAATCCCGGAGCATGCGGAAACCCGGGTCCCCGCCGCCCCGCGGGAACCCGGGTGAGATCGCGGCGCCTACACCGCCATCGGCACGTGCGCGTCCAGGGCGACGCGTTCGACCAGCGCCTCCAGGTTGGGATCCGCGTCGAAGACGTCGCCGACGTCGATGGAGACGCCCAGCTCCTCCTTGATCCGCCCGACCATCCGCGCCGCGGCCGCGAACTCCCCTTCGAGGTCGGAGAACGTCGCCGCCTCCAGCCCCTCGGGCACGTCGAGCACCTCGTACCAGATGTCGCCGACCTTCTCCCGGAGCTCGGAGAGGCTGAGTTCGCCGGTCATGGGCCGTCCCTTCTCAAGGTCTGCACGTGATTGTCGCAACGGCCCCCGGGCGGCTACATCTTCGAGAGTGCCCTGACCTGGCCGAGCAGCGCGTCCAGCGTCCCGTCGCGCAGCAGCGCGGCCAGTTCGACGGCCACGCCGAGCCGGTCCTGGATCTGGGCGGCCATCCGCAGCGCCGCGAGCGCCGTGCCGCCGAGCTCGCCGAAGGTGGCGTCGGCCTCGTCCGCGCCGACGTCGAGCACCGTGTTCCAGATGTCGGTGACGTGCCTGTCGACGTCCGCCGGATCCACGTCGCCCACCCTCCCCTGAGGCTCCCTTGGGGGGACCATAAAGCGCGGGGGCGGCGGGCGCTTGTCCCCACGTGCGCACCTGCGTCGCCGTCCGAGGTTCAGGACGCGGCCCGTTGCGGTTCCCGCGTCCGCGACAACGCGCGGACGATGCGCGCGTGCCCCTCGTTCCCCCTGGCCAGCACGTCGGCCACCGGGCCGTCGTCGGCGGCGCGCAGGGCGGCGGCGACGCGGCCCAGGTCGCGGCCCATCGCGTCCAACAGGTCGGCCACCGGGGCCGCGTTGTGCGCCAGGATGTCCCGCCACATGCCGGCGGGGCTGCCGGCCACCCGCGTCACGTCCCGCAACGCCCCGGCGGCCAGCGCCAACCCGTCCCCGCCCGGGGCCGCATCGGCGAGCCCATCCACGTCACCGCCCATCGCCGCACCGGCGAGCCCGTCCACGTCGCCGCCCGGGATCGGGTCGGCGGGCCCGTCCAGGTCGCCGGTCGCGAAGCGGGCGGCGAGCGCGGCCGACAGGACCAGCGGCACGTGCGACACCGCCGCGACGGCCCGGTCGTGGGCGTCCGGCGCGAGCAGCGTCACCTCGGCCCCGCACGCGGTCGCCAGCGCCGCCGCCGTGCGCAGCGCGCGCGGCGACAGCGCCGGATGGGGGCACAGCGCCCACGTCCTGCCCTCGAACAGGCCCGCCCGCGCCGCTCCGGGCCCGGACACCTCCCGCCCGGCCATCGGATGGCCGGGCACGTAGCGGGCCAGGTCGCAGCCGTTCCGCTCGGCCTCGGCGAGGATCCGCGTCTTGGCGCTGGCCACGTCCGTGTAGACCGTCCCCAGCTCGCGGTCCTGCGCCTCACGCAGGACGGCGGCCACCGACGAGGGCGGCGTGGCGATCACGACGACGTCGGCCGGGCCCGCACCGGTCCGCAGCGCCGTGCCCGCGCCCATCCGCGCGGCCTGCGCCAGCGCCCACGGGTCGTGGTCGGCCAGCTCGACCCGCACGCCCGCCCGCCGCAGCGCGCACGCCACGGACGTGCCGATCAACCCACAGCCGATCACCACGACACGGCGGATTGGGGACATGGCCGGAACCTCGCTTCCCTGGGACGTCACTCCCCCATGGTCGCGGCGCGAGGCGCCCGGGGGCGGTACGCGGACCGTCTTCTTGCTGCCGCCCCACGGCACGTTCCTGCCAGCGCACCCCCAGGTCAAGCCCCTGGACGCGCTCCTACGATCACGACATGTCCTACTACGACCTGCTGTCCCGGCCGGTACGCCCGCCCGACCGCGTGCTCCGCTACGGCGACCGCCACCCCGACCAGGTGATCGACGTCTACGAGGGCACCGGCCGCCCGCCCCTCGTCCTGCTGCACGGCGGCTACTGGCTGGCCGAGTACGACAGGAGCCACACCCGTCCCATGGCCGCCGCCCTGGCCGCGCTCGGTCACACCGTCTGGCTGCCCGAGTACCGCAGGGTGGGCCAGGAGGGCGGCGGCCACCCGGGCACGTTCGACGACGTGGCCGCCGCGCTGGACCTCGTACGGGCGGAGTGCCCGTCCGGGGTGCTGCTGGTGGGCCACTCCGCGGGCGGTCACCTCGCGCTCTGGTCGGCGCTGCGGCACCGTCTGCCGCCCGGCTCCCGCTGGCACGCCGAACCGGCGGTCAACGGCGTGGTGGGCCTGGCCGCCGTCTGCGACCTGGGCGAGGCGTTCACGGCGGGGCTCGGCGGCGGCGCGGCCCGCGCCCTGCTCCACGACCGCGCCGACCTGCTGGACGAGGTGGACCCGATGCGCCTGCTGCCCCACGACCGGGGACCGCTGGTGCTGGTGCACGGCGTCAGGGACCGCGTGCTGCCGGTGTCGATGAGCCGCCGCATGGCGGCGGGCGAGACGTCGGCCGTCCTGGTCGAACCGGCGGACGCCGGCCACTTCAGCCTGATCGACCCCCTGTCGAGCACCTGGCCCCTGATCGTCGCGGCGGTGGAGGCCGCGGCGGCGTATGAGCCGGGGCCCGCCGAACCGGGAGGCCGGGAGGCGGCGGGTCAGGAGAGTTCGACCGCGCGTTCCGGGCAGTTGGCCGCGGCCAGGCGGGCCGCCTGCTCCTCGCCCGGCGGTACGGCGCCGTCGCCCAGCACCTCCCCGTAACCCTCGGCGTCCTCGCCGAACAGGGTGGGCGCGAGGTCGTAGCAGCGACCGTGCCCCTGGCAGCGCCCAGGGTCGATGCGCACGTTCATGACGGTGCTCCGTTCGGGGTGGGGGCGGTTCGGGAGGAGGTCGTGAGCGCGCCGACGACGCGGGCGAGCAGGGCCGCCCACTCGTCGTCGTCAACGGCGTGCAGATCGGAGGTGACCAGGGCGCTGCCCATGGACAACAACAGGCAGAAGTGGGCCAGCGCGGCGGGCGACAGCGCCGGGTCCAGCTCCCCCCGGTCCTGGGCGAGGCGGGCCAGCGCGGCCATCGAACCGGCGCTCTCGCCGACGTAGTCGCGCATGGGCCTGGCGACGTCCTCGTCCCGGCGGGCGGCGACGAGGGCCTCGACGATGAGGTAGCCGGGGGCGTCACGACGCTGCGGCAGCCACCGTCCGATCTCCAGGAGCAGATCGGGGACGGGCCGGTCGGGGTCGGCGGCGAACAGGTCGGCCAGCCGCCGCCGCCCGTGCGCGCGCAGCGCCGCCACCAGCAGCTCGGCCTTGGAGCCGAAGTGCGCGTACAGCGCGCCGTTGCTCACCCCGGCGGCGGCGGCGATGTCGGCGACGCGGGTGCCGTCGTACCCGCGCTCGGCGAACGCCTCCGCGGCGGCGCGCAACAACCGTTGACGAGTCTCGGCGGCGGTGACGCCGGCGATTCGGCCCATGGCAGCATTAAACAGCCCGCCCACCCGGAACGTGACCATCAACCGGCCCCCTCGCCCCCACGCGCCGGCCCCCCGACGAGCAAGCGGCAGGTGTCCTCGCCCGGCTGATCCGGCTCCGCTGGTCGAGCCAGCCCAGCCGGGTGGCGCGGACGCCTGCCCGAAACCGGCTGGTGGCGCCGAGCAGCGCGCTCACTTCACCCACCACGCGCGTGACCGTCCGGGTGGAGATCCCCAGCGTGCGGGCGATCGCCGAATCCTTGGCGCCGACGGCCAGCAGACGCAGGATGGCGCGCTGCTGCTCGGTGAGCGCCCCGGCGTCCGAGGAGCCCGGGACGTCCTTCGGCTCCGACGCCGTCATCCAGCAGTTGTCGTACAGCGCTGCCAGGGACCTCACCACGCCCCCGCCGCGGATCACCAGTGCGCCGGCGTCCAGGTGGGCGGGGTCGGCCTGGACGACGGCGGTGTGCCGGTCGTAGACGAGCATCCGGGTGGGCACGACGGGCGCGGCCCGCACCTCGCGGCCCTGCCGCGTCCACCGATCCACGAACCCACGCAGTACCGGCTGGGAGAAAGAGCTCTGCGCGTGCAGCGCGCGCACCCGCACCCCTCTGGCGAGCGCGCGCTCCGATCTCTCCAGGCCCTCTGCCAGCGACGCGGGCGTCCAGTCGGCGACCGGATGCATGCTGAGGATCTCGTGCCCGGCCTGTTCGCTCAGTTCCGTGATGCGCCGGGCCAGCCGCGTCGCCATCTCGTCCCGCGTGAAGAAGTCGACGTCCATGTCACGCTCGGCGCGGCCAGGCAGGTTCAGGTAGCTCCTGGCGACCGCGGCGACCGCGACGTGCTGCTCCACCAGGCGGTCCAGGAGGCGGTGGCTCTCCTCAAGGCTCCGCCTGAGCATCGCCGCGGCGTCCACCGGCGCCTCGGCGTCCGGGTCGAGCAGGCGCAGCCGGGTGAGATGCTCCTGGACGCGGTCGATCTGCGCGGTGGTGACTCCCATCGCCGCCGCCGCGTCGGTGAGCGACTCGGCGCGTTCCAGCATGCGCGCGTAGATCGCCTTGCTGACCTGGTCGTCGTCTTCGTACGGCACGCCGGCCGCCCCTTCCTTCTTGTCTTCGACTTCGACGAGGCCGGCTGTGGGGTCACGGGCGAGCAGGCGCTCAGCGCGGTTGCGCATGGATCACTACTATGCCTGATGGTAGATGCTCTCTTCGGGGCCACCGTGGCCGGTGAGGTCAAGGGTCGCAGTGCTCGACCTGTGCGGGGCGATCGGGTCCCGGAGTTGGATGACGGTGACCGCTGTGGTCCAACGACACTCCTTAGTAGTTTTGGAGAGGTACCGCCTCGTTTGGAGCCGGGTCGCCCGGGGCTCACATCCGGGGTGCGTGCGCGGCCAGGTCCTCGGTCACGGGCAGGCACTGGGCCTCCAGGACGGCGGCTATCCGCTGGACCTCCAGCGGTACGTTCTGGATCACGGCCAGCTCGTGCGCGCGACGCAGGCAGGCGGCCGCCTCGGCCGGGCGTCGTAGCGGATGACCCGCCGTCGCGCCTTGGCCCAAGTGGTGAAGACGAAGTGATGCAGCCACTCGTTCTTGAGCGCACTGAAGAACGACTCGGCCAGCGTTGTCCCAGCAGTCCCCGGTACGTCCACCGAGCGGCACATGTCCAGGCCCATCAGGGAGGAGCCGAACTCATCTGAGGTGTGGTTCGAGCCGCGGTCGGTATGGAATGCGGCGCCGGGCTGGAGCAGGCCGGCGCCGGCAGCCATCCGGATCGTGTCCTTGACCAGGTCGGCGCGGTTGGGGCAGCGACAGGAAACACTGGCTCCATGACGTATCCGGACCTGCCCTTCTCCCACATCAAGATCCGTGTCGCCGGCCTGGTGTTCTGCGGGCGCGAGCTGGCACTCATCCGCCGTGACCGGCCGTCGGGGGCGCTGTACACGCCACCCGGCGGCAACGTGCACCCCGGAGAGGACCTTGTGGACGCCTTGAGCCGGGAACTCGCCGAGGAACTGCGACTCGACCCCGGCGATGCGACCGTGCCACAGCTGTGCTGGATCCAAGATCAGATGATCACCAGGCCCGGCCCGACCCCGCCCCCGCGCAAGCTCCACCTGATCTTCCGTCTGCACATCACCCCGGAGGTGCGCGCGAAGCTCGCCACGGTCGAGTACGACGAACTCCCGGACGGCACCAGCGAGCCGGGGATCATCGAGTGGGTGGACCACCGGCAGGCCGCGCGGCTGAACCTGTTCCCCCTCATCGGCGTGGCGGTGAGCACGCTGGCCGACCCCACCGCGCCTCCCGCGCATCCGTACCTGACGCCGATGACCGACGCCACCTACACCTGGAGGTAGGCATGGTCTCGGGCGACGTGCCGGAGTCGCGCATCGCCCCTGCGAGGGGTTCTTCTGGTCGCCGTGATCGCTCATGTACGTGATGACAAACCGTTGTCGCATACATGAGCGATCAAGCCCGGCCGCTGCGGTCTCGTTCGGTCAACCCGGTTTGCGGTGTCGCGTCGGGCCCCGTCCCACCCGAGTGATCCGGCCCGGCAGGCCCGGCCCCGACGTCAGAGCCGGGTCATGGTGGATTCGTATCCGCCTCCGCCGGGGTAGACCCATGCGCCGGTGACGGTGGTGCCGTCAGCGCTGAACGTGCCTTCGTAGTAGGCGGGGCCGCCCTTCACGCCGCCCCAGATGGTCAAGGTGTCGCCGGACAGCTCGTACACGTAGTCAAGCGTGTTGCCGGTCGAGTCGTAGAAGCGGGACACGACGTCCGCCCCGGCCGGCTCGCCGAACGGGCGCAGATTGCCGATCACTTCCAGACCGGTGACGGGCTGGCCGAACTGGGCGAGGTCGACGTGCTGGAGCAGGAAGAAGCCGCCGGGCATCCACTCGTACCGTACGGTTCCCTCGGCGCCGCCGGTGATCGCCCAGGTGCCGACCAGGCGGTCCAGGGCCTTCAGTGCGGCGCTCGGCTCGTAGGTCTCCGACATCTCGGACATCTCATCCTCCTTGAGGTTTGGTCAGTGCTCGCCGGTACCTCGGAGGCCTCCCACGGGCCTCGACATGTCCGAGTGGTGATTCAGATCACATCGCCGCCGGTGTCGAGAAGCCGGATCCCGCCACGAGGTAGCGGCAAGACCCCATCAAGGAGGAAGTCATGGCCGCCACAGCCGCCACCACCCGCCCGTCCGGCCGCCTGCTGCTCGCCGCCGCCCTGGCCGGGCCGGTCTTCTTCACCTCGGCCGTCGTCCAGATGCTCACCCGCGAAGGCTTCGACCTCACCCGCCATCCGATCAGTCAGCTCTCCACCGGCAACCTCGGCTGGATCCAGATCCTCACGTTCGTGCTGGCCGGCGTGGGCGGCCTGGCGCTGGCCGCCGGTGTGGGGCGCACCCTCACCGAGGGGATCGGCCGCCGGGCGCTGCCCGTCCTGGTCGGGATCTTCGGGGTCGGGATGATCGCGGCCGGCGCGTTCACCATGGACCCGGAGAACGGCTTCCCCGCCGGAACCCCCGACCGGCCGGTGGCGCAGATGTCCTGGCACGGCGTGGCGCACTCGACCGCGGCCGCCCTCTCCTTCACGGCGCTGGCCATCGCCGCCATCGTGCTGGCCGTCCGCTGCGCCCGCCGCCGCGCCGTACCGGCCGCGGCCGGCAACGGCGCCGCCGCGCTCGTCCTGCTGCTGCCCATGTCGCCGGAGCACATGAGCGTCCAGATCGCCGTCAACGGCCTGGTCGCCTTCACCTGGACGACCGTCCTGGCCCTGTCCCTGCGCCGCTCCGCCTGACCTCACATACCCTGTACCGACGTTCGACAAGAGGATCCGCCATGAAGTATCTGCTGCTCGGCTACACCCCCGCGGCCGCCTGGGACGCCGCGACCGCCGACGCCCCGTCCGAGGAAGCCCTGGCGGCGTTCGCCGCCTACCAGAGGTTCGAGCAGGAACTGATCGCCACCGGCGAGTTCGTCGGCAGCGAGGGGCTCGGCCATCCGGCGGTCAGCACCACGGTCAGGAGGTCCGGCGACGGCGTGGTGGCGACCGACGGGCCGTTCGCCGAGCTGAAGGAGGTCCTGGCCAGCTTCGCCGTGATCGACGTGGCGAGCCAGGAGCGAGCCGTGGAGATCGCCTCCCGGATCGTCGAGGTGCTGGGTGAGCCGATCGAGATCCGGCCGATCATGGGCGAGGACTTCACCGGGTGACCCCCGGGCCGGGCGGCGCCGGGCACGAGCGGACGGCCGTCACCACAGCGGGAAGGGCACACGCAGCGTGAACGCCGACATCGAACACCTCCTGCGCGTCGAGGCGCCCCAGGTGCTCGGCGCGCTGGTACGCCGCTTCGGCCGGTTCGACGTCGCCGAGGACGCGGTGCAGGAAGCGCTCCTGGCCGCGAGCCGCGCCTGGCCGGCCGAGGGCGTACCGGACAATCCGCGCAGTTGGCTGATCCGCGTCGGCTACCGGCGGATGGTCGACGCGCTCCGCGCCGACCAGGCCAGGCGCCGGCGCGAGCAGGAGGCCGGCGTCGCCGAACTGGCCCTGCAGGAACCGGCCCGCCGGCCCGGCCCGGCGCGGGAGACCGACGACAGCCTCGCCCTGCTGCTGCTGTGCTGCCATCCCACGCTGAGCGCCACCTCCCAGGTCGCGCTCACGCTGCGGGCCGTGGGCGGCCTGACCACCGCCGAGATCGCGCACGCGTACGGAACAACCGAGAACACCATGGGCACCCGGATCAGCCGCGCCAAGCAGCAACTGGCCCGCGCCGGCGCCCGCTTCACCCCGCCGGCCGACCTGAGGCGCGACGGCAGGATGGCCGCCGTCATGCAGGCGCTCTACCTGATCTTCAACGAGGGCTACACCGCCTCCACCGGCGACCGGCTCGCCCGCGTCGACCTGACCGGCGAGGCCATCCGGCTGACCCGCATGCTCCACGCCTCCGTGCCCGACGACGCGGAGGTGACCGGCCTGCTCGCGCTGATGCTGCTCACCGAGGCCCGCCGTCCCGCGCGCACCGGTGGTCACGACGAGCTGGTGCCCCTGGACGAGCAGGACCGGACGCGCTGGGACATCGGCCTCATCGGCGAAGGCACCCAACTGATCGACGGCGTCTGGACCCGCCGCGAGGTCGGCCCCTACCAGCTCCAGGCGGCGATCGCGGCCGTCCACGCCGCGGCCGCGTCGCCGGAGCGGACGGACTGGCCGCAGATCGCGGCGCTCTACCTGTGGCTCGAACGGCTCACCCCCACCGCGCCGGTACGGCTGAGCCGGGTGGTGGCCGTGACCAAGGCGTACGGGCCGGCCCGGGGACTGGCCCTGCTCGACGACCTCAACCACCGCTTCCAGCTCGACCGGGACCCGCTGGTCCGGCGACGCGAACACGCCGTGCGCGCCCACCTGCTCTCGATGACCGGCGACGCGACCGGCGCGGCCCGGCTGTATCGCGAGGCGGCCTCCCTGACCGGCAACCAGATCGAGCAGCGATACCTCCTCGACCGCGCCGACCACCTCGCCTGAGGCGCCCGGCCTTCCCGCAGATCGGGCAAGCCCCGGCTGCACGTGGTCATGAACGTGGCGTCAGCCGGCCGCCGAGGGCCGAGGTGGACAGCGTCACCTCCGGTAGGTATCTTCTCCGGGTCCCGCCCGACCTGTCCGCAGCCGGAACCGGCGCAACCCCACCTCCGAGAGCGGCGCCTCAGGCCGAGTGACCGCGCCTCTCATCCAAGGAAGACGCCTCGTGACCGACATCGTCCCGCTGCGGAAGAACGTGCGTTTTCAACTGCTGTGGGTCGGCAGCGCGGTCTCCGAGCTGGGGTCGGAGCTCACCAGGCTCGCCATGCCACTGCTGGTGCTGGCGCTCACCGGCTCGCCTGGGTTGGCGGGCATCGTCGCCGGAGCCCGTACTGTCGCCTTCCTCGCGGTCCAGATGCCGGCCGGAGTCTGGGTGGACCGGTGGGACCGCCGCCGCACGCTCATCACGGCCCAGGGCCTCCAGGCGGTTGTCTCCGCAGTGCTGACGGCGCTCGTCATCACCGGTCATGTTCAGGTCTGGCAGTTCATCACACTGGCTGTGCTGGACGGGCTGTGCGTCGCGTTCGTCGGCCCCGTCCAAGAGACGGCGATCCGCGGCATCGTCCCCTCGGGCCAACTGCACAGTGCATATGCACAGGAGGAGGCTCGTACACACGCGGCTGGTCTGATCGGCCCTCCGCTCGGCGGCCTGCTGTACGGCCTGGGCCGGGCGGTGCCCTTCGTCGTCGACACCATCACCTTCCTTGCCGCCACGCTCTTCCACGCCCTTGCGAAGGTGCCGCGCCGCCCGGCGGACGAGCCGCCGACCTCTGCCCGAGACGACGGCGAGGAGCAACGGCCGATCCGGCGCAGCATGCGCCGGGAAGCGGCCGAGGCCATCGCCTGGCTGTGGCGCCGCCACGGCCTGCGGGAGGTCACCGCGGCGGTGATGATCCTCAACCTGCTGGGCGGAGCGTTCCTCATCCCGCTGATCGTGCTCGTCGGCGAACGCGGCGGTGACGCGCGCGTCACCGGCACGGTCCTGGCCGGCCTCGGAATCGGCGGACTGACCGGTGCGCTGCTGTCGGGCCGCATCAGCAGGCTCCTGCCGCCCGGCAGACTCCTGCTGGCCGTCGTGACGATCTTCGGCGCCGCGCTGGCGGCCACGGCACTGCCCTGGGGGGCGTGGTGGCCGATGATCCCGCTGGTGTTCATCACCCTGTCGACGCCCTCGCTGAACGTCGTGATGAACGTCGTGGTCGCACGAATGGTGCCGGAAGCGATGCTCGGCCGGATGGGCGCGATCCTGAGCATGGGCGCGATGGCGCTCAAGCCCATCGGGCCCGTACTCGGCGGGGCACTGGCCGCGTCACTGGGCGGCGCGGCGGCGCTCGTCGTGCTGGGCGGACTGCTCGCCCTGACCGCCGCTGTGGCCGCGCTCAGCCCGGAGCTGCGCCGCTTCACCGGAGAAACCTCCACGACCGAAGACGACACTTCAACCGGTGACAAGGCTCCGCGCGCTCCCGCCTAGTGAGGGATTCCGTCCTTCGCGGCTCGGGAGCTGGTTGAACGCCACGGGGGTGACCGTGCCGGCCGGCCCCGAGTCCTCGCGCGCGTCCGCGCCGGTGGTCTACGCAGTGGATGTGCGGACGGGCAGGAGCAGGGAAGTGTTCGCCGTGCGCGAGGACGGCCTGAACGTGGTGCCGGGGCTGGGGCGCTGAGCGCGACGATCTCGGGAGAGCGGGTCGCGCCAGGCCAGAAGCGGTCCCAGCCGTCGCCCTCCGGCTGGGACGGGGTGTCGGTTCAGGAGTCGATGGCCTGGTAGAGCGTCGTCCAGAAGTCGTGGATGAGATGGATCGAGTCGAAGGTGGACATCCCGACCTGGGTGAGCAGGATGCCGGTGAGCCCCTCGGCCGGGTCGGCGTAGGCGGTGGTGCCGGTTCCGCCGTCCCAGCCGAACTGGCCGACGGAGGCGTGGTCGCCGCGGTGGGTGCGCACCGCCATCCCGAAGCCCCATCCGCCGTGCAGCCCCTGGCCGGACGACAGGTGGACGAAGTCCCTGTACATGGCGTCCCGGGCGGCCTGCTGGCCGGGGGTGAGGCGGTTGGTGGTCATGAGCTCGACGGCGGGCCGGGACAGGATCCGTTCGCCGCCGTGCACGCCGTGGTTCAGCAGCATCCGGAAGTAGGCGTGGTAGTCGTCCACGGTGGAGACCAGCCCGCCGCCACCGCCCTGGAAGGCCGGGGGCCGGCTGGTCCTGCCGCCCGCCGCCTCGTCCCAGACCAGGAACTCCCCGGTCCGCGGGTCGGGCCCGTACAGGGGCGGCAGCCGGTCGATCTTGTCGGCGGGCACGTGGAAGGCGGTGTCCTTCATGCCCAGCGGATCGAGGACGCGTTCGCGCAGGAACGCCTCCAGGGACCGGCCCGCGACCCTGGAGACGAGCACGCCGACCACCTCGTTGCTGAGGTCGTACTGCCACCGCTCCCCCGGCTGGTACGACAGCGGCAGCTCGCCGAGCCGGCGCATCCACTCGTCCGGGTGGGGCGCCGGCCCGGACGCCACGCCGTAGTCGGTGCGCTCGAAGATCGCGGCCCTGATCGGGGCGTCCAGCAGCGCGAAGTCCACGCCGAGGCCGAACGTGGAGGTCAGCAGGTCCCGTACGGTGATCGGCCGCCGCGCCGGCACGGTGTCGTCCAGCGGGCCGTCGGGCCGCCTGAGCACCCGCCGGTCGGCCAGTTCGGGCAGCCAGGGGTCCACCGGGTCGTCCAGCCGCAGCCGGCACTCGTCCAGCAGGACCATCGCCGCCGCCATCGTCACCGGCTTGGACACGGAGGCCATCCGGAAGATCGTGTCCCGGCTCATCGGCGGGCCACCGTCGTGCCGCATCGTCCCGATCGCCTCCACGTGCGTCTCCTCGCCCCGGCTGACCAGGGCCACCAGCCCGGGGATGCGCTTGGACTCGACGTGCCGCGCCAGCACCTCGCGCAGCCGGCGCAGCCCCGCCGAGGAGAAGCCGGTGTCGTTCCCAGTCGTCATGATCGGTCGTCCTTCGTCTCGTGATGGTCGTCGTCCGGCACGGCTCGAAGGCGCGATGGCGGGCCATCGGGGGCCATCGGGGGCCTTCGGGACGGCCGTGCGACGAGCCTGGACCCTGACCCAAGGTCAAGGTCAACTCCTGCCGCCGGCGACCTGGCGGACGAGACGTAGGTGATGAATCGCCGCAGACGCGCGCTACTCTCACCTCTGTGAATGCGTACGTCCCGCCCGAGGAGCGCTGAGCCGATGGTGGACGGGCTCACGATCGGTCAGGCGGCGGCGTTCGTCGGCGTCACCGTCAAGACCGTGCGGCACTACCACCGGCTCGGCCTGGTCCCCGAGCCGGACCGGGACGGCTCCGGCTACCGGCGTTACCGGTCGGCCGACCTGCTCCGGCTGGTCCAGGTCCGGACCGTCGCCGCGGCCGGTGTGCCACTGGCCGAGATCGGCGACCTGCTCGACGCCGATCCCGAGCGCTTCGCCGCCGCCCTGGACGACGTCCGTCGCAGGCTGACCGAACGCATCGACGACCTGGTCGCCCGCCGCGACACGCTGCACCGGCTCGCCCACGGCGACCGGGTCCTGCTGCCCGACCGGGCCTGCGCGGTCCTGGACCGGCTGGCCGCCCTCGGCTTCGACGCCGAATACGTGGCCACCCAGCGGGAGGCCCTGGTGCTGGCCAGGGCGCTGATCCCGGCGATCTTCGACAGCTTCCTGACCCGGCTCGAACATTCGCTGGACGACCCCGAGCTCGTCGAGCTGACCAAGCGCGGCCTGGAGGCCAGGGCCTGGGACCCGGACGACCCCCGGATCGAGCACCTGGCCGCTGCCCTGGCCGCCAAGCTGCTGGCCGGACGGGCGGCGCACGACATGCCGGAGGGGTTCGGCAGGCAGCCGGACGCCGCCGCCCGCTACGGGCTGGTCAACCACCACGGAGAAGGCCGGGAGCCGTCCATCGCCCGCCTGAACGCCCTGGTCGAAGCGGAACTGCGCGCGGCCGGCGTCGACCTGCCCCACCAGTGACGGCACGGCGCCGCTCGGCTCTATCCCAGGAACTCGCGCAGCGAACGCGGCGGGCGGCCCAGGATGTCGGCCACCGTCGTGGTCGTGGTCGCCCAGCGCCCGTCCCCGAGCTGCGACATCAGGGTGGCCAGGTCGCGGGCGGCGGGAGCGGGCATGCCGCGCCGCTCCAGGTGCGCGGCGGCCTCCTCGACGGGCAGGTCCACGTACCGCACGTCCCGGCCGAACGCCCGGGTGAGCTCGGCGGCGATCTCGTCATGGGTGAGCGCCGCCGGCCCGGTCAACTCGTGGACGGCGTCCGCCCCGACAGGACGGGTGAGCAGCGCCGCCGCTACCGCCGCGATGTCACGCGCGTCGATGTACCCCACCCTGCCGCCGCCGTACGAGCCGAAGATCCGCCCCTCCTCGTCGACGTCGCCCGCGAGGTTCTGCATGAAGCCGACAGGCGCCAGGATCAACCACGGCACCCCGGACGCCTTGAGATGCTCGTCGACCTGTCCGTGCAGCCCGAACCCGAGCAGGCTGCCCGGCGTGACGCCGCGCACGGAGACCGTCACCACCTGGGCCGCCCCCGAGGCCGCCGCGTGGTCGATGACCGCCCGGTGGGCGCGCACGAAGCCGGGCCACTGCGCGCTGTTGAGGAAGAGCCGGTCACCCGGCTCGACCGGGATGCTCTCCGGCCTCTCCAGGTCGCCGACCACGTAGTCGCAGCCCAGCTCCACGCCCTGTTCCGCGCGCCGCACCACGGCCCGCACCGCGCCGCCCAGCTCCTGCGTCAGCGCACGCCCGATCGTGCCCGTCGCGCCCGTCACCACGATCATCACGTACCCCCTGAACGAATGCCGGCTCCCAGTTCTACACTAACCGGAAGGCCATCGTCCACTTAGGGTCAGCCGATGCGCAGCGGCAGGGTTCGGGGACCGCGTACCTGGCTGGCGGCCCAGGTGACGGCGTCGGGGTCGGCGAGGGTGAAGGTGGGGATGCGTTGGAGCCAGACGTCGAGTGCGGTGCGGAGTTCCATGCGGGCCAGGTG